>JALHOS010000020.1:0-3847 GCA_022842905.1 Myxococcaceae bacterium | reverse complement strand
GTCCGCCCGAGCACGAGCTTCAGCGGCACCTCCGCCGTGGCGAACCCGCCACAGCGC
Source organism: Myxococcaceae bacterium (assembly GCA_022842905.1). Classification (GTDB taxonomy): domain Bacteria; phylum Myxococcota; class Myxococcia; order Myxococcales; family Myxococcaceae; genus JALHOS01. The sequence continues at coordinate 3,790 of JALHOS010000020.1, read as the reverse complement.
TCACACACCTCGGCCAGCGTGGCCTCGGGCGCCGGCTTCGGGCGGTCGCCGACCACCGGCAGGTCCGACTGCGAGCGCGACAGCAGCTCGACCGTCGACATCTCCGCGACCTCGGCCTCACGCCCGAGCGCGCGGTAGGCCGACTGCAGCGTCAGCACCGCGTCGGCCTCGTCGAGCCCCTTCGCGCGAAGCACGTCCCAGATCGCGTCGGCGTCTTTGCCAGCCCGCAACAGCGCGATCGCCTCGTCCCGCGGGGTCATCACGTCCGGCGCGCTCTTCGCATCGGCCTCGGGCTGCGCCGCGGGTGCTTCGGCCTCTGGAGTCCCCTCGTTCGCCATGGCGCCGAGGACGATAGCCCCGGCGCGCCGACGGCGCTTCAGTCCGCGACCACGTTCGCCCGCTTGAGCGCCTGGTTCAGCATGGGCTCCGTCAGGGGCTTCTTGAGCACGCAGACCGCGCCGGCGGCCTCACACCGCTTCCAGATCGACGGATCCGTCTCGCCGGTGATCATCACCACGGGGATCGCCTCGGTGCGGAAGTCCGACTTGAGCTCGCGCAGCGCGTCGCCGCCGTTCATCACCGGCATCGTGTAGTCCATGAGCACCGCGTCGGGCTGCAGCGTGCGGCAGGCCTCCACCGCCTCTTGCCCGTTGCGCGCCAAGAACAGCTCGTAGCGGCCCTGCAACATGGCTTGCTCGATCCGCAACATCGTCTCGGAGTCGTCCACCAGGAGCAGCCGGCGCCTGCGCTCCGTCGCGCCTGCCACCTGCGTGAGCCGCACCAGCTCGTCGGCGATGCGATCGACCGGCAACGCGGCCTCCGCCGCCCCGCGCGCCGCCACCGGCATGCCGGCCACCACCGCGGTGTGCTCGTCCTGCACCAGCGTGTACCCGCCCTGCTGCTTGACAAGCTGAAGCCCGAGCGCTCCGTCGTCGCCCATGCCCGTCAGCACCACGCCCAGCGCTGCGCGCCCGAAGTCCCGCGCCACCGCCGCGAGCAGCACGTTGGCCGAAGGCCGCACGCCTCGAACCTCCGGCGCCGCGTCGAGCCGCACACGGCCGCGCGACGTGAGCAGGTGGTGCCCGTCCCGCGCGAAGTACACCGTGCCGGCCGACAGCTGCTCGTCAGGCTCTGCCACCTTCACCTTGAGCTGCGTCTCCTGCGCGAGCCACTTCGTGAGGCCGGCGGTGAACCCTTCGGCGATGTGCTGGGCCACGAGGATCGGTGCGGGGAAGCTCGGCGGGAGCGCCCGTAAGATCGTCTGCAGCGCCTGCGGGCCACCGGTCGACGCGGCGATGCCGACACACGCCGCGGGCGGTCGCTCACCGATCCTCACCGCGGGACCCGCCGACGTGCCGGTTCCCGCAGCGCTCACCACCGGGATCGCGGTCCCCGAAGCGGTGCGCGTCACGGGCCGCACCCCGGCCACCACGCGGATCGCCTGGCAGATCCGTTCCCCCGCCTTGGCCAGCGCGCGGGCGTCGCCCAGGTTGGGCTTGCCCAGCACGTCCAGCGCGCCGAGCGTCAACGCCTGAAAGCTGACCGTGTCCTTCCCGTCCTGCGCCGCTGCGCTGATGACGAGGATCGGGAGCGGCGCCGTCGTCATCACCTCCCGCAGCACGTCGAAGCCGTCGAGCCCGGGCATGCTCACGTCCAACGTCAGCACGTCGGGCTTGAGCGCTCGTACCCGCTCGAGGGCCTCTGCGCCCGAAGCCGCTTCGCCCACCACGCTCAGCCGCGCGTCCTTGGCGATGAGCCCCTTGAGCACCTCTCGAAACGACGCCGAGTCGTCGGCGATCAAGACCCGAATCACGAGCGCTCTCCAATCAGCTGCCGGACGCGGGCGACCAGCGCGCCGCGCTCGAGGTCTCGCTTCACCAGGTACCCATCCGCGCCGGCTTCCATGCCCACGGCGCGATCTTCCGCCGAGTCCTGGGCGGTGATCACCAACACCGGCGTGTGCTGGAGCTGCGGATCGGCCTTCACGCGCTTCGTCAGGCCCGCGCCGTCGAGCTTCGGCATCTGCAGATCGGTGATCAGCAGGTCAACCGTGCGCTCGCGCAGCACCCGCAGCGCTTCCTCGCCGTCGTTGGCGACCAGCACCCGGTAGCCGGCGATCTCGAGCAGGTGGCGAATCGCCGCACGAGTGGTGAACGCGTCGTCGGCCACCAACACACACGGCCGAGGCGCCTCGGCGACCAGCCCCTGCGCCTGCCGCTCCGCCAGCTCAATCAGCTCCGCCGGCTGCAGCACCGGCACGACGACGCCGTCGTTGAGCAGCGCCGCCCCGAGCAGGTGCCGCGCTTCCTTCACGTGCCGACCCAGCGGGTGGACGATGAGTTCCTGCTGATCGCTCAGCTCGTCCACGGCGAACGCCACGACCTTCGACTCGGCGACGATCCCCAGCACGGGGGTCGGCTCGTCGCTCTCCAGCGGCAGCCGGTCCGCGGTCAATTCCAGCAGCCGCGCCAGCGACACGAAGGGCAGCCACTGCTCGCCGAAGCGCGCCATCGGCCGCCCGGCCACCACCGTCAGCTCGCCCCGCGTCACCCGCCGCAGCCGCAGCACCGAGTCGTTCGGCACCACCATGCGGTGTGCGCCCACCCGCAACACCAGGCCGAGCAGCGCACCCAGGGCGCGGGGGAGATCGATTCGGAACGTCGTCCGCTGGCCGGGCACGTGGCTGACGCTCACCGTCCCGCCCATGCTGAGCACCGTCGACTCCACCACGTCCAAGCCCACGCCGCGCCCTGACAGCTGCGTCACCTGCGCCGCGGTGGAGAAGCCCGGCTGGAAGATGACCCGCGCCACCTCGGCGTCGCTCAAGCCCTCGAGCTCCCGGCGCTCGTAGAGCCCCCGCTCCACCGCCTTCTCGCGAATGCGCGCCAAGTCCAACCCCGCGCCGTCGTCGCTCAGCTCCATCAGCATGCGCCCGCCGCGCAGCTCCACGCTGAAGGTGATCGTCCCTTCCGCGGGCTTCCCCTTGGCCAGCCGCGTCTGCGGTGCTTCGACGCCGTGATCCACCGCGTTGCGCATCAAGTGCAGCAACGGCTCGCGCATGACGTCGACGATCCGCCGGTCCAGCCGCTGGTGCTCACCGCGCACGTCCACGCGCACGTTCTTGCCGACGCGCCCCGCCGTCTCCCGCGCGCTGCGGCGAAGCACGTCGGACAGGTTGGTGGCGGGCACCGTGCGCAGCTCACGGACGGTGCCGCGCAGCTGGGCGGAAACGATCCGCTCGGCCTCCACGTCCCGTGTCATCGCCGCCGTCACCTGGCGCAGGCCGACCTCGACGTCGCGCACGCGCTGGCGCAGCGCCTCGAGCGCGCCGTCGTCCGAACCCCCCAAGCGCCGCTGCGGCGCGGCCAGCCCCGCCGCTTCCTGCGCGAGCGTGTGGAGTTCGGCCAGCGACTTGAGCTCCCGCTCGCGCCGCCCCAGGCCCAGCGCCGAACGATCCAGCACGTCGGTCAGCTTCTCGACGGCATTGCGGCTGACGCGAATGAGCGAGTCGCCCGCGTCGGCGGACAGCGACGTCATCGTCGCGCGGCGATCGCGGCCGCGAGTGGTCGGGGGCGCCACGGCAGGCAGCTCCAGCGACACCACTTCCTCGGGCCTTGCTTCCGGCGCACGAGCGGGTGCGGGGCGCGGCGCCGACGGGGCCGTCGCTGCCGCCGGTGGGGAAGCCAGCGCACCGCGCAGCTCGACGAGGTGCCCCGCCAACGCGCTGGCGGCCATCGCCCCCGTCACTCCGGGCGTGCCGCAGTCCTTCGCGGCCTGCAGCACCCGCTGC
>JALHOS010000019.1:5650-37881 GCA_022842905.1 Myxococcaceae bacterium | reverse complement strand
GGCACTGCGGGCGCGGGCGGAGGCACCGGCGGCGGCTCGGTGCTCGTGAATCTCACGGGCACCGTGCGTGGCCTCGAAGCGGGGACCTCGGTCACGCTCGCGAACAGCGCGCACCAGACGACCGTCACCTCGTCCGACGGAGGCGTCGTCTCCTTCTCCGTTTCCGCGGCCGCGACCGGCAGCTACGCGCTCGTCGTCGCTGCGCAGCCCGCCAACCAGCGCTGCAGCGTCATCGGCGGCGAAGGCTCCACGTCGGGCGCCGACGTCGGCGGGCTCTACGTCGGCTGCTCCTCGAGCCGCGGCCTCATCGCGCAGTTCCCCTTCGACGGGACGGTCAACGCGGCCTTCGGTCGCACCTGGGACACCATCGTCGATGGCGGCTCAGGGTACGTGGTCGATCGTCTCGGCCGCGCCGGCCGCGCGCTGGGAGAGAGCAGCGGCACGCCGTTGAGCCTGGAGCTCATTCAGAGCATCAACCTCCCGACCGACGGCGGGCGCGGAGGCTACGCCGTCGCCGCGTGGGTCAGGGTCCCGCGCGTGCCGATGCCGGCCGACTGGATCACGGTGATCGCTTCGATCGACTTCGGATTCGGAGCGACGCCGGTGCAGTTCCATACGAGCGCGCCGGTGTCGGGCAGCTCGTTCTTCTGGCAGCACTACCTCTACTGGGACGGCGCGCCGAACCGAGTCGCGATCCCGTCCTCCGTGGCCACCAACGTCGGCGACTGGGCGCACGTGGTCATCACCGCCGTCGGGCCAGGCACGGGGCCGTCGACGCAGATGACGCGCAGCGTGTACGTCAACGGCGTCCGCCGGGGCCACTTCGAGGACTGTTGCGGCTGGCAGCGGGCGCCGAACCTGCGCTGGGTCGTCGGGCCGTCCCTGGTCGAGCGCGACGACCTGAGCATCTTCGATCGCGAGCTTTCCGAGGCCGACGTCGCGCGCCTCTTCGCCGCGCAGCCGCCCCCGGCCCCCACGGTCGCGCCGACGGTCGCGCTGGCCTACGGCCTCAAGCAGCTGCGCTTCTCGTGGAACGTGGTGCCCAACGCCTCGTGGTACGAGCTGCTGGAAAACCCGGGCACCGGGACGTTCGCGCCGGTCGGGCCTCCCAGCATCACCGGGACGCAGGTCGACCTCGACGTCTCCGTGCACCTCGTGGACTGGGCAAACGCTCGCTACGCAGTCCGCGCGTGCAACCCGCTGGGCTGCTCCGTCCTGTCGACGCCGCTGACCGTCGCTCCGAACGGCGTCCCCACGATCGGGTACTTCAAGCCGACGTCGCTGACGTCGCTCGGCGGCATCACCAGCGCGCTGAGCCTCGACGGCAACACGCTCGTCTTCGGCGCCTACCCAGGGGTGTTCGTCTTTGCCCGAGGCCCGAGCGGCTGGGTCGCCCAGCCCCTGCCTGTGGTCGCTGGCACCGGGGGCGGCTTTGGGGAGGCCGTCGCGCTGAGCGGCGACGGTGACACGCTCGTGGTCGGTGACTCGACCAGCACCTGCCGCTCCTACGTCTTCAAGCGTGTCGCGGGCGTCTGGTCCCACGTCGCCGGGCCGGCGCAGCTGACCTTCGGCGTCTCCGGCACGTGTGACTTCAACCAAATCGGCATGGATCGCGCCGGCACGAAGGTCATCAACGGCTCGTACGTGCACGGCGCCAGGACGTATTCACAGCTGGGCGACGGCGGCTGGGGCAACGCGCGCACGCCGCCGGTTGCTTACGTCTCGGGCGTCGGACGCGGCGTTTCGATCAGCGGCGACGGGCGCACCATCGCCGTCGGCAACTACAACGAGAGCTCCTCGACGACCGGCATCAACAACCCGCTCAACGGCGCGGGCGCCTCTCGCTCCGGCGTCCTGTACGTGTTCACCGACGACGGCCTGAACTGGGTGCTCGAAGCGACCATCAAGCCTTCGACCGTGGTGACCAACGGCTTCTTCGGCGTCACCAGTCGCTTCAGTGAGGACGGGAACACGCTGGCCGTCACCGCGACCAACGCGACGTACGTCTTCACGCGCGCCGGGACGACATGGGTCGAACGCGCGGTCCTGCCCTGGAGCGGCACGCCGTCCTTCGCCCGCAATGGCACGCTGCTGGCGCTGGGCGTCGGCGACTCGAGCAACTCGGCCGGAGTCGGGGGCCCGGAGAACTCGCTGTTGCCGAACTCCGGCGCGGTGCGCGTGCTGTCGACGAGCAACGGGTGGACGACGTGGACCCAGCGCTCGTTCGTCAAGTCGCGCTACCCTGGGACGGGTGACAGCTTCGGCTCGTCCGTCGTCCTGACCGCCGACGGCGCGACGCTCGCGGTCGGCGCCCTCACGGAGTCGGGCAACGGGCAGGGCGTCAACCCTCCGGCGGACGCTGGGGTGAGGGCGAACTTTGGGGCCGTGTTCTTGTACTGACGCGACGGGCCCGCGGGCTGCCTGAGGCGCCGCGACCGCGAAGGGGCGCCTCGCCACCCGAGGAATAGGGGCCAAGCCACCGCCGTCTTCTGCGCGGTGGAGCCGCCGGGCACCAGCGACGCCGCGCGGCGCAGCCTCGGCGACCAGGCGCCGTCCTGGAGTCAGGTCGGTTGAGGAACTTCAGCGCCCCTGGGTGATGCGGCGCAGCACTGCTGCCACCGTCGTCGTCACGCCGTCCTTCGCCAGCGCCGCTTCCAGCGCGCGCTGCTCGAGCGCCGCTGCGAACGCCCGTTCCCGACCGGCCTCGTCCAGGTCGTGCCAGGCCGGGTGGCTCTTCACGGCGCCGTCCAGGCTGCGCTCGCGGTGCGCGGAGACGACTTGCTCGATCAGCAGCTCGTCCGTCATGGCAGGGCCTCCGCGCTTACGTCGATGCCGAGCTTCTCGAGGCAGGCCTTGAGCGCCGCTCGGGCCCGCGTCACGTTCTGCAAGAAGGTGTTGAGCGACATGCCCAACGTCTGGCCGAGCGCCGCGTCATCCTCCGCGCCGCGGCTGTGCAGTCGGGCGGCGAGCGCCGCCTTGGGCTTGTCGGGCAGCTTCTCGTGGCAGCCGACGATCGCCTGACGCAGGTGGGGGTCCGGCGGCCTGGGGTCCACCGCCGGCTCCGGTGCGTCTTCGAGGGCGACGAGCGCGCCGGTCGTGCCCAGCCGCCGAAGCTCGCCCAGCGCGACGTGGTGCGCCGCCGTCGTCGCGAAGCGCAGCAGGGCCCGCGGTCGCCCGTCGTGCACGAAGCGCGGCGCCACCTGCCAGACACGCAGGAGCGTCTCTTGGACCACCACCTCGACGTCGACGCTCGCCGCGAAGCGCTGCAGGCTCAGGCGCAGCGACCGCTCCACCGCGCTGGCCCACCGCGCGAACGCGTCCACGTCGCCGCGGGCGATCGCCGCCAGCTCCGTCCGCTCGTCAGTCAGCGCTTCGCTCACGGCCGTTCCCTCGTAGCATTCCAGGTGGTGTCTTGGGGTGACGCTCCCCCAGTGTTGCGGCGCCCTCCACGCCAGCGCCACCGCCGGCGGTGCCGCGGAGGGTGATTCACCTGCGCGGCAGCTCACTGGCGCACCCGCCGCGGCTCAGCCGGCAAGCTCGACCAGCCACCGCTCGCCGTCCACGAGCAGCTCGACCTCGCGCGCCCCAGTCGGCGGCTCACCGAGCAGGGCGATCGTCACCGTCAGGCCCGCCGACCAGCGGCCCGGCGCGGTGCTCGTCCCCAGGTCGACCGACACGAGGAAGTGCGCCCCGTCCGCCGTCACCACCTGCACTGAGGCCGGTGGGGAGAACTGGGAGTCGATCGGCAAGGCGAACACGAGGTGCCAGCGGCCCGCGGCGGTCCTCCTCAGCGTCCCGCGCAACCGCCGCGGCGCAGGGGCCTCCTGCATGAGCCGCCCCGACGCCTTCGCCGCCGCCGCGGGCTTGCGTTCCACCGACTCCGTGTCGTCGCGGTCGGCGGGCTCTTCCCTGGGCGTCACGACCCGCTCAGCGCGGCGAGTCCCTTCCTGCTTCTCGAAGGAGTCGCTCGCTCCCACGTCGGCCTTGGGCTCCGAAGCGCCCAGCCCGAAGCGCGGCCCGCCTGAGGCCCCTCGCGGCGCCGCGGCGCGATCCGACTCTTCCGCCTCGAAGTCGCCCCGGGCCCGCTCGCTCAGCTTCACCTTCTTCGCCGGCGCCATGCGCGAGACGGGCGCTGGGGGCGGAGGTGCGGCGAGACCGGCCTGCATGCGCCCGAGCGACACCGCGCCGCGCAGGCCCAGGCCCTCCGCCGACAGGCCGAAGGGCAGCGTCTGCGGCATCACCTGGGTGCGCTTGGGCGCGCGGGGGTCGACGGTGACGTTCTGGGAGATCGCCACCCACGACGTCAGCCGCGTGGCGAGCTGGTGCCCGAGGCCCAGCGCTTCGACCTGCTCGTCGAGCGCCGCCGAGGCGCCGCGCACCGCGCGCTCCGTCTCCAGGTCCTCCACCCGTTCCCTGCCGAACACCGCGGCCAGCGCCGGGCTGCCCACGCCCGGCAACGTCGGCGGCACCGACAGCACCTGGCAGAACTCCCCGTCCGCCGTGCGTCCGCGCAGCACCAGCGTGCCGCCGTTCACGTCGAGCTCGAGGGGCAACAGCGCGGGAGCCTGGGCGTAGAGGTCTGCCGGGCGCTGCGCCCCGCTGCGCACCAGCGCCGTCCCTTCGACGCTCAGCTGCGTCACCACCGGCAAGCTCGTCCGCGCGACGATGCGCTTGGCCGCCACCTCGGCGTCCTCCCCCAGGCTCAGCACCAGCTCCACGCCCCGCCCCAGCCGCGCCGCGGGTTGCGTGAGGCTGCGGTTGACCGCCGAGCCGACGCCGACGAAGTGCACGCGAGAGCCCGGCGGCAGCCGCTCGGCGATCGCCTGGAGCACGCTCTGCTCCTGGCCGATGAGTCCGTCGGTGAGCACCACCACCTGGCGCTGCGCCTCGGCGCGCACGGTGGCCAGCGCCTCGAGCACACCGGTGCGCATCTCCGTGCCGCCGGCCGCGCGGAGGCCCCTCACCCAGCGCCGCGCGTCAGCCTTCGTCGGCTCGTCGGCGGAGACAGGCTGCGCCGTCCACCGCCGCGCGCTCGTCGAGAACTCCACTAGCTCGAGCTGGTCCTGCGCGCTCAGCGTGTCGATCAGCGCCAACGCCACCCGCTGCGCCTGGGCCAAGGGCTCGCCGCCCATGGAGCCCGAGGTGTCGAAGAGGAGGATGAGGTCCCGCGCCGTCGCGCGCGGCTGCGCCTGCGTGGACGGTGGCACCAGCGTCAGCAGCCCGTACGCGCGCTGCGCCAGCGGCCCGCTGCCTGGTCGCATGACGTCGAGCGCCGCGCCCACGCTCGGGGTCGCGACGGGCCAGCGCACGACGACGTCGCGATCGAGGCCAGCGTTGGCCTGGGCGAGGCGCACCTCCTGCACCCCCGCGCGCGCCTGGCAGGACAGCGCGTGGCTGGGGGACGACGGCGGGCCCACGACGTCGTCGCGCACGGTCAGCTCGAGGCCGAGCGCCACCGCCGTCGGCCGGTCTGCCACCGTCACCGGCGTGCTCGGCTCGGTCGCGCCGACCTGGGACAGGTAGCGCGGCGCCGCCACCGTCGGCAGGCGCAGCTCCCAGCTGCCTTCGGGCAGGTAGGCCAGCCGCACGTCGAGCTGCACCTCACACAGCAGACTCGCCCCCGGAGGCACGTTGCCGAGCTCCTGGGTGAACAGGCTCGATCGTTCCTGCTCCAGCAGCGCCGCCGAGCGCCCTTCGAGCACCGCGTCTTCGAACTGCTGCCGGGCCACCTGCTTCTTCTCGACGCGGCCCACCACGCGGCGATCGTCCACCGTGAACGCGAAGCCCGACACCGCGGCGTCGGCCGGCAGCGGCAGCTGGTAGCGCACGCTGAGCGGCTCGGCGTGCGGGTTGACGAAGCGCTGCACGATCGTCACCAGCGCCAGCCCGGCCTTCGCGTCGGCCAGGAAGCGGGTCTCGGTCAGCGGCAGCACGACGCCGTCCAGGCTCATGACACAGGCGTGGGGGGTCGACTCTTCGGTGCGGCTTTGCAGCATGGCGGTGTCCTTTCGCGTCGGGGTTTTCAGGTGCGTCGCCACCGTCAACGCGAGGTCGCCGATTCTTGTGACAGTCCGTCGAAATCGCCAGGCGTTTGGCTGGCTTGGAGACTTGGTCAGGCCGCGGCGAGCCCGTCCCACACGCGGCGCAGCAGGCTGCGGCTGGCGGTCGGCTCCGGCACTTCCGTCGAGACGCCGCGCGCGCCGTGCACGTAGCGCTTGCGGGTCTTCATGACGTGGTCGAACCACGGGTGGGTGACACACCAGTTGGCGTCTTGGTCTTTGCCCAAGTGGTGATCGACGTGCCAGGGCAGGTGCTCTCGCGCCCAGGTGTGGTCCAGGTGGGCGCGCTTGTGGATCCGGTAGTACCGCCACATGCCGTACCAGAGGGTCGACGTGAAGAACGGCGCCACGGGGAAGGCCGGCGCCAGCGCCGCGGCCCCCAGCGCGAGCGCGAGTACTTCTTTGCCTTGCGGCTCCCAGCGGAAGATCGGCCGCACGTACTGCTCGTCGACCATGTCGTGCTGCCGAGACGAGCGGTGGTGGTCGTGCCAGTGGAAAGACCAGAACGACTTCTTGTTCCGCCCCAGGCCGTGCAGCACGTGCTTGTGAATGAACCACTCGCCGACGTTGGTGAGGACGAGGCCCAACGGAATCCCCAGCATGTGCTCCTCCGCGCGTTGGACCGTGGCGTTCAGACCTGGGCGCACCGAAAGTGCGACCAGTCGGTCACGGTTTGACTTCGTACGCGGGAAGCGCGCCGAGGCGCAAGCGCTTCACTGCGCCTTGTGCACGCTGAAGCCCCTGGGGCCGACGACGATCAAGTCGCCCTTGAAGCGGGCGGCGATCGCCTTGCCGCCGGACGGTGCGGACAGCGGCTGCCAGGCCTCGGTGCCGTCTCGGCGGAGCACGTCCGTGTTGGCGACGGCGAGCTGCTCGGTGCTGTCGGGGGTGAACGTGAAGTCGTTCATGACCAGGCGGGTGGCGCCGACCGAGCGCCAGTCCGGCGTGGGCCCCCGCACGACGATGTACTCGCCGGACGTGTCTTCGCGCTGCCCGACCAGCCACACGCCGTCCTGGGTGACGGTGATGCGGCGCCAGCTGGCGAACAGCGGCGCGGACTCGGGGTGCCAGCCCGTGACGTCGGCGTGGAAGAGGCCGGTGCGCCCGAAGGCCCACAGCTCCGCGCCCCGTCCGCTGATGCCACCCAACGGCTCTTCGGTGAGCTGGTGGTACGAAAAGCCTGTGCCGTCCCACGTCGCGGTGCGTCCGGTGCTCGTCACGGCGACGAGCTGCGTCGCGCTGACGGCGTACACGCCGGTGAAGTCGTCCTGCGCGTCACCCTGGACGACGACGGGAGGCCGGGAGGGGTCGAGGAGCACCAGCGTCGTCCGCGCCCCGACGGCGGCGAGCTTTGCGCCCGGCAGCGGTGTCAGCGCCACGAGCGCCTGGCTCGTCCCGCTCGGGACCACCTGCCAGCCCGCGCTCCCGTAGCGAACGACCGCGCCTTCTTCACCGACGGCCCACGCCGTTCCGTCGGTCGACACGGCGAGCGCGTTCAAGGCCGACAGCGTGAAGGTCGGCTCCACGCGGAAGCGCTGCACCTGGGCGCCGGGGAGCGGGCCCACCTTGACCAGAATGCTGCGCTGCACGCCGTTCCAGCTCGCGCTCAAGCGCACGTCGCCCGCGCAGGCCGGCAGCTCGGTGGGATCACACCGGTACGCCGCCGTCGCCAGGCCGTCGCTCAGCTCGACGCTGTCCCCTTCGACGAAGGCGCCGATCGGCGCGGTCAGCGCCACCCGCCCGCTGCCGTTCGCACCCTTCGCGTCGAACGCCCGGAAGCGAATGATCGCCCGCTGGCTGCGCCCGTCGATGCTCGACTGATCCGAGCCCATCTGCAGCACGGGGCTCGACGCGGGCTCGAGTGGCCCACAGGCCGCCAGCGCCACGGCCAACAGCCCCACACCCAGTCCCGCCGCGTCGTTCGTCACGGACATGGCACGCCCTCTCACGAGAGCGCCTACCGTGCAGGCTGCGTGCCGCGTTAGCTCTTGGGCGGCGTCACCGGGTTGACGGTGGGCTTGGTCGACACGCCCAGCGCCTTCTCGATCGCCGCCAGCCGCTGCCCGACCTGCTCGTAGAGCGTGTCGACCTTGGTGTGGAGGTGCGTCACCTCGAGCCCCGCGCGCATGTTCGCTTCGTACTCGGCGTCGGAGCGAATGCGCTCCTTGGCGGCCTGGCGGTTCTGGCTGATGAGCACCATGCACGACAGGAAGATGGCTTCGAGCGAGACGATCATCGTCAGCAGCCCGAAGGGGAACGGATCGTACGGCTCGACGCCGGGGAGCACGCCCACGTTGAGGACGATCCACACGGCGAACCACAGCGCGTGCACCAACAGAAAGCTGAAGCGGCCGGAGAAGTCGGCGGCCACGTCGGCGATGCGCATCACCGTGGTCAGCCGCTCTTCGACCGCTTGGTTGGGGCTGGCGACCGGCCGCGAGCCGATCAGCCGGTCCGCCTCGCGCAGCCGCCGGCCGATGGCGCCCATGACGTCCATGGCCGCGTGGGGGTGTTTGGTGAAGAGCAGCTCCAGGTCCTGCCGGTCGATCCGCACGGCCTTCGTCGCCGCCACCGCCTGCGCCGACGCGCTGCGCGGATCGCCGTCGAGCAACGACAGCTCTCCGAAGAAGTCGTTGGCCTTCGCGGTTTCGAAGACCACGCGCTGGCCCGTCGTGTCCTCGATGAAGATCTCCACCTCACCCGCCGCGACGATGAAGATCGCCCCGCCCGGGTCGCCCCGCTTGAACACGTACTGCCCCTGGCTGAACTCGACTTCGTCCAGGTGGGCGGCCAAGAGCGACCGTTCTTCGTCGTCCAGCCGTTCGAACCACGGCACGGTGGCCAAGAGCGAAGCGTCGGCGGGCATGGGCGCGCGGCTTAAAGCCTGTCTGGCACGCTTTAGGCAACGCCTTGGGCGTGCGAAGTTGCGCGGTCAGGTGAGGGCGGTGGGTCAGCACGAGCCGGGTGGGTCCTTCTAGACCCAAGGAGTGGGGAGCCATGGACGTCATCGACTGGGCGGCGCTCAAAGACAACTGCGCGGGAGACGAGTCGCTGATGGACGAGATCATTCAGCTGTTCCGGCAGGAAGGGCCGGCGCTGCTGGACGACGTGCGGGCGGCGGTGCAGGCCGGCGAGCCGGTCGCGGTTCGCAAGACGGCGCACCGGCTCAAGGGCGCGCTGGTGAGCCTGGCGGCCCCGCGAGCGAGCGCCGCGGCGAAGGACTTGGAGCTTCAGGGGCACGAGAACGATCTGGCTCGCGCGTCGGCGACGCTCGCGGAGCTCGAGCGTGAGGTCGGGCTGCTGCTGGTCGCGGTCGTCAAAGGGCAGGGCGCGGCGCGCGCGTAAGGACCGTCACGCCGCGAACTGTCGCTCGACGAGCCGCTTGTAGAGCCCTTCTTGCGTGACGAGCGCGGCGTGGCTGCCGGCCTGCACGGCCTGGCCTCCGTCGATCACCACCACCCGATCCGCGCCCTTCACCGTCGACAGCCGGTGGGCGATGACGAGCGTGGTGCGCCCGCGCATGAGCCGCTCGAGCGCCTCTTGGACCAGCGCTTCGTTCTCCGCGTCGAGCGCGCTGGTCGCCTCGTCGAGAATCAGAATCTTGGGGTCCTTGAGCACCGCGCGGGCAATGGCGATGCGCTGCTTCTGCCCACCCGACAGCTGAATGCCGCGCTCGCCGACCAGCGTCTGGTAGCCCTCGGGGAAGCCCGCGATGAAGCCGTGCGCGTTGGCCACCTTGGCCGCCGCCTCGACCTCGGCGTCCGTCGCACCCGGCCGCCCGTAGCGAATGTTCTCGCGAATGCTGGTGGAGAAGAGCAGCGGCTCCTGGGCCACCACGCCCACCTGCCGCCGCAGCGCCTGCACGTCGAGCTCGGCGAAGGGCACGCCGTCGAGGGACACGCGGCCCTCGTTTGGGTCGTACAGGCGGTAGAGCAGCGAGGCGATCGTCGACTTCCCGGCGCCGCTGGGGCCGACCAGCGCCACCACCTGTCCGGGCTTCAGCTCGAGGCTGAAGTGCCGGAGCACTTGCACGTCCTTGCGCGCCGGGTAGCTGAAGCTCACGTTCTCGAACTGCACCCGGCCGGTGATCTGCGCAGGGACGACGCCGCCCTCGCTGGCCATGGCCGGAGGGCGCGCGAGCAGCTCGAACACCCGCTCCGCCGCGCCGGACGCCCGCTGCACGTCCGCCCACAGCTCGGCCAGCGCCGACAGGCTGAAGGCCATTTGCATCGTGTAGATGAGGAAGGTGATGAGGAGGCCGGCGGACAGCTCTCCACTCGCCACCAGGCGGGCCCCGTACCAGAACACCAGCGCGCCAGCGGCGAAGGCCGCGAAGAACGCGGTGCCGAAGAAGGCCGCCGACAGCCGAATGCGCTGGTACGCCAACTCGAGGGACTGGCCGATCGCGTCCTGGTAGCGGGCCACCTCCAAGTGCTCGGCGGCGAAGCTGCGCACCGTGCGAATGCCGCCCAGCGACTCGACGGCGACCTCACTGGCCTTGGCCAGCGCGTCCTGCGACTCGCGCGCCAGCTTGCGCACTCGGCGCCCGACGATGACGGCGGACAGCGCCACCGGCGGGACGATGGCGAGCATGGCGAAGGTCAGCTTCGTCGACGTGAGCAGCAGCATGACCAGCGCGCCGAGCGCCTGCATGAGGTTGCGGAGCACCATGCTCAGGTTGGCCGTCACCGTCGTCTGCAGCACGCCGGTGTCCGAGGACAGCCGGCTGGACAGCTCGCCGGTCTTCTGCGCGTCGAAGAAGGCGATCTCCTGCGAGAGGATCGACCGGTACAGGTCGGTGCGCAGCTTGGACACGATCCGCTCGCCGGCGCGCTGGAAGATCATGTACCGCAGCGCGCTGGCCACGGCGGTCGCCAGGAAGATGAGCAGCAGCTGCGCGGCGATGCCGTCGACGCGCCCGAGGTCGACCTTCCCTCCAGCGCCGCCCAACGCCTCGTCCACCAGCGTGCCCGCGGCCTTCGGAAAGGCGAGCGTGCCCAGCGCGCTGACGACGAGGAACACCGTCGCCAAGCCCAAGGAGGTGCGCTCGGGCCAGGCGAGCCCGTAGAGGCGCTTGAGCGTCACCTGAAAGGGCTGCTTCTTCGTCTTCTGGTCGCGGTCTTCGCGGGGCACGGTCGGGCAGGGTAACGGCGCGGGTGGGGTCGGCGCACCGTTCTTCACACGACTTCAAATTTGCCCGGACGGGTGGCCAGGGCGGGTAGGCTTCGCGGCCTCCATGACAGCGACGTCGGAAGAAGGGCTGCTCGGGCGGATCGCGCTCCACTACAAGCTGCTCACGCAGGAGCAGGTGAACCAGGCCGTCGCCAAGCACAAGGCCGGCACGCCGGGGAAGCGGCTGGGCGACGTGCTCCTCGAGCTCAAGTTCATCACCAAGGAGCAGCTCGACTGGCTGCTCAACGCGCAGATGCAGTACCTGGCCAAGCAGAAGCAGGCTGCAGGGAGCCCCGCCCAAACCTCCTCGGCGGTGCCTGCGCCCGCAGCGCCCAAGCCCGCCGAAGCCAAGCCCGCGCCCGCAGCCGCGCCGGTCCCTGAAGAGCCGCTGCACCACGTCGGTCCCAAGAAGCCCGCGAAGGCCATGTCCTTCGACGACGAGGTGGCCCAGCAGAAGCGCGCCCGGCTGCCGTCGCTCAAGCAGATCCTCGCCAAGGCGATGGAGTCCAAGGCGTCGGACGTGCACGTGCACGCCGGCGCGGCGCTGCAGATGCGGGTGGGCGGGACCCTGCGCGAGCTGAAGACCGGCGTGCTCGACGCGCAGGCCGTCGAGTTCATCTTGAAGGACGCGCTCTCTGACGAGCAGCGCGCGGTGCTGGACACCACCTGGGAGCTCGACGCGGCGCTGGTGCTGCCGGACGTGGGCCGCTTCCGCGCCAGCTTCTACAAGCAGCAGCGCGGGTGGGACGCGGTGTTCCGCCCGATTCCCGCCGAGCCGCCGACGCTCCAGTCCCTGGGGCTGCCCAAGGTGCTCGAGCGGCTGACCGAGTTCCACCAGGGCCTCGTGCTGGTGACGGGCCCGGCCGGCTCGGGGAAGTCGTCGACGCTCGCGGCGCTGGTGTCCCTGCTCAACGCCACCCGCACCGACCACATCATCACCGTGGAAGACCCGATCGAGTACGTGCACTCGCCCAAGGGCTGCATCGTCAACCAGCGGCAGGCCGGCACGCACACCAAGAGCTTCGCCAACGCGCTGCGCGCGGCGCTGCGTGAGGACCCGGACGTCATCGTCATCGGCGAGCTGCGCGATCTCGAGACGATTCAGCTGGCGATCACCGCGGCGGAGACCGGCCACTTGGTGCTCGGCACGCTGCACACCAACAACGCGATCCGCACCATCAACCGAATCCTCGACGTGTTCCCGCCCAAGCAGCAGTCGCAGATCCGCGCCATGGTGTCCGAGTCGCTGCGCGGCATCGTCTCGCAGCGGCTGCTTCCTTCCGTCGACGGGCTCAAGCGGATCCCCGCCATCGAAGCGCTGTTCGTCAAGCCGTCGGTGTCGAACCTCATTCGCGAAGAGAAGACGTTCCAGATTCGGTCGATCATGCAGACGGCCCGGTCCGAGGGCATGTGTCTGCTCGACGACTCGATCCTGGAGTTGGTGAAGAGCGGCCAGGTCTCCAAGGACGTCGCCCGCCGCTTCGCCGAAGACCCCAAGCGCTTCGCCTGAAATGGGAGAACAGACAGCTCATGGCGCAGATCGACGTGTTGTTTCGGTACCTCAAAGACAACGGCGGCTCGGACTTGCACCTGGCCGCGGGCATGAAGCCCCACCTGCGGCAGCACGGTGAGGTCAAGGCGGTGCCCGGCTGGCAAGTGCTCACGCAGGACGCGCTCTTGGCGCTGCTCGAGGAGATCGCCACCGAAGAGCAGTGGAGCCATTTCCTGAAGAACCTGGACCTGGACTTCGCGTACGCGCTGCCGGGAGTCGCCCGCTTCCGCGCGAACTACTTCAACCAGGAGCGCGGCACCGGGGCCGTGTTCCGCATCATCCCCGAGAAGATCCGCACCCTCGAAGAGCTCAAGGCGCCGGTCGCGCTGTGGGAGTTGGCCGACCTGGAGCAAGGGCTCGTGCTGGTGACGGGGCCCACCGGCTCGGGCAAGTCGACGACGCTCGCGTCGATCATCGACCGCATCAACACGCGGCACGCCAAGCACATCATCACCATCGAAGACCCGGTCGAGTTCGTGCACCCCAACAAGAAGTCGACGGTCAGCCAGCGGGAAGTCGGCACCGACACCAAGAACTTCTCGGCGGCGCTGCGATCCGCGATTCGGCAAGACCCCGGCGTCATTCTGGTCGGCGAAATGCGCGACATGGAGACGATCAGCCTGGCGATCACCGCGGCGGAGATGGGCGTGCTCGTGTTCGGAACGCTCCACACCAACAACGCCGCCAAGACGATCGATCGTGTCATCGACGCGTTCCCGACCGATCAGCAGCAGCAGGTGCGCACCATGCTCTCGGAGTCGCTGGCCGCCGTCGTTTCCCAGCTGTTGTTGCGCACCCCGGACGGCAAGGGGCGCGTCGCGGTGCACGAGATCCTGCTCAAGACGCCGGGCCTGCCCAACGTGATCCGCGAAGGGAACACGCCCATGCTCCACTCGATCATCCAGTCCGGCCGGCAGCAGGGCATGCAGGCCATGGACGACGTGCTCTACGCGTTCGCGAAGGACGGGAAGATCTCCGGCGAAGAGGCCTTCCACAAGTCGACTCAGAAGCAGCGCTTCGAAGAGTTCGTGCGCGAGTGAAGCGCCGTCGTTACGAAGCGCCACCATGCTGACCACCCTGCTTGCGCTGACCCTCTCTGGAGCTCCCATGACCGTGCACGACGTTCAGGTGAAGACGATCGACGGAAAGGACGTCGCGCTGTCCCAGTACAAGGGCAAGGCGCTCGTCATCGTCAACACCGCCAGCCAGTGCGGCTACACGCCGCAGTACAAGGGCCTCGAGCAGCTCTACCAGGCGTACAAGGCCAAGGGACTCGAAGTGCTCGCCTTCCCGTCGAACGACTTCGGCGGCCAGGAGCCCGGCTCGAACTCGGAGATCAAGAGCTTCTGCGAGCTCAAGTACAAGACGACCTTCCCGCTCTTCGCGAAGCTGACGGTCAAGGGCGACGGTGCGCACCCGCTCTACAAGCACCTCACCGGGCTCAAGGAGAACGGCGGCGAGGTCGCGTGGAACTTCAACAAGTTCGTCGTCGCGCCGGACGGCAAGGTCGTCGCGCACCTCCCGTCGAAGGTGGACCCCATGTCCGACGACATGAAGAAGGTGATCGAAGCGGTGCTCCCCAAGCAGTGAAGCAGCCGGCGGGCGCGCTCCAGGCGGGCGTTTTCGACGCATTCCTGTAGGGTCCGAGGGTGCGCACGTTCGTCTGGGTCCTGGTGCTCGTCGCGGCGCCAATCGCCGTCGCGGCTGAGCCGTCGGAAGGGAAGAAGAAGGTCGCGGTCCTGGCCCTCGAGGCGCAAGGAAACGCGCTCCAGCCGATCGCCGGCGTGCTCAGCGACGTCGTCGCGACGGACCTGTCTCGCCGCAGCTGGCTGCAGGTGCTCTCGTCGTCCGACATCGCGTCGATGTTGGGCTTCGAGCGACAGAAGGCGCTGCTCGGCTGCTCCGAGGAAGCCAGCTGCATGGCGGAGATCGGCGCGGCGCTCGGCTCCGAAGTGCTCGTCTCGGGGTCCCTCGGCAAGCTCGGCGACACCTTCGTGTTGACGTTGCGCGCGTATGACACCGTGCGCGGGGTGGCGCTCGGGCGGGACACGGCGACGCTCGAGAAGGAAGGTGAGCTGATCGCCGCCGCGACGGCCATGCTGGCCAAGCTCTTCCCTCCGCCGCCGTCCGCCGCGGCGCTGGCGCCAGCGACCTCGACTGCTCCGCCGCCGCTCAAGCTCTCCCCGGGCTGGTTCGTGCTCATGGCCGCTGGGGCGCTGGCGGTGGTGGGCGCGATCCTCGGGGCGCTCTCGTTGGGTGACGTCGGCGTCTACGGCGCGTCGCTCAAGGCGGGCCCGGAAGACAACGCCGCCGCGGCTTCGGCGCGCACCAAGGCCAACGTCGCCGACGGCTTCTTCGTGGGCGCGAGCGTCACCGGCATCGTCGGTGTCGTCTGGTTGTTGCTGCAACCTCGGGCGGCGGCCCAGGTGAAGCCATGAAGCGGCTGGTGCTGTTCGCGCTGTGGCTCTCGAGCTCCTGCTCCCTCGTGGTCGACGGGGAGCTCGCGCGGCTGCTGCGCGAAGTCGATGCGGGCCCGGCCGACGGTGGGCTTCAGGACGGCGGCCAGCTCGACGCGGGACTCCCGCCCGGCGACTACGACGGAGGCCCGCGCTGCCCCGGCAGCAGCGTGCCTCGGCTGCGGTGCGACGTGACGGTGTTGTCCGACGGCGGAGTGGGCGACGTGGGCCTCGCGGCGCTTCAAGACGGGCTGTTGGTCGCCTTCAGCGACTTTCAGGGAGTGAACGTCGCACGGGTGAGCCCGAACGGTACGCGGACCGCGATCGGCTCGGCGCCGCTCGGGAACGTCGAGCTGCTGCGCGTCTCGGGGGCCGGCTCGGAGTGGGCGGTGCTGGCCCGTCTCGGCAGCTCGCTGACCTGCTTCTCGGGGCGGAGCACCACCGGCGTGTCCTACGGCGTGCCCGCGGGCGCCAGCTTCGACGTGGCCGTCGCGCCGACCGGGGCAACGGCGATCGTACGGGCAACCCCGGATGCGGGGAGCTTGGTCTACGGCGTTTCGGACGGCGGGTGCCCACCCTCGCTCGGCGCGCTGGTCGCCGAGGGCCTGCACACCCAAACGGCGGCGGTACACTTGCCCAGCGAGGGCTCCGATGGGTTCCGGTTCGTCACCGCGTCCAACACCTGCCAGGGGCCGCTGCGCCTGGTGACGCTCGACGGCGGGAGCCGAGTCGTCGGAACGACCAGCGCGGCGGTGAGCCGACTGTTGGCGGCGCGGTCCCACGACGAACGGACGGTCTACGCGTTGAGTCAGGAGCAGGCCTGCGGCGGCAATTCGGACACCGGCGCGCTTCGAGCCGTGCCGGCCGGCGCTCAGAGCAGCAACGGCGTGCTGACGGCGGGCTTCCCGGCGTTGGAGTGGTCGGCGTTGGCTGGGTGTGGCGCGGACTGTGTCGCGTCGACCGTCGTGCTCCGCGGCGCCGCCAACCCGCCGCTGGTGGTCGCGCTCTCGGGACCCTCGTTCGAGCCCTATTCGCGGTTGGCGCCCAATGGCCTCGACGCGTTGTGTTCCGTCGAGCCGCGCAGCTCGGTGGCCTCGACCTTCGAGAACGGCCAGCTGGTGCTGCTGGTCGGGGAGAGCACGGGCTTGCGGCTGCTGCGCTGCGAGCTGCCGCCGCGGTGAGCGCCGCGCCTGGGCGGTTCTTGACGCGTCCGAGAGCCGCAGCTGAGCCGAACATTCGACGAGCGGGCGGCTTCGGGCGCGCCGTGAGCGGCGTGCGCTCCTCGTCACCGGCTCGAGCGACGCGCGCCGCCACACCCTGCAGCGGGCGGCTTCGGTGCGCGGCCGAAAAATGAGGTCCCACGACTTCGCGGAGACACGTCGAGAGATGGCATCCGACACAAAGGTCCGCCGACCCACAGGACGTGGCGGCCGAAGACCTCGACGCTGACGTTCTCGACGCCGACGGCCTCAACGCCGACGTCGTCAGCGCCGACGTCCTCAGCTGAGACCCCGCACGCGAGACCCCACCCGTTCGGAGGCGCCGCCGGGCCCTACTCTTGCCCGGGCCGACCCCCAACCGCCCTGGCGAGCGCCTGGCGCACGGCCGGTTCCCAGCGCGCCCACAGCTGAACGCAGGCGTACGTGAGCGCCCAGAGCGCGACCAACGCCGCGGCCAGCTCCGCCCAGTCGAGCTTTCCGCGCCACCACTTGGCGAACGAGAGGAAGCCCAGCGTCGGGTAGAAGAGCAACATTTCGTGGAAGAAGTACGCCGAGAGGCTCGACGTGCCGAACGTCGTCAGAAAGGCACCCACCCGCGTCTGCGCCCACGCGGGTCGCGATCGCTCCACGCCGCGAAACACGAGCACGGTGCCCAACACGAACACCAGCCGCTGCGCCGTGTTCGCCGGGTTGGTCACCCAGAAGTCGTGCGCCGGGTAGAGCGCGCGCAGCGGCTCGGTGGCGGCCCAGCCTGCGAACGCAACCACCAGCGCGCCCCAGAGGACGCGCCCCAGCCAGCTCGGGCGCAGCGCCGCGAGGCCGCCGATCACCGCGCCGCTGAACACGTAGCCGGCCCACGGCGCGAGCGGGAACAGCCCTCCACCTTTCGCGCTGACCCACGCGGCCCACGGCTGCGGCACGCCTTCGAGCAGCGGCGCCACGAAGAACACCGCCAGGCCGACGGCCAGGCTCGCGGCCAGCGACCACGCCGGCCAGCGCCGCAGCAGCGTCAGCAGCCCGAGCGTGGCGAGCAGCGAGAGCCCCACACAGTGGAGAATGTCGAGGCGCAGGAGCCACCGAGGCTCCCGAAACACCGGAAACCACGCCGCGTTGACCCAGCTGGCCACGAGCAGGACTTCGCCGATGCGCCAGAGGTTCTTCTTCGCCTGGGCCAGCCGGTCCTGCGCGCGCAGCGACACGAGCCCCAGCGCGAACCCCGCCGTCAGCAAGAAGCTCGGTGCCACCAGCCCGTCGAGCCGCTGCACCCAGCCGTAGACCGTGCCCTTCGCGAGGTCCGCGCGGAGCAGCTCGAGCGCGTGCGTCTGAATCATCACCAGGACCGCCAGGCCGCGGAGCCAGTCGAACGCGCGGATGCGGCTGTCGCTCACGGAGGCGCATGCTAGCGGTAGCAGCGCGCCCCGAAAGTGGTTACACCGAGCCGGCCATGGGTTCTTCCAACAAGCCCGTCGATCCGAAGAAGGCGCCGGTGCCGTTCAAGGCCAAGCCGCCGAGCGGCGCGGACATCATCCACCAGACGCAGGAGTGGGTGAGCGGCCGTCAAGGTGGCGGCAAGGTGCCCGCCGACTTCACCTGGGGGACCAACCCCAAGCAGCACCAAGAAGAGCGCGGCTCCGCCGAGCTCGACGCTGCACCGGCCAAGCGCTGAAGCCGCTGCGTCACTTCTTCGGCAGCCGCGCCACCAAGAAGTCCGCCAACCCGGTGAAGGCGGGCCGCGGAATGGTGTGCCCGTCGTCGAAGGGGACGAAGGTCACGGCGAGCCCAGCCTCGCGCAGCAGGTTGCGCAGCGCCTCGGCGCCCTCGAACGGGAGGATCGGATCGAGCCGGCCGTGCGACTGGAACACGGGCAGCCCCGCGCGCCTGAGCGCCTTCTCCTTCCACACCGGCTCGGTCAGCAACGTGCCCGACAGCAGGGCGAGGCCGGCCGGCGCGTCTTCGAGGCGCAGCGCCACGTCGCAGGCCAACATGGCGCCTTGGGAAAAGCCGCCGAGCACCAGCTGCGCGGGGCTCAAGTCCGGCTGCGTGGAGCGCAGCACCGCGTCGACCAAGCGCAGCAGCGCCTTGCGCGCGTCGGGCAACCCGACTGGCTCTTCGTTGCGGAACGCCCGGAGCGCGTCTGGCCCGCCGGCCTGAGCGGCGACGAGCTTGGCCATGTCGATCGGCCACCACGCGCGGCTGTCGCCGAAGCCCAAGTCGAGCTCGAGCGGCGCCGCCGGGAAGAAGAAGCGCACGGCCGACAGCTCCGGACGCTGCTGCACCAGCGCGGCGCCCAGGTCGACCAAGTCGTCTCCCGGCGCGCCGTAGCCATGGCAGAGCACGACGGCCAGCGACGGGGGCCCGCGCTCGGCCTGGAAGACGTGGGTGTCGAGCGTGCCGAGTGTGGTGCGCATGCGGGCGGCCCCGTAGCACGCCCCCGGTCATGACGCTTGACCCGAGGGGCGGCCTGTATTCCCCTTGGCGCGTGCCTTTCATCCTGCGAGTCACCACCGGGGCCGACGAGGGCAAGGAACACACGTTCGACGGCGGCGAGGCCACGCTGGGGCGCACCGCGGACAACGACATCGTCGTCAAGGACGCCGCTGCCAGCCGCGCCCACGCCCGCGTGTACGAGAAGAAGGGCAAGTTCTTCGTCGAGGATCTGGGCAGCGCCAACGGCACCCGCGTCAACGGCGCGGCGATCAAAGTCCCCAAGGAGCTCAAGGGCGGCGAGATCGTCGCCATCGGCGACGTGGAGTACGAGTTCGCGATCCCCGTCGAAGAAGAAGAGCCCCGCCGCCCGACGCGAGCGGAGGATCCGCAGTCCACCATGGACGAGCAGGGCCCCGAGTTCCGCTCGACGGTCGACCCGGACGCCGCCGGGGACGATCCTGGTGCCACCGGCGAGGTCGAGCGCAAGCCGCCCAAGGCGCTGGCCAAGAAGCCTGCCGCCAAGGCCAAGTCCAAGCGCCGCCGCGACGAAGAAGACGAAGCGGAAGACGAGCCCGCCGAAGACGAGGCTGACCCGCCGGACGACGAGCCCGACGAAGACGAAGCGCCGGTGGATGACGGCCCGGCGGACCTCGACCTGGCCGACAAGCCCCGCACCTCGCTCGCCAAGGCGCTGGGGCTCAAGAAAGAAGCGCAGCAGTCAGCCGCGGAGCGCGCCCGAGAGCGCCGCGCCATGCAGCAGTCGATCGGCGGCAAGCTCGCGCTGGCCTTCCGCGACATGCCGGTGGCGGCGAAAGTCATCGTCGCGGTGTCGCTGCTGATCGTGGTCGTCGGCTCGGTGGGCGGCGCGATCTACTTGTCCACCAAGCCCGACAAGCCACCCAAGCCCGAGCCGCTGACGCTCACGGCCGACGTGGAGCCGCTCGCGGACAGCTTCGGCGAAGGGGACGGCGTCGACTTCCGCCGCACCGCCGAGAAGGCCTTCGACTTCACGCTCAACAAGGCCATGCGGACGGTCGGCGTGCTGCATTACCAGGCCAGGTCCATCGAGAAGGACGAGGTCAAGGTCACGCTCAATGGCACCGACATCGAGTCCGTGCCGCCGGACAACCTCGACGTCGAGAACCGCACCAACGAGATGGTGCTGCCCGCGGACATTCTCAAGCCGCGGGACCAGAACACGCTCATCTTCGACAACGTGCGCAACCCGCCGGCCAAGGACGAGTGGCGCATTTGGAACGTGTGGGTCGAGACGATTCCCGTGCCCGAGGTCACCAGCGAAGAGGCCGGCCGCCAGGGCCGCATCACCATCGACAACGCGGAGAAGAGCTGCGAGCTCAAGAACGTCGGCGCCGACTCGCTCTTTCGGTGCTGGAAGCAGTACCGAGAGGCGTGGCTGCTGCTCGAGAGCACGCCCAGCCGCCCCGCCGAAGTGCTGGCGATCGCCAAGCAGCGCCTCAAGGAAGTGCGCCCGGAGCTCGATCGCAAGTGCAGCGCGCTGCTCATCGAGTACCAGAAGGAAGTGAACAAGGGCGATCACAACCGCGCCCGCGCCGCCTTGCAGGACATTCTGCGGCACTTCCCGACACGCGAGCACCCCTGCCACACGACGACCAAGGGCTACCTCGTCGAGTACGAGGGGGTGGAGATCGAGAGCGCCGACGGCGTCGACGACTACTATTCGCGCAACCTCAAGGTACAGAAGTCTGGCTGCGGCGGGTGTGCGAGCGGCGATCTCGCCCTGGCGCCCGTGGGCCTGGCGCTGTGGCTGTGGCGTCGTCGCCGGTGTGCCGCGGCGTAGGCGTTGGGCGCCGGCTGTGCGCGCAGTCGACGAGTCGAAGGCTGCGTCCAGCTATCCGATGGGCAGGGAGAAGCTGCGTGCGAGGATGACCGCGGGCATGGCTTCCGCTCGGGCTCGCACAGGTCGTGGCGTTCGGGGGCTCGCGCGCGAGGCCGGGCAGGCGGCCGTCGAGACGGCGCTGGTCATGCCGCTGTTCGTCTTCCTGACGTTGGGGATCCTGCAGCTGTCCTTGCTGCACCAGGCGCGGCTGCTGACCAAGTACGCGGCGTACAAGGCCGTGCGGTCTGGCGCGCTGTACGGCGCGGACAAGCAGGTCATGAAGGACGCGGCGCTCGCCGTGCTCATGCCCGTCGCCGGCCAGCTCGACGGTGACGGGTTCTACGTGGCCACCGACGCCGCGGGCTACGCGAGCAACTGGGCGCGCATGCGGTCGAAGGCCGCGCAGTACCCCGGCGGCATTCCGCTCGTCGACGTGACGATCTGCGGACCGCTGCGCCAGCACACCGACGTGCGCGTGGACTTCGACGACCCCAACTCCGACGCGAACTTCGGCGTCGGGCGCTTCAGCTGGGCGGGCGGCGAGTTCGATCGCAGTCGGCTCAGCGTGCAGGTGACGTTCTACTACCGCATGCTGATCCCCTTCGTGAACGGCGCCCTGTGGTGGATGGTGTACGGCAAGGAAGACCCCAACCTGCTGCAGACGCTGCGCATGGGCCGCAAGACGCGCGAGCAGATCCGCCAGGACAGCGGCGGGAGCCTGACCGAGATGTACAACGAGCGGGAGAACGGCTCGCGGCAGCGCACGCTCGAGGAACTCATCAACCTGGCCCGCGCCAACAAGTACGTGCTGCCGATCCGCGCGTCCTACCTCATGCGCATGCATTCGAACCCGACCCTGGGCATGCTGCCGACCAAGAACTTCTGCGTGGTGCCCTGGAAGAAGGGGGAATGACCATGAAGCCGACTCGCCGAGGCCAAGCGTTGGTGATGGGGGTCGGGGCGCTGCTCATCATGGCCGCGACCGTGATGATCAGCTTCAACATCGGCAACGCGGTGCACGAGAAGATCCGCCTCCAGTCGGCGTCAGACTCGCTCGCGTTCTCGCTCGGAGTGCTCGAAGCGCGCACGCTCAACTCGGTGGCGCACCTGAACCGGTCGATCGCGTCGGTGATCGCCGCGGAGATGTCGCTGCACGTGTACGCGACGATCGTCGAGCACCTGGCCGAGCAGCTCGAGCGCAGCGCCGACGCGTTCCGGTCGATCGCCGGCATGGAGTCGGACAAGGGCTACGACGGCACGTCGAACCCCTGCGACGAGCCGATTCACTGCGTGCACTCCGCGACCGCGCTGCGGATCGCCGAGGAGTACGACCGTGAAGCGCAGCGCGTGCGCTCGGCGGGCGGGCAGGCCGGCGGGAAGTGGCGGGACGCCGTCGGCAGCCTCCAGGCCATGACCGATCAGCTGTCCGCCGACCAGACGGCCCTGGTTCGTTGGACCATGCGGGAGCTCGACGGCAGCGGCGGCGCGGACTCGCTGTTCGCCAAGCTCAAGGAGCACAACGCGCCACACTCCACCAACGACCGGAACCTGGGGGCCAAGGCCAGCCGCGGCGCCTTCGCCTGCGCGTTCGAAGGGAACGGAGCCGACGGCCGGGGCTACGGCGACGGGTGCCGCTACCTCTTTCACCCCGACAAGCAGAAGCCGATCCCCGCGCGGTACCAAGACCGCGACGCGATCATGGCGAACGTCGTGTACGGCGCCCGGCCGAACCTGGCCCGGGGCTACGGCACCATGGCTGGGCGGCCGCCGCACCTCGCCGACCGGCAGTACACCAACGGGCCCAACGCTCATGTCATTCGCAACCCCAACCGGCAAATGGCGATCCAGGGGTCGGGCTTGTGGCTCTACGTGCCGGATCGCAATCGCACCCGCGCGTTCCTCGAGGAGGCAGGGGGCGAGATCGTCGGCACGGGGGAGGTCGGCGCGGAGCTGCTCGGCCAGCTCACGATCCAGTGGGGCCACCCGGACCAGATCATCGGCGGGTGGGAAGGGGTGGTCGGGCCGACGCGACTGAGTTCGGGGCGAGGGGGCCCCAGCGGCTACTACGGCACGTCCTGCGAGGACCAGCACGCCTGCTTCGTGAACTTCAACCTCACCAACGAGAAGGGCCTCGCGTACAACCAGCCGTCCGTCTACGGCGGCATGCAGCAGCCGCTCAAGCTCATGGGCCGGGCGAACACGCAGCGCCCGTGGGAACTCAACGAGTCCGGGCAGGCCACCATCACCCTCGGCGGTTCGTCGTGGAACCTGGTCATGGCGCCGCAGGGCGAAGCGTACGCGGTGTCCAAGGCGAAGGTGTACTTCCACCAGCTGGGCGACTGGAGCGTGCCGCCCAACTCGTTCGATCCCTTCTGGCGAGCCAAGCTGCACCCGTTCGCCAAGAAGGAGCTCGAGAAGGCCTTCGAGAGCATGGGCCTGCCGGCGGAAGCTTCGCTCGCGCGCCAAGACAACATTCCCACGGAGGGCTCCAGCCATGCCGAATGAACGTGCCACCCAGCGTTCGGCCCCGCGCCGCGGTCAGGCGGCGGTCGAGCTCGCGGTGATGATGGTCGTCGTCGTGCCGCTCATCTTCTACACGCTGTTCCTGCAGGACCTGTTGTCCTACCGCTTGGACCAGCAGGAGACGGTGAACGCGCCGCCCTGGGACTTCGCGATCGTCAACTACCAGAAGGACCAAGGCAAAGACCGGTCGCACGACATCGGCGCGAACAACCGCAAGACGTTCTGCGACCACACGTCGGCGTACAACACGTACTCGGACTACAACAAAGACTGCAACGGCTCAGAGGCGCTCGAGCACCACAAGTCGCTGACCGCACACGCGTGCTGGGTCGCCTTCGGCCACAACGGCCAGGTGCAGTGCGGCGTCGACGACGACGTCGCGCGTCCAGACGGCCCGGGCTTCGAGTCCGTGGGGCTGTTCTACGACCACTGGAACCGCGGCGGCCTGGCCCACTGCACCGCGCGGCTGGGTGTGTTCAACAAGTTCATTACCCAGGCGTTCCTCCAAGACGGGCTTGGTGGCGGCTCGAAGGTGCAGGTGACGCGCCTGAAGGCCCACAAGGACGAAGGCGGTCCTTCCGGCAAAGGCCCGTCGAAGGCGCTGGCCACCTCACACCAAGTGGCGATCGAAGACGATCCGCTCCTGCCCAAGGAGCAGCCGCAGGAGGCCTGCACGGGCGACGATCAGCTCTGCCTCCAGCGCGAGTTCTTCGCCGTCCTGCAGGACCCGTGGGCCGTCAACACCGGGACGGCGACGCGAAACCGCGCCATCGAAGAAGTCGAGCCTGACGTGTGGGACACGAACCTCACCCGCGAGTGCACCACCGCGAGCTGCCGGATGCTGACGCGGGAACAGGACACGATTCACCCCGTGTACGACCGCGCGGCCACGTACTACGCGGCGCGGGGGCGCGGCACCAACGGCCAAGGTCCTGCGGTGCGCGCGCAGCGCTACCTCGATCAGCTCGTGTCCGCGAACGTGCTGAGCGTCAACCTCCGCGAAGACGCGCGCGGCGACAACCTGCTCACGCCCACCATGGGGTGGAACGACGACCCGCAGCGCCCCGCCAGCCCAAACTGCACTGGCACCCTCTGTGGTTTCCACTCCGGCGCCGTCGACGAACGCCAGAAGGAATGGCGCGATCAAGGCCGGAACGACACCATCAACGCACCCGGCATCTGGTGAGCTCGAAGCGCGGCATTCCCGTGTGGCTGGTGTTGGTCGGCGCGGCCGTCGCCGGCACCACCGTCGGCCTGGTCGCGTCCTTTCTGCGCGAGCCGTCCATGGACCTCGAGCTCGATGAAGCGGCCGCGCTCGCCGAGCGCGCCGTGCCGCTGGGGGCCCCGCAGCACTCCGGCGACGACATGGCGGCGGACCCGGACATTCTGAGCAACGTGCCGCCGTACCCCAACGCGCTGCCGCGGCGCATGGTCACCGGCGGGAAGCTGCTCAACGCGCCGTACTCAGTGGCGTGGTTTCACACCGACGATACCCCTGGAGACGTGCTGGCCTTCTATCGCCGCGCCATGAGCGACGGCGGCGTGCTGTGGACGTCTGCGATCACCGGGCCCCAGAGCGGCTACGTCGCGTGGATGCGGGACATCAACGGGACGGACTTGATCGACGGCGGCGTGGAGCACGAGCCCATGTACAGCGTCACGGTGATGCCGCAGACCGGCAAGACGCTGGTCATGCTGGGGAAGATGTTCCCCGCCGCCATGCTCGCCGGCGTCGAGCCACAGCTGCCCGAAGGCGTCGTCCTCCCCAAGGGCGCGTCGACGCCCCGCATCATCGAGCTGGCGGGTGAAGGGCCGGGCTACAAGCGCCAGCAGATCTTCGCCCACCTGACCGATGGTGAGCTGGGCCAGGTCGACACATTCTTCCAGGGTCACATGAAGACGAACGGGTGGACAGTCGACACGTCGCAGAGCACCGACGAGCGCCGCGTCATCACCGGCGTGCGGCAGAACCGCACCTGGAGCGTGGCCCTGCGCAAAGAAGGCACGCAGGTCCACATTCTCATGTCGAACGAGGTGAGGTGACCCATGCACATGACCAGGCGGTCCAAACTTCGCGCGTGGTTCAAGCGCGGGCAGTCGACGGTGGAGTACAGCATCGTCGCGCACGTGCTGCTGTTGGCGGGTGGGCTCGCGGCGCTGACGCCGGTGCCTCACCCCGAGCACAACGGGGACATGGTCCCGATCATCAGCTGGCTCTTCAAGGCGATGGACATGTTCTACAAGTCCATTTACTTCGTCTTGAAATCAGGCGCGGTGTGAGTCGTACCTTCCGCCGCGCGGGCGACAGGCTATACCGCGCGAGCCCATGGAAAGCGCCTCCCCAGCACCCAAGCGTCAACGGTCCCCGTGGTTCTACGTGCTGCTCGGGTGCGGCGGCTTTGCGCTCCTCACCTGCCTGGGCGTCGTGGGCGCCGCTGGTGCGTGCGGCCTCAAGCTCAAGGACATCGGCGAAGGGGTGACGGACCCCGCCAAGCGGCAAGAGAAGGCCAAGGAGATGTTGGGGGAGCTGCCCGCGGGCTACTACGCGGGGCCGGCGGTGGGCCTGGGCATCGTCGACATGCTGGTGCTGACCGACGCTCCGCCCGACGAGGACGGGGGGATCAACGAAGGTGAGCACGTGTTCCAGTACCGGCGCCTGTTCGCGAACGATCAGAACGAGCTGACCAAGCAGTTCTTCGCCAAGGAAGACGGCGATCCTGCGGTGCTCGAGCCGCACGGCATTCGGCTCAACCCCGAGGCGATCGTCAAGCGCGGCAGCCTGTCGGTGTCCGGCCGCGCGCTCAAGTACGTGGCGGTGCGGGGCTCCGGTGGCTCCGGCTTCAAGCGCGCGTCGGACCAAAACGGCCTCGCTACGCTGATCCTCTTCGACTGCGCCGACAAGGCGCTGCACCTGGGGCTCTGGGCGCAGCGGACCGCGCAGCCGGGCGTCGCCAAGGAAGCGCTCGACCTGAGCGGGACCGTCGCCGACGAGGCGGAGCTGGCGCGGTTCCTCAAGCCCATGAACCCCTGCGGGAAGTGACTCGTCCGTGGCCGGCGGCGCGAGCGTACGGCTGGTCAGCTACAACGTCCGGTACTTCGGGCACGGGCTCAAAGGGCTGGCCAGCACGGCCAAGTCGAAGCGCGGCATCGCCCAGGCGCTCGCGGCGCTCGACCCGTTGCCCGACGTGGTGGCGCTGCAAGAAGTCGAGACCAAGTCGCTGCGCGCGCACGCCCTGCACGCCAAGGCCCACCCGCGAGAGACGCAGCTCGAGGCCTTTCTGCGGCACCTCGACGCCGAGCTGGCGGCCAAAGGCAGCGCCGTGCGCTACCGGGCGCACTACTACCCCGCGCACGCGTACCGGCTCGGCCCGCTGACGCTGTACACGACGGGCCTCGCGTTCCTCGTCAACGGCCACTCCGTCGACGTGCTCAAGGACAACGTCGACGCGCCGCACGACGTCACCGCGCGCCCCGAGTCGCGGCTCAAGGTCATCAAACAGACCCGCATCGCGGCGCACCTGCACGTAGAGACGGCCGCCGGGAAGAAGCTGCACCTGTTCAACACCCACCTGAGCCTGCCCTCACCGTGGGCCAAGGAGTTCTGGCGCGAAACGCAGAAGATGGGGCACGGGCAGAACCAGCTGACCGAAGCCAAGCGCGTGCTCGACTACGCGCAGCACGTCTCGCAGCAGGAGCCGTACCTCATCTTCGGCGACTTCAACTCGGCGCCGGCCACGCCGGTCTACCGGCTGCTCACCGAAGCGGGGCGGCTCCATGGGGCGCAGGAGGTGCTCCGGCTCATCGACCCGAAGGTGCCGGACAGCTTCGCCACCGCGGGCTTCCTCAAGCTGCGCATGCACCTGGACCACGTGTTCGGCTCGAAGCAGGTGGCCTTCGTGGACATGCAGGACACGCACACCTTCGGCGAGGCGACCGGGCGCTTCCACGGCCTGTCGGACCACGTGCCGCTCGTCACTCGCTTTGGCCTGTGAGGGGCTCGTCCCCGGTCGCGGCCAGCGCGGCGAGGAGCCGGCTGCGCCCGCGGTTGAGCGCGCTCTTCACGGTGCCTTCGGGCACGCCCAGGCGCCGGGCGATCTCCGGGTAGGAGTGGCCTTGCAGATCGCGCAGCGTCACCACCGCGCGGTGCTGCGACGAGAGCCCCTGCATGGCGCGAAGCAGCAGCTCCTGGCGTTCGGTGTTGAGCGCGCTGGCTTCGGGGTCCTTCGCCTCGCTCAGCTCGCTGGTGAGCTTGCCGCGGCGCTTCTTGGCGCGCAGCCAGTTGATCGACGAGTTCACCAGCACCCGGTGCAGCCAGGTGGTGCAAGCGGCGCGGCCGTCGAAGCGGAACGGCTGGCTGAACAGCCGCGCGAAGACCTCCTGCACCACGTCTTCGGCTTCGTCCTGGTCGCCGACGATCCGCTTGGCGATCGCCAGCGCCCGCCGACGGTGGGCCTGGTACAGCTGGTCGAGGTTGGGGAGCGCGCTCATCGCCCCCGCTTCAACGCACCGCCGGGCTCGGGCGATCTAGCCGACCCACTTCCGCCGTCCGTCCGCGAGGTTGCGCGGGCGCGGTGGTCAGGCCGAGCCGGTGAAGCCCCAGTCCTTGAGCCGCTTGAAGAGCGTAGCGCGGGCGACGCCGAGCTCCTTGGCGGCCTTCTCGCGGTTGTGGCCGACGTGCTCGAGCGCACCCTCGACCACCTGACGTTCGAAGCGGGCGAGGTGCTCCTCGAGGCTCAGGCCCGGCACGTAGCCGCCGATCGGCTCCCCTTCGTCGGCCTTCGGCGCTTCGTCGACGACGATGTCGGCGCCGTCGACCTGTGGGCCCTTGCGCAGCAGCAGCGCGCGGTGAATCACGTTGCGCAGCTCGCGAATGTTGCCCGGCCAGGTGTGCGCCTTGATTCGCTCGACGGCGGACGGGGTCAGCTTGATCGCGCTGCCCTTGGGCGAGAACTGGCGCAGGAAGTGTTCGGCGAGCAGCAGCAGATCGTTCCCCCGCGCGCGCAGCGGCGGCAGCCGGAGCGGGACGACACACAGCCGGTAGTACAGGTCTTCGCGGAACTTGCCGGCCTTGGCCATGCCGAGCAGGTTTCGGTTGGTCGCGGCGACGACGCGCACGTCGACCGTCTGAGGGCGAGACGAGCCGACGCGCTTGATTTCCCCGCTCTCGAGCGCGCGCAGCAGCTTGGCCTGCAGCTCCAGCGGCAGCTCGCCGATCTCGTCGAGGAACAGCGTGCCGCCGTCGGCTTCTTCGAACGCGCCCTTGCGTGCGTTCAAGGCGCCGGTGAAGGCGCCCTTCTCGTGGCCGAAGAGCTCCGATTCGATGAGCTCCTTGGAGATCGCCGCGCAGTTGACCGGCACGAAGGGGCCCGCCGGCCGCAGCGAGCGCGCGTGGAGCGCCTGCGCCACCAGTTCCTTGCCGGTGCCGGACTCGCCGAAGATCGCGACCGCCGCCGACGACGGTGCGACCCGCTCGATGAACTCGATCAGCTGCCGCACGGCGGGATCGTTGCCGAGCAGGCCACCGGCCGGGGCGCCGCCCTGCTTGCCCACGCCCCACGGCTCGATGACGAGTTCCGTCTCGCCCAGCCGCAGCGGCGTGAAGAACGGCACTTCGGCTTCGAACACGCGCACCGGGCCGACCCAGGTCCCGTTGGTGGAATGTTGATCGATGACGTGAAAGCGGTTGCCGTCCCGGCGGCTGATCTTCACGTGCTTGGACGAGATGAACTTGTGCGCGAGCGCGAGATCGCAGCTGGGGTCGCTGCCGGCGACGAAGCTGTCGAGCTGCAGCCGGTGCTGGCTCTCGCCGCTCGCCGTGCGCACTCGAACCTGGGCCTGCGCCGTGTCTTCGCGCTCGCCCGTGGCCGCCAGCTCGGTGCGCGCGCCGACTTCGGTCGAGTCCACCGACGTCGGCCGGCTCGCGCTCGCTCGGTACACCGCGCGCCACTGCCCCAGGCTCAAGTCCGCGCCGTCCGCGAGCGCACCCGACGTGACGCGCTGGCCGGCGACGAGCGTGCCCTTGCCGGACAGGTCCTTCACCGAGCAGGCGCCCTTCGCGTCGACGGTCAGCTCCACGTGGGCGCGCGAGATCTCCGGGTCCGGCAGGCTCACGTCACACTGCTCTCCGCGCCCCAGCACGACCTTCGGCTTGTCGATGCTGAACCGCAGCACTTCGTCCCCTCTTCGAAAGAAGACCAGCTCAGGCATGGCGCGACGACCTAGCACGCCTGGGCCCGCAGACAGGCGCCGACGCCACGCTGGCACCTGGGGGCCCGGGGGCCTGCCAAATTGGCACGGCCGCAGCTTGGAGAGGGTTGATTCGTCAGTAAAATCAAGAAGCTAGCTGGCACCCGGCTTGCTTCGTGGCTGGCCCGTGGAGTTCCTGTTCAAGCGGCATTTCTGGATCGTGCACCTCGCCTTTCTGTTGGCGGTGGGGGTGCTCGTCGCGCGGACGGCGAACGGCTTCGTGGAAGCCGCGCTGCTGCCGCTGCCGACGGCGCAGGCGAAGTCGGGGCCCAAGCCGGTGGCGGAGCCGCTGGCGAGCCTGAGCTTCGAGCGGCTGGCCAAACTCACAGGGCTGCCGGGGAAGATCGAGCCCAAGGTCGAAGAGCCGAAGGAGCCGACGGTCGACCTGAACTCGGCGCCGGTGCACACGTCGCTCAACGTGAAGCTGCTCGGCACCATGGTGGCCGAGGGCTTCCCGCAGTGGAGCGTGGCGTCGATCCAGGACATGGCGACGCAGCGGAGCAACACCTACCGCGTGGACGACACGATTCAGGGCGCGAAGATCCTCGAGATCGAGCGCAAGCGCGTGCTGGTGCTCAACAACAACCGGCGCGAGTACATCGACGAGGTGCCGGGGAACGGGCAGCCGGTGGCCGCGGCGCCGGTCGCGCCTCCGCCGATGATGGCCGTCGCCAAGGCCGTGAACGACGCGCCGCCGCCGTCGAGCGGGCTGGGCGCCAGCATCAAGCAGACGAGTGAGAACGACTACGAGGTGCCGCGGGCGGAGATCGACAAGACGCTGTCGAACCTGAACGACGTGGCCATGCAGGCGCGCATCGTCCCCGCGTTCAAGGACGGCGTCGCCCAGGGCTTCAAGCTGTTCTCGATTCGGCCCGATTCCATCTACTCCCGAATCGGCATTCAGAACGGGGACGTGATCAAGCGCATCAACGGTTACGACCTGAACAGCCCTGAGAAGGCGCTGGAGATCTACAGCAAGCTCAAAGAGGCCTCTCGCATCGACATCGAGGTCGAGCGGAACGGCGCCGCGGTTCGAAAGACCTACAACGTTCGATGACTTCCACCATGACTCGTACAGTTCTGTTCGTAGTTGGTCTGGGCGCCATGTCTGTGTTGGCCCAGCCCGCGCCTTCGCCTGCTCCAGCGCCAGCCGGTGCGGGGACGACGATCGCGCCGAAGAAGCCCACCTGCGAAGAAGCGCGCAAGAAGGGCAAGTACAACATCTACTTCGACAAGGTCGAGATCGAGAAGTTGGTCCAGACCGTGTCCGACGTGACGTGCCGCACGTTCATCTTGCCGGAGAACATTCGCGGGAAGATCAGCATCATCGGTCCGGAGAACGGCAAGGTCGAAGTCGACTCCGACCAGTTCTACGCGGCGTTCCTGGCGGCGCTCGATTCGAACAGCCTGTCCGTCTACCAGCACGGCAAGTTCCTCAAGATCATCGACAAGCAGCGCGCCAAGCAGTTCACGATTCCCACGATCACCGACCCGACCGAGCCGTACACGCTCAACGAGCAAATGGTGACGCGGGTGTTCAAGGTCAAGCACGTGGAGATCGAGACCCTCCGCGGCGTGCTGCAG
This sequence comes from Myxococcaceae bacterium, assembly GCA_022842905.1. Lineage (GTDB taxonomy): Bacteria > Myxococcota > Myxococcia > Myxococcales > Myxococcaceae > JALHOS01. The sequence continues at coordinate 6,784 of JALHOS010000019.1, read as the reverse complement.
CAGTTGGTCACGCCGTCGGGCGACACCATTCCCTTCCAGCCGGACACGATCATCGTGAACGACCTGGGGTCGAACATGCACCGGCTCGAGAAGATCGCCGAGCAGCTCGACGCGAAGGCGAGCACCGACGAAGTGCGGATTCTGCAGATCAACTACGCCACAGCCCAGGAGATCGCCGACAAGGTCACCAAGCTGTTCGAAGCGAAGCAGGCGCGGCCGGGGCAGCGGCCGGGCAACCTCGCCGCGATGCCGGTCTCGCCGTCGGGCAGCGCGGTGCCGGGGCAAGAAGCGAAGAAGCCGGCCGAAGGCCCGGCCACGCTGACCCAGCTCATTCCCGACGAGCGGACGAACAAGCTCATCATCATCGCGACGCCGGCGGCCATGGACCGGATCATGGCGCTGGTGCGGGAGATCGACATTCCGATCTCGGGGGAAGGGCGCATCAACGTCTACTACCTCGAGAACGCGAACGCCGAAGAGGTCGCGTCGACGTTGCAGACGCTGGCGCAGGGCACGGCGAACCGGCCGAAGGCTCCAGCGCCGCCCCCGGGGCAGAAGGGCGGCTCGTCAGCCGCGGAGCTGTTTCAAGGTGAGGTGAAGGTGTCCGCCGACAAGGCCACCAACGCGCTCGTCGTCATCGCCAGCCAGAACGACTACCGGTCGCTGGTGCGGGTGATCGAGAAGCTCGACATTCGCCGCCGCCAGGTCTTCGTCGAGGCGGTGATCATGGAGGTAAACCTGGACCGCAGCTCGGAGCTGGGTATCAATCTGCACGGCGGCATTCCGCTCAAGTCCGGCTCGCCGATCCAGCCGATCTTCTTCGGCACCAAGTACTCACGGAACAGCCCGCTCCCGCCGTCGATCAGCCCGGCCAGCTTGCTGAGCCTGAGCGGCTTTCTGTCTGGCATTCAAGGAACACAGACGATTCAGCTCGCGGAAGGGCTGAGCGTGCCGGCGTTCGGGTTGGTCATGAACGCCATGCAGACGAGCAGCGACGTGAACGTGCTGTCGACGCCGCACATTCTGACCACCGACAACGAAGAGGCGGAGATCACGGTCGGCCAGAACGTGCCGTTCCAGTCCGGGTTCTCCGCCGGTGGCTTGGGTGGGCTCGGCGGGTTGGGCGGGCTCGGG
>JALHOS010000019.1:0-5640 GCA_022842905.1 Myxococcaceae bacterium | reverse complement strand
GCGCCCAAAGGGGGCGACCCCCGGGGGGCCCCCGGGGGGGGGGTTGGGGGGGGCGGGGGGGGTGGGGGGGGGGGGGGGCCCGGGCGGGGGGGGGGGGGGGGGGGGGGGCCCTGGGCGCGCTCGGAGGACTGGGTGGCGGCCTGCCCTTCGGCCAGATCCAGCGCCAGAACGTGGACCTGAAGCTGAACATCAAGCCGCAGATCAACGAGTCCGACTACATCCGCATGGTGGTGACGGAGCAGATCGAAGAGATCGCTTCCCAGGATCCGGTGCTGGGTCCGACCACGTCGAAGCGCACGGCGAAGACGACCATCGTCGCGAAGGACCAGGAGACGGTGGTGATCGGCGGCATCATGCAGGACCGCGTCGTCGAGAGCGTGTCGAAGGTGCCGGTGCTCGGCGACATTCCCCTGCTCGGGCAGCTGTTCCGCCAGCAGAGCCGCCGCAAGGTGAAGACCAACCTGCTGCTCTTCTTGACGCCGTACATCATTCGCGAGTCGAGCGACTTCCGGCGGATCTTCGAACGGAAGATGAAGGAGCGTCAGCAGTTCGTAGAGCAGTTCTACGGCGCGACGACGACCTACGACGTGGCGATCGACTTCACGCGCAAGCCCGGCCCGCTGGCGCGCATGACGCAGGTGATGCTGCGCGAGTCCAACAAGCTGGAGAACGGCGGGCCCGGGGCGCCTGGCGAACGGGTGATCGCCCCTGCCGGAGCCGCGCCCGTTTCTCCCAGCGCGCCCGCGCAACCTTCGTCGGTCGCGCCCGCCGCGCCGCCTCCGCCGAACGCGCCGGTCGAAGCCGTGGTGCAGGAGCCGTCCGACGTCGAGCGCCTCAAGGCCACTTCGATTCAACCGCAATGACCGAGCTCATCGACATGGCGGAGGAAGGCCACACCGAGCGCACGGCGATCCACGCCGTGTTGCCGGCGGCGGCGCTGTTCGGTCAGCCGCTCGGGCGCATTCTCCAGGCGCGCTTCGGGCTGGCCGAAGACAAGCTAGCCGAGGCGCTGGCGGCGCAGGCGGAGAAGGGCGGCCGCATCGGCGAAGTGCTGGTGGGCATGAAGGTGGTGACCGAAGAGCAGGTCGCCCAGGCGCTCGCGACGCAGCTGGACTGTGTGTACGTCAGCGTGATCGGCGTCGACGACGTGGACGCCGAGCTGGTGAAGAAGGTGCCGATCAACTTCGCCAAGCAGCAGCGGCTCCTGCCGCTCAAGGCCGACGGCGACGGGGTCGCGGTGCTGGTGGCGGACCCGCTGGACACGGCCACGCTCGATCACGCGCGGCTGTTGTTGGGCGGAGACTTCCTGACGCCCCGCATCGCGACGCAGAGCACCATCATCGACGCGATCAACTCGGTCTACGACCGGTCGATCAACGAAGCCGAGCAGGTCGTCGGTGAGATGGAAGCGCAGGACCTGGAGGCCGCCGAGCAGACGCTCGAAGAAGCCCAGGACCTGCTCGACACGGGTGACGAAGCGCCGATCATTCGCCTGGTGAACTCGCTGCTGTTCCGCGCGGCGAAAGAGCGGGCGAGCGACATTCACATCGAGCCGATGGAGCGCGAGCTGGTGGTGCGCTTCCGCATCGACGGCGTGCTGGTCAACATCATCAAGCCGCCGAAGCGCTACCAGAACTCGATCATCAGCCGCGTGAAGATCATGGCGCAGCTGAACATCGCCGAGAAGCGGCTCCCGCAGGACGGCCGCATCAAGATCAGGCTCGCCGGCCGCGACATCGACATTCGCGTGTCGACGATTCCCACGATCCATGGCGAGAGCATCGTCATGCGTCTGCTCGACAAGAACGCGACGCTGTTGGACCTGGCCGAGATCGGCATGGGCCAGGACATTCTCAAGTCGCTCGACGACGTCATTCACCGGTCCCACGGCATCATCTTGGTGACGGGTCCGACGGGCTCGGGGAAGACGACGACGCTCTATGGGGCGCTGTCGAAGATCAACACCATCGACGTGAAGATCCTGACCGTCGAAGACCCCGTCGAGTACCAGCTCAAGGGCATCAACCAGATGCCGATCAGCCCGAAGATCGGCCTGACGTTCGCGTCGGGGCTGCGCGCGTTCCTGCGGCAGGATCCCGACATCATCATGGTGGGCGAGATCCGCGACAAGGAGACGGCGGAGATCGCGATTCAGGCGTCGCTGACGGGGCACCTCGTGTTGTCGACGGTGCACACGAACGACTCCGCCGGCGCCGTCACGCGCTTGGTGGAGATGGGCGTCGAGCCGTTCCTGGTGGCGTCGTCGCTGACCGCCGTGCTCGCGCAGCGCCTCGTGCGCCGGCTCTGCCCGGACTGCCGGCAGCAGTACCGGCCCAGCGACGAGGAAATCTCCAAGCTGGGCATCAGCCGCGATCGCTTCCGCGCGCTGGGCGGCGAGCTCGTGTTCCGGCCCGTCGGGTGCTCGGTGTGCAACAAGGTCGGCTACCGCGGACGCGGCGGCATCTACGAGCTGCTGCTGGTGGACGACGACATTCGCCAGCTCGTGCTGCGGAACGTGGACTCCGCGACGATCAAGAAGAAGGCGACCGAGAAGGGCATGTTGACGTTGTTGGACGACGGGGCGCTCAAGGTGGCGCAGGGGTTCACCAGCATCGCCGAGGTCCTCTCGGTGACGCAGGAGGACATGTAAGTGCCCGTCTTCGAATACAGGGGGCTCAACGCCGCCGGGCAGCCGAAGAGTGGGCTCAAGGAAGCCGACTCGCCGAAGACGCTGCGCGTGCTGCTCAAGAAGGACGGCATCTTCCTGACCGAGGTCGTTGGCCAGGCCGACGCGCAGCTCAAGGCGAAGGGCGGTGCGGCGCAGGCTGGGCAGCTGCTCAACCAAGACATCAACCTGCGCAAGATGGCGCGCGGGCGGGTGACGACGGACGACATCGCGATCCTCACCAGGCAGCTGGCGACGCTGCTCAAGGCCGGCGTGGCGCTCGTCGAAGCGCTGACGACCATGGTCGATCAGGTCGAGAAGGAGCACCTCAAGCGCATCGTCTCGGAGGTGAAGCAGAAGGTGAACGAAGGCAGCTCGCTGGCCGACGCGCTGGCGCCGCACACGAAGATCTTCGGCGCGCTCTACGTGAACATGGTGCGCGCGGGTGAGAGCTCGGGCGCGCTGGACGCGGTGCTGCTGCGCCTGGCGGAGTTCACCGAAGGGCAGGCCAAGCTGCGCGGGCAGATCGTCGGCGCCATGATCTACCCGGTGATCATGGTGTTCGTCGGCGGCGGCGTGCTGGTGATGATGATGACGTTCGTGGTGCCGAACGTGGCGAAGATCTTCAGCGACCTGAACGCCACGCTGCCCTGGTCGACGCGGCTGCTGATCTTCATGTCCGATCTGATCCGCAACTGGTGGTTCGTGATCTTCCCCGGCATGTTCCTGTCCGTCTTCCTGACGTGGCGGTGGACGCAGAGCAAGGTCGGCAAGCCGGTGTGGGACCGCATCGTGCTCAAGCTGCCGTTCTTCGGCAGCATCGTCCGGCTCATGGCGATGGCGCGCTTCGCGCGGACGTTGTCCACGCTGCTCAAGTCCGGCGTGCCGGTGCTGGCGGCGCTCGACATCGTCAAGAACATCATCACCAACACCGTGCTGTCGGAGGTCATCGACAAGGCGCGGGACTCGATTCGGGAAGGTGAGAGCATCGCCGCGCCGCTCAAGCGTTCGAACGAGTTCCCGCCGCTCGTGTACCACATGGTTGCCATTGGCGAGCGGTCCGGCCAGCTCGAGGACATGCTGCTCAACGTGGCCGACAGCTACGAAACGCAGACGAGCATGCGCATCAACGCGCTCATGGCGCTGTTGTCGCCGCTCATGATCGTGGCCATGGCCGGCTTCGTCGGCTTCGTGGCCGCGTCGATCCTGTCCCCCATGTTGAAGATGAACACGCTGTTCAGCCGGTGAGCGCATGAAAGAACCCTTGGTGAAGAGCGCGGCGGTGGAGAGCGGGCGAGTGGACGAGTTCGTGCAGCGGGCGATCGCGTCGGGCCTGGTGCTCTTGGCCGCGGCGTTGGTCGCGGTCGGCTTGGTCATTTATTCCTGAACAGGAGATGGACATGGCAACGAAGACGCAGCGGAAGTTCACGGTTCGACAGCGGCGCGGCATGACGCTGATCGAGATCATCGTCGTGGTGGCGATCATCGGCCTGCTCATGGCCGCGGTGGGCGTGGCGGTGGTGCCGGTGTTGGACCAGGCCAAGGTGGACACGGCCAAGGCCGACATTCAGACGCTCACCAACGCGCTCAAGACGTACTACGTGAAGAAGGGCAGCTACCCGGACACCGGGGCCGGCTTCAAGGCCGTGGTCGACTCGCAGATCCTCGAGCGCATGCCGACGGACCCGTGGGGCAGCGAGTACGTGTACCTGAACGAAGGCGGCAAGCCGGTCGTCTCGTCGTACGGCAAGGACAAGGCGCCGGGCACCGAGGACGACATCTCCAGCAAGAACTTGGGTGACAAGAAGTGACCCAGCCGCCGCCCAAGGACCGTGACGACGCGAGCCGGGGCTTGTCTCCGGCGGCGATCGCGATCGCCCTGGGTGGCGCGGCGGTGGTGTATTGGCTGGTCGACTGGCTCAAGGGAGTCGCGCCGTGAGGCGGGGCTTCACGCTGATCGAGATCGTGGTGACGATCGGCGTGATCGCCGTGCTCTTCGCCAGCGTCGTCTACGGCATGGGGGCGCTGACGGGCGCGCGCGCGAAGGAAGGCGCCGCTCAGATCGCCGGCTTGGTGCGCGGCCTGTACGACACCGCGGCGCTGTCGGGGAAGACCTGCCGGCTGGTGTTCGAGCTGCCCGCGGAGCGCGACGAAGACGCCCAGGTCAGCTACCGCGCCGAGTGTGCCAAGGGGGCGGTCACCGCGAGCGCCAAGCGCGACGACGAGCTCAAGGCCGCGCGCGACGCCAAGAAAGACGACGACGACGATCGCCTGCGCCGCATGGACGACGACGGCGCGCCCACGCTCGAGCAGCTGGTGGCCAGGGAAAAGCAGCGCGTCGACGAAGCGGCGAAGTTCTCGGCGTTCCAGACTGACGACGTGGGGGAATACAAGCTGCCGGCGAACGTGCGCGTCGAAGTCTGGACGCAGAAGCAGCACAGTCGGGTGAAGAGCGGGCCGGCGTATTTGTATTTCTTTCCGCAGGGCTTTACCGAGCGGGCGCAGCTGTACGTCAAGCAAGGCAACAACACCTGGACGATCGTCGTGTCGCCGTTGACGGGGAAGACGACCGTGTACGGGGAAGACCTGGAGGTCCCCAGGTCATGAAGCGCGCGTTCACCTTGCTCGAGACGTTGCTCGCGCTGGCGGTGCTGGGCGTGTCCCTGCTCGCGGTGCTCAACGTCAACGCGCAGGCGGTGAACTCTCACATCTACGCGAAGCGGCTGACGGTGGCGACGCTCCTGGCCCGCGGGAAGATGATCGACCTGGAGCAGAAGCTCCATGACGAAGGGCTGTCCGCCGACGACGAAGAGGAGTCCGGCGACTTCCGAGAGGAAGGGTGGCCGTCGTACAAGTGGCGCGCGAAGATCATCGCGCCGAAGACCAACGGCCTGTCGCCAGAGCAGCTGTTCGGGGCGCTGTTCAACCTCCCGCTGGGCGGCGGCTCGGACAAGGGCGGGGCTGGTGGGCCGGGT
>JALHOS010000018.1 GCA_022842905.1 Myxococcaceae bacterium | reverse complement strand
GGTTCGCCGTCTTGCCGTACGCGACCGCCTCCATCTCACGGACCTCGCGCTCGACGTCCGCGTCCGCGAGGTCGAGAGCGCGAAGGACGTCGCCGACGCCGCCCCGAAGGCGCGGCACCAGCGTGGCCACCGGCGCAGCCGAAAGGAGCACGTGCAGGTCGAGCAGCCAGCCCAGCCGCAGAAAGCCGTGCGAGGCGGCGTGCGCCGCGAGGAAGACCAGCTCGTCTTCGGGGCTCAGCCGCGCGCAGGCGACGCCCTCGACCTCGATCGGCCGCGCTCGTCGCCACACGCCGTCGGAGCTGATGGTGGCGCCGCCGAACCCCGACGACAGCGCGAAGTGCAGCTCCACCGAGCAGGGCCCGACGAAGGCCAGGTGGTGGTGGTCCTGCGCCGGATCGGCCACGGCGGCGTCGGCGTGGAGCCGATACCCCAGCCCTTCGAGCACGGCCGTCGCGGCGCTCAGCGCTTCGGGGCGCACCAGCAGGTCGACGTCGGTGCTCGGCCGCGTCAGCGGGGACGGGTACAGGCGGCTGGCCAGCGCGAAGCCCTTGAGCGGCGTCACCTGAACGCCGGCGGCCACGAGGGCGGCGAGCGCGTTGCGAAGGGCCACGCGGTGGCGCTGGGCCTGGGCGATCACCGCGCGGACCTCCGAGCGCAGCCACGGGCTTGCTTCCGTCACGAGCCCCGCGTCGACGAGCAGCGCCAGCAGCCCGTGCTTCGCGGCGAGCTGGGGCTGGGCCTGCAGCGTGGCGAGGATCGGCGCGTCGCGCAGGAGGCTCGAGAGCGAAGAGAGGGCCACGGGTGAGCGCGCTTTTTCTCTTTAGCCCTGCTGGGCGCTGGGCGCGCCGACGCCGACCGGCGACACGGCTTCGGGCTGAGGCACGCGCACCCATGCACAGCCCACCCGGCGCAGGTGCAGCTCGACCTGATCGGTCACGAGCTGGAGCAAGATGTCCATTTGCGGCGGGACGTCGCCGAACTCGCTCTTCCACAAGAAGCGCAGCCGCCCACCCTGCCCAACGACGAACGTCGTCTGGGTCACGTCGCGCTCGTCCATGTCCTGGTAGTCGTCGCCAGCCAACACCAGCGCGTCGGCGTTCGGCGGCTTGAGCTCGGCCGACGAGAGCTTGGCTTCCCGCACCAGCCACCGCAGCGCGTCCACCACGTCGTCGTCAGTGCGCGCCCGGTCCAGCCGCGCGGGCAGCTGCATGATCACCTTGCGCAGCCACTCGGTGTGCCGGCTGCGGATCCGCTGCTTCTCGCGTTTGACGAGGGCCAGGTACTCGAAGAAGCCGATGAAGCGGACCAGCCCGAAGAGCACGGTGCTGACGCCCAAGATCGCCATGCCCACGGCCAGGTTGCGCCCAAAGGCGATCGCCACCGAGAAGATGCAGAGCGCCACCGTCACGCCGTAGATGATCAGCACCGCCCGCCGGTGGGTGATGCCCATGTCCAGCAGCCGGTGGTGAATGTGGCCGCGGTCCGGCGAGAAGATCGGCCGCCGCTCGAGGAAGCGCCGCAGCATGGCCAGCAGCGTGTCGATGATCGGCACGCCCAGCGCGACGATCGGCACGGCGATGGACACCGCCGCCGACGCCTTCTGCAGGGGCCCGGAGATGCCGCACAGCGCCAGGGTCAGCCCCAGGAAGTAGCTCCCCGAGTCCCCCATGAAGATGCGCGCCGGGTTGAAGTTGTAGAAGAGGAAGCCCAGCACCGCCCCCGTCACCGTCGCCATGATCAGCGCGACGAAGTCGGTGCCCATGAGCGTCGCCACGACGAAGTTGGTGATGCCGGCGAAGAACACGACGCCCGCGGCCAGCCCGTCGAGCCCGTCGATGAGGTTGACCGCGTTGATGATACCGACCACCCACAGCACCGTCAGCGGCAGCGACAGCACCCCCACCGAGAACGACTCCATCATCGGCAGATCGACGACGTCGACGCGGAACCCGCAGGCCCAGGCGACGACGGCGGCCAGCAACTGGAAGCCGAGCTTGGTGACCGCCCGCGCCCCCTTGACGTCGTCGTAGGCGCCGACGCCGAACATGAGCGAGGCCGCGACGAGCAGGCCCACCCACAGCTTGAGCTCCCGCTCGTCCGCCGGGGCGAGGTGGCCCAGCGCCGCCAAGCCGCCCAGGGTGACCAGCGCCGCGAAGAAGATGCCGCCGCCACCCAGCCGGGGAATCGCTCGCCCGTGAATGTGCCGGCCTCCGGGCTGCGACACCGCGCCGAGCCGGAACGCCACCGCGCGCGCCAACGGCGTCAGCAGGGCGCTGAGCACCGTGGCCGCCACGAAGCTGAGGACGTAGATCTGCATCGCGCTCGCGCAAGAGGTCCCCGACCGCGGGAGCCCCATTCACCGACGCAGCCGCTTACACCAACTCACTCCACACGCGTAAGTGGCGCTCCACTACCACCTGTTCATCGAAGTGCTCACGCGCGAACCGTGCCAACGCCGCGCCGAGCTCCAGTCGTTTCGGCCCATTGTCGAGCAGCTCGCGCAAGGCCTGCGTCAAGCGGCTGGCGTCGCCCACGGGCACCAACGGACCCAATCGGCCGCCGTCGACGACCTCCCGACAGCCAGGCGCGTCGCTGGTCACGATCGGCCGGCCCGCCGCCGCCGCTTCGAGCAACGCCTTGGACATGCCTTCTCGGTAGGACGGCAGGCAGACGACGGCGGCCTGCGCGTACACCTGCGGCATGTCGGTGCGCCGGCCCCACCACTCGAGCACGCCGCTGCGAACCCAGCGGTCGAGCTCCGCCTGGCTGACGCAGCTGGGGTTGGACGCGTCGAAGTCTCCGACCAGGGCGAAGCGGGCCTGGACCCCTTCGGCCTTGAGCGCCGCGGCCGCCTGCGCGAACTCGCCGACGCCCTTGTCCTTCAGGAGCCGCGCGGGCAGCACCACGAGCGGCGGGCCTGCGGGCACGGGCTGCGGTTCGAAGCGCCGAACGTCCACGCCGGAGCCCGGCATCATCACGACGCGCGCCCCAGCGAGCAGGCCTTGCCGTTCGAGCTCGCCGCGATCGCCCTCGTTCTGCAGCAGCACCACCGAGCGCGGGCCCCCCAGCGCGGCCCGGTAGAGCGGCCGGAGCACGGCACGGCGCAGCTGGGCGCTGGGGCCGCTCGACATGAACACGTAGCCCAGCCCGGACACCGCGTTGACGACGCCGCGCACCCCGGTCGCGCGCGCGGCGAGGCTCCCGTACAGCACCGGCTTGACGGTGACGTGGTGCACCAGCCGCGGGCGCAGCCGGGCGTAGAGCGCCGTCAGCTGCGAGAGCGCGGCGGCTTCGGAGGGCAGGCGCTGGCTGCCGCGATCGAGCCGCCAGGAGTGCACCGGCACCCCCTTCGCGTCGAGCGTGGACTGGTCGTCCCCCGGCGGGGCGATGACGTGCACGTCGTAGCCCGCGCGCTGGGCGGCGACGATCAACGGCAGCCGGTGGCTGAGCAGGAACTCGAGCCGGTTGACGACGAAGACGAGCCGAGGATCCATGGCGTGGCGCAGAAGGCCGAAGAGAAGCCGCGATCAGTCGAACAGCGCGCCGACGAAGTCCTTGGGCTCGAAGGGCTTGAGATCTTCGACCTTCTCGCCGACGCCGATCCACGAGACGGGCAGCTTGAGCTCCGCGCAAATGCCGATCAACGCGCCCCCCTTGGCGGTCCCGTCGAGCTTGGTGACGGCGATGGAGCTGACCTGCACCGCGTCGTGGAACTGCCGCGCCTGGGCGATCGCGTTCTGGCCCATGGTGCCGTCGAGCACGAGCAGCACCTCGTGCGGCGCGCCGGGCAGCGCCTTGTCGATCACCCGGCGGACCTTCTTGAGCTCGTCCATGAGGTTCGACTTGGTGTGCAGCCGGCCGGCGGTGTCGGCGATCACCAGATCCGCCCCCTGGGCCTGCGCGTGTTTGATCGCGTCGAAGATGACGCTCGACGGGTCTGCCTCGTCCTTGCCCTTGATGAGCTCGGCGCCGGCGCGGGCGGCCCACACGTCGAGCTGCTCGGCGGCGGCGGCGCGGAACGTGTCTCCGGCGGCCAGCACCACCTTCTTTCCGTTCGCCTTGGCCTTGGCGGCGAGCTTGCCGATCGTGGTCGTCTTGCCGGCGCCGTTGACGCCGACCACCATGATCACGTGCGGCGGGCCCCCTCCGGACAGCGCGGTCGAGGTGCGCAGATCGACGATGCGGGCGATCTCGTCGCGAATGAGCGCCTTGAGCTTGCCGATGTCGTCCACATGTTTGGCGCGCACCTTCTCCCGGGCGGCTTCGACCAGGCCGCTGGCGGTCTGCACGCCGATGTCGGCGGTGAAGAGCACCTCTTCGAGCTCGCCCAGCACCTTCTCGTCGAGCACCTTGGGCCCGCCGCCGAACAGGCCGTTGAGCTTGGCGATGAACCCTTCGCTGCGCGTCTTGGCCAGGCCCGCGCTGAGCGTCTGCCCGGCCTCGGCTTCGATCTTCCGCCGCTCGGCGTCCGCCTTCTCCTTGGCCGCGCGCTCGGCGTCCGCCTTCTGCCGGGCCGCCTCTTCTTCCTTCAGCCGCTCGGCTTCGACCTTCTCGCGGGCCCGGCGATCCTTCTCCTCGGCCTCGGCGGCCTTCTTGGCGCGGTACGCCTCTTTCTTGGCGTCTTCTTCGGCGGTCTTGAGCGCAGCCTGGGCTTGGGCGGCGGCGTCGTCGCCAGCCTTGGCGGCGGTGGCCAGCGCGTCGCGCTGCGCGCGCAGCTCCTGGGCCTTGAGCCGCGCGGCCTCTTCGTCAGCGCGGGCCTTCGCTTCGGCCTGGCTCGGAGCGAGCGTCACCTTGATGGGCTCGGGCGGCGGCAGCGCCGGGCCCGTCGTCGGCGGCGGAGCGCTCGAGCCGCTTGGCAGCGAGCCACCGGAGCGCGCGCCGCGGGTCATCACCTTGCGCAGCGCGTAGCCCAGGAAGAGGACGAAGCCGGCCACGCCCAGCCAGACCAGCCACCCCGCTCCGTCGCTCGCCGGCAGCGGCGCCACGTCCGCCCACACCCAGTGCGTCATAGTGGCGCGCGCGCATAACACAGCTGACACGGTGATCGACGCCGCCCAAGCCTTGGGTGTAGAGAGCGCGGCACCATGCGCACCTCCTTCTTGGTGATCGCCGCCGTCGCCGGGCTGGGCTGCATCGTCCCGGCGCCCACCAGCGAGTCTGGGCCGACCCGCGCGGATCGCCCGGCTGCCCGTCCCATCGAGCTGCGGTCGGGCGCCAACTTCGGCGACAAGCTCGAGCTGACGAGCGTCATCTTGGGCAACGACAAGGGTTACCCCGGGGAAGGCATGCGCATGCTGCTCAACCTCAAGGTGCTCTCGCAGCTCGACGCCGACTACATGGTCTTCGTCCACGTCGAAGACGTCGACGGCCGGGCCGATCGCCTCAACGTGGACCACGCCCCGGCGCGCGGCGCGGTGCCCACGTCGAAGTGGGAAGTGGGCCAGACGATCCGCGACGAGTTCGAGGTGCCCATTCCCCCGGGCATGAACGTACGCGGGCTCAACGTGCTGCTCGGCTTCTGGGATCCGAAGACGGACGCGCGGCTGTCGATCAAGAACGGCGATCAGGTTCGCCACGACGGGCGCGATCGCCTGGTCGCCGCGTCCTTCCCCGTCGTCCCGCAGCTGTAACGAAGACGAGGGCCGCCGCCATGTACCTGGGCAAGGTGATCGGAACGGTGGTGTGCACCAAGCGCATCAGCGGGCTGGAAGGCGCGCGCTTTCTGCTCGTGCAGCCGGTCGACCACCACGAGAAGCCGAACGGCCAGCCCGAGGTGGCGGTGGATCGCGCGTCGGCGCGGCCGGGCGCGCTGGTCATGCTCGAGGGCAGTCGCGAGGCGGCGCTGGCGTGTGATCCGTGGTTCGTCCCCGTGGACAGCGCGATCGTCGGCATCGTCGACGAGGTGAGCACATGAACCTGTGCCGAGTGCTGGGCCCGGTGGTCGCCACCGAGAAGCACCCCGCCTTCCACGCGAAGAAGATCCTGGTCGTGCAGCCGCTCGACGAGCACCTGGCGGCGCAGGGTAAGTCTTTCCTCGCGGTCGACGAGCACACCGGCGCGGGGCAAGGTGACGTGGTGCTGGTCATGAACGAAGGCGGCGGGGCCCGGCAGATCCTCAAGGACCCCACGGCGCCGATCCGCTCCGTCATCGTCGGGGTGGTCGATCAGGTGTCGCTCGACGCCCGGGACTCGCGCGAAACGCCGTGAGCTCACCTCGCCCGCTGACGCCGAAGCTGAAGGCAGACCTCGTCGCCGTGTCGCGGCGCATTCACGAGCTGGGCTGGGTGGCCAACCACGACGGCAACGTGTCGGTGCGGCTGTCGGGGAACCGCTTCCTGTGCACCCCGACGGCGGTGTCCAAGCGCGACGTCGACGCGGACCTGCTGATCGTCGTCGACGCGGCGGGCAAGGTGCTCGAGGGCCGCCGCAAGCCGTTCGGCGAGCTGGAGCTGCACCTGGCCGCGTACCGGGCCCGGCCCGACGTGCAGGCCGTGCTGCACGCCCACCCGCCACACGCGACCGCCTTCGGGCTGCTCGGGCTCGAGCTGGGGCCCGTGGCCATGCCGGAGATCGTCGTCTCGTTGGGCGAGCAGATCCCCCTTATCCCCCGGCTCATGCCCAAGACCGACGCGCTGGTGAAGGCCGTCGAAGGCGCCGCGGCGAAGGCCGACGCCATGCTCCTGGGCGGCAACGGCGCGCTCACGGTGGCCGACGAGCTCTCGCTGACGCTGCTCCGCATGGAGCTGGTGGAGCACTACGCGAAGATCCTCACCGTCGCCCGAACGCTGGGTGGAACGGTGCCGGAGCTGAGCAGCAGCGAGCTCGAGCCGCTGCGCGCCGCGCGCTTCAAGGCGTTCCCCGTGCACGCGCCCACGAAGTGAGCTGAAGCGGACCGCCCGGGCGCAGGCGAACGTTACAGCGCGACGCCGATCTTGAAGGGCAGCCGGACCTCGCTGGCCTCACTCGACGCGGGGAAGACGATGCGCTTGCCCGCGGCGACCATGCACTGCGCCCAGTCCGCGCCTTCGTGCTTCTTGGGGTCCACCGTGGCGCTCTTGACCGTGCCCGACGTGCCCACGTCGAGCACGAGCTCGATGTTGCCGACGGCGAGGTTCGGGTTGCGGCGCAGCGCGTTGGTGATGCAGGCCTCGAAGCCACCCATCTTCTGCGCGACGGTCTTGGAGATCACCTCGGCGGACAGCCCTCCGCCGGTGTTCAGCGCGGCCTGGGCCTGCCGGTCTTCGAGGCGCACCTTGGGCGTCTTCGCGCCAATGCCCCCGGTGTTCTCCGCCATCATCTGCTTTTCCCACTCGGCCATGGCCTTGGCGTTGTCGGCGGGGCTGGTGGGGGTCGGCGCGGCGCCCTTGTCCGGGGTGGTCGGCGCTTCGGGTGGAGCGCCCGCGGCGGCCTGGGCTTTGGCTGCGGCTTCGGCGGCCTTGCGCTTGGCCTCGAGCGCCGCCTGCCGCGTGCGCTCGGCCTCTTCCTGCTTGCGCTTGGCTTCGCCGGTCAGCATGTCCTTGAGGCCCGCCACACCTTCGCCCGAGAACCAGCTGACCTGCTCGACGCGCCCGTCTTCCGTGGTGCGCGTGACGGGCGGAATCACCTTGAAGGTGGACAGCAGGTACAGCACGGCCGCCGGCAGCGCGATCAGCGACGCGACGAAGAGCGCGATCTTCCACGGCGGGTTGCGCTTGTTCACGCCGGCCTGGGCGATGAAGAACTTGGTCGCCTCACCCGGCGGGGGAGGCTCGACCCCGTCGTCTTGTGACAGCTGCGCGAACGGATCGGCGCGAGGGGCGGGCTTGGCTGGCTGCTCCGTCGACGACTCCGAAGGCGCGGGGGCCTCGGCCGTGGACCCACCGTCGCCATGGAAGTCGGCGAAGAGATCGTTGAGCTGGGGGTTGGGCTTGACCGCCGCCTGCCGCAGCGCCTGGGCCTGGGGCTCGTCCGGAGGCTGGGTCACGGACAGCGACGGATCCGGCTCGGAGGCCGCGGGCGCGTGACCGTTGCCCTTGCTCGGGGCGCCGCTCGTCCGCGCGGGAGCCGGATCGCGCGGGACCCGGTCGGTCACCTCGGGCGCGGGCACCTCGGTCGCGACGGCGACATCATTCTTCGGCACCGACGCTGGCTGCGTGGGCCCGGTGGCCGTGGCACCGACGGACACGCCGGCGAAGACAGGGCTGACTTCCGGCACGTCGCTGGCCCGCTTCCAGTCGGCCATGCCCGGCTTCCACAAGTACGTGCGCAGGGTGACTTCGCCGCCGTCGACCTTCGACTTGAGGGTCGCCAGATCGAACGGGCCCTGCTGCGCGCCGCCGATCATCGCGAACCAGGTGACGGACATGTCGAGCGCCGGCATCGCGCGGGTGCGCTCTTCTTCCCAGGCGGGTCCAGCCTTGGGCACCACGCCGCCGTCGTCGCCCACGTCACCGCCGAGCGCAGCGCCGCCGTCAGCCGTGGCGGCCGGCGACGCCCGGAGCCCCGAAGAACGCGACGCGACGGGGGCCGCGGCGGCTGGGGCGAGCGAGAGGGTGATCTGATTGCTGCACTGCTTGCAGCGGACCTTCGCGGAGCCCTTGCCGGCCTTCTGCATTTCCTCGATCTTGGCGTCGGGGATCGAGTACTTCTTTCCGCACTTGTCGCAGGTGATGTTCACGAAGTCCGGCCTTCAAGGAGAGACGGCAACGGCGGCCGACCCTAGCGCACCAAACGTTGACTTGAAACATTGGCGAGGCTAGCAAGCCGCCGCCTTTCGGCAGGTTTCGCCGCCCACCGCATTCGAGGATTTCGACCGCCATGCCCGCCAAGGACCTCGGCTCCAAGTTCATCTGCTTCAAGTGCAGCTCCAAGTTCTACGACTTGAAGAAGCCCGAGCCCATTTGCCCCAAGTGTGGCGCCAACCAGAAGGCCGCCACGGCGGTGAAGACCGAGCGGAAGAGCCGGCTGGCGACCGCGATCCCGAAGATCGAAGAGCCGGTGCTCCCCGCGGAGGGCGCCGAAGAAGAAGCCGAAGAAGTCGACGACGTCGAGGAAGCGGCCGAAGAAGAAGAGCCGTGAAGTCGGGCGCTGGGCGCCTGCTCCACCGAAAGTTACGGCAGCTGTAAGAGCAATGCGCTTGCGCGGCCGCGCGGATCCGTGCGACTTCGCCGACCTCCCTCGTAGGTCCGTCCTGTCCAAAGGAGCGCACGCCGCCATGGCCTCGGTTTCGACCAATCTCACGTCCAACAAGTTCCTCCTCGATTGGGTCGCCCAGAAGGTGACCCTCTGCCAGCCCGACCAGGTGGTGTGGTGTGACGGCAGCGAGGACGAGAACAAGCGCCTGACCGAGTTCGCGGTGTCCAAGGGCATTCTCGCGCCCCTCAACCAGGAGAAGCACCCGGGCTGCTACCTCCACCGCAGCAACCCCAACGACGTCGCCCGCGTCGAGCACCTCACGTTCATCTGCACGCCGACGAAGGAAGAAGCGGGGCCCACCAACAACTGGAAGGCGCCGGACGAGGCGTACACGCTGCTCAGGGGGCTGTTCGAAGGATCCATGAAGGGCCGCACCATGTACGTGGTGCCCTACGTCATGGGCCCGCTGGGCTCGGAGCACTCGAAGATCGGCGTGGAGCTGACCGACAGCGTCTACGTGGCGCTGAACATGGGCATCATGACGCGCATGGGCAAGCCGGCCCTCGACATGCTCGGCGCGTCGAACAACTTCAACCGCGGCCTCCACTGCACCGGCGACTTGAACCCGGACCGCCGCTACATCTGCCACTTCCCCCAGGACAACGCGATCTGGAGCTTCGGCTCGGGCTACGGCGGCAACGCGCTGCTGGGCAAGAAGTGCCTCGCGCTGCGGATCGGCAGCTACCTGGGCAACAAGGAAGAGTGGCTGGCCGAGCACATGTTGATCCTGGGCGTCGAGAGCCCCGAAGGGCAGACCACCTACGTGGCCGCCGCCTTCCCGTCGGCCTGCGGCAAGACGAACTTCGCCATGATGATCCCGCCCAAGCGCTTCGACGGGTGGAAGGTCACCACGGTGGGCGACGACATCGCCTGGCTGCGCGTGGGTGACGACGGCCGGCTGTGGGCGGTCAACCCCGAGAACGGCTACTTCGGCGTGGCGCCGGGCACCAACTGGCAGTCGAACCCGAACGCGATGAAGACGATCGCGAAGAACACCATCTTCACCAACGTCGCGGTGACGAAGAACAACACCGTCTGGTGGGAAGGCCTGGACGGCGAGACGCCCGACGAGCTCACCGACTGGCAGGGCCGGCCGTGGAAGAAGGGCAGCGCCGAGAAGGCCGCGCACCCGAACAGCCGCTTCACCGCGCCCGCGGCGAACAACCCGATCCTCTCCGCGCACGTGAACGATCCGAGGGGCGTGCCGATCTCGGCGATCATCTTCGGCGGGCGGCGTTCGAACACGGTGCCCCTGGTGATGCAGTCGTTCAACTGGGCGCACGGCGTGTACCTGGGCGCGACGCTGGCGAGTGAGACGACCGCCGCCGCCGCCGGCCAGCAGGGCGTGGTGCGCCGCGACCCCATGGCGATGCTGCCCTTCGCTGGCTACAACATGGCCGACTACTTCGCGCACTGGCTGGCCATGCAGAAGCGGGTCCCCTACCCGCCCAAGATCTTCATGGTGAACTGGTTCCGCAAGGACAAGAACGGCAAGTTCCTGTGGCCGGGCTACGGCGACAACATGCGCGTGCTCAAGTGGATCGTCGATCGCGCGCACGGCAACGTCGGCGCGCAGGAATCGCTGTTCGGGTGGGTGCCCAAGCAGGGCCACATCGACCTGTCGGGCCTCGACATCGACCCCGCCAAGGTGGACGAAGCGACCAGCATCAACGAAGGGGAATGGAAGGCGGAGCTCGAGAACCAGAAGGCGTTCTTCGACCAGTTCGGCGAGCGCATGCCCAAGACGCTCGAGCTGATCCGGCAGATGCTGCTGTCTCGGGTCGCCTGATCGGCCGCGGAAGCGCGACGCACGAGGTGACGCTCAGGGCTGCTCGCCGGCCTTGGGCGTCGCCGCCGTCTCTCGATCGGCCGCGGCGGGGCCGTCCCTCCACAGCCACACCTCGAACACGCTGCCGCGCCCCGGCGCGCTGTCGACGCGGATCTCCCCTCGCAGCCCCGAGACGATGAGCTGGCAAATGTAGAGGCCCAGCCCGGTGCCTTCGCCGACGGCCTTGGTGGTGAAGAACGGGGTGAACAGCCGCGCGGCGACGTCCGGGGCGATGCCGCTGCCCTTGTCTTCGATGGCGATCGCCACGCGATCGTCGACCTCCTTGGTGCGAACCACGATCTCTCGGCTGCCGCTGCCGTCCTTGGGCAGCGCCTGCGCGGCGTTCGCCAAGATGTTGAGGAACACCTGGCAGACGCGGTTCTCGACCGCCATGACGCTGCCGACCTCTCCGTACTCCCGGCGGACGTTGGCGCTGCGAGTGCGCAGCTGCGACTCGGCCAAGCGAATCGCGGCGTCGAGGGCGCGCTCCACGTCGACCGGCGCGAGGCGATCGTACGAAGGCCCGTCGTACGCGAAGCCACGGAGATCCTGCACGATCGCCTGAATGCGCCGCGCGCCGTCGGCGGTCTCGTCGATCGCCGCGAGCACGTCCGGCTCGACGGCCGCCGAGGCCAGCTCTTCCTTGAGGAAGGCCAGGTTCGACCGAATGAAGCCCAGCGGGTTGTTGATCTCGTGCGCCACGCCGGCCACCAGCCGCCCCATCGTCTCCAGGCGGTCGGCGAAGACGAGCTTGCCTTCCACGCGCTTGCGCTCGGACAGATCGCGGAAGAACACGACGGCACCGTGAGGCGCGCTCAGCGGCGAGAGCGACGCTTCACACGGAAACGCTCGGCCGGCGGACGTGACCGCGCGAAATTCGAGCTGCGCCCGGCGTCGCTGCACCAGCGCTTCGAGCACCGCTCGGCTGCCTTCGTCGGGCTCGAGCAGCACCAGTTCTGCCAGGCGCCGGCAGACGGCCTGCGAGGCGCTCAGCCCGAAGATCGCCTCGGCCTGGCCGGACCAGCTCAGCACGCGCTGCTCGCCGTCCAGCACCACCACCGCGTCATGGGCGGCGCGGGTGGTCGCTTCGAGCAGCTCCTTCTGGCGCTCGAGATCGGCGACGTGGCGCTCTCGCAACGCGGCGCCGGCCACCGTCAGCGCGTGCACGAAGAGCAGCAGGAACAGCGGCAGCACCGCCGCGCCCACGGTCACCGACACGTGCAGGGCGACCCCCAACCCGACCAACAACACGTGCGCGATCCCCGCGACCAGCGTCGTGCGGGACGACAGCATGAAGCCCGCGTAGACGACGCCGGTCAGCCCCAACATGAAGCTGACCAGCGCCCGCAGCGGATCCTGCTCGCGAATGCCCACGGTGACCGACGAGACGACGGCCGTCGCCGCCAGCAGCGTCGCCCCCACGCGGTAGTGCCGCGTTCGAATGAGCCCGTACGCGAGGACACCGAGCGCGAAGTGCAGCAGTCCCAGCCCGGCGTCCGCAGGTTGGACGGGGACTTCCCGGGTCAGCCCCGCGGCCAGCGCCATCACCGCGTAGGCGGGCAGCGCGACGACGAGCACCGCCGCCATCAAGCGCGCTTGGCGCCGCCCCTGCGGGTCCACCACCGCCGGGGCCGGCTCAGTCAACAGTGTCCACAGGGCTGCAAACACGCGGGAGGCCCGCAGCGTACGCTCCTTGGGCCCCGCGGCGCACCTGACCCAGGCTTCAGCGGGTCGCCGGCACCGAGCCGCTCACCTGCGCCGGGTCGAGCCCCCGCAGGGCAGCGGCCAGCAGCTCGAAGGTGAGCGTTGGGAACAGCGCCCCCGTCAGGTACATGCTGAAGCTCTCGATCGGCAGCACCCAGGTGAACACCCCGAGGGTCTGCTGCGCGTTCCACACCCACCAGCCGCGCCCGCAGGCGAGCAGTTCGAAGAACAGCGCGAACGGGAAGTACGTCACCGTCATGAGAAACAGCCGACCGGGGTGCACCGACGGCCAGGCCTTGGTCGCCACGACGAGGAGCCCCACCCAGCCCAGCAGCTGGACGATCGTCCAGCCGTACTGCTTGGGCCCGGCCACGTAGCGCACCGCCCCGGCCACATCGACGAAGGGCTGCGTCACCCGGTCGATGGGACCGAAGTTGCGCCAGGCCAACCCCATGAGCACCAGCGCCGCCACGCCACACAGGCCCGCCGCGACGAAGAGCGCAGAGCGCACGCGCGCCGACGGGGCCACGCCGGTCGCCAGCCCGGGGAGGACCCGCCGAAGCCACAGGTACCAGAGCACCGGGAGGTTGAGCAGCAGCGGGTAGGACAGGAACTCCTCCGCGGGGATCGCCCCCAAGTCGAAGCCGCTGAGCGGGTCGAGCTCGGTGAAGAACCACCAGTACCGCTGCTCGATGGCGATCATCTCCGCGACGGCCGACAGGGAAATGAAGAGGCCGCTGGTGGCCACGAAGGCCAGCCGCTCGTTGGGCGCCAGCCGCCCCCACACCTCGACGAGCAAGAACGCCATGGGCACCAAGAGCACGACGAGCTCGTGCAGCAGGTACCAGGGCCCGGTGCGGCCCAGCGCCGCCAAGCCCCAGCGCAGCGCGATCATGCCCAACATCAGCAGGCTCAGCCCGATCAGCCGCCCCAGCAGCGCTCCGTGCGGCGTGCGGTCCGTCGACCCGTCGGCGCTCATGGGGCCCTCCGAGCGAAGAGCGCCCCGCGCGCCGCTTCGAAGACGAACACCGTGGTGATCGGCGTGAGCACCCAGACCAAGACCGCCTCGATCGGCAGGCCGTGCCACGCGCGCACATGGAGCCCGACCATGGCGTCGGCGCGGTAGCCCCACCACCCTTGGGGAATGGCGAGCGAGACCTCCCAGACCACCGACAAGGCCAACAGCGCCGCCGTCACCAACGCCAGCGCCGCCCAGTTGACCGCCGGCCGCACACACGGCCACAGCCACAGCGCCACCGGCAGCGGCACGAGCAGCAGGTACGTCAGGTACGCCGGGAACGCGCGCCCCGGCGCGAGCAGCTCTTGCAGCGGAAACGCACAGGCCGCCGCCACGGCGGGGACGATCAGCGCCGACGCCCGCCCGGCCGTCCAGTCCACCCGCGGCGCCTTCGCCGGCAGCCACACGTCGCCGACCCAGACATAGGCCAGCAAGATCGCCGCGAAGCCGAACCCGTAGAACGCGAACTCCTCGAGCGGGATCGGGTGGCTGTCGGACAGCGCGAAGCCCCGCACCGCCGGCACCGACCACCCCAGCGTCGCGGCGGCGTTCGGGTAGGTGAAGAAGTCGTCAGCGAACAGCACGTTGAGCACCGCCCCCATGGGGAACAGCACCCCCAGCGAGAACACCAACGGCCGCCAGCTCGCCGCCCAGCTGCCCCGGCGCACCAGCCCGGCGACCAGGGCGACCACTGGCGCCACGAACATGAGCAAGCTCAGCGTGTACTGCCGGCCCGTCGCCACCAGGCTCGGCACCGGGCTCAACAGCGCGACCGCCAAGAAGCCCCACCACGCGCGCTCCGCGACGGAAGCCCGCCGCGTCCAAGTCGCCTGCACTCCCCAAGGGACGCTCGTCGTCGTGCTCGCCATGGGACCGCTGCCAGAGCACACCCGGGGCCGCCCGGACCCAGCCCACAACCCCCTCAGACCGCTCGAACGGCCCTGGGGCAAACATGACTCGCGCCAGCTCGTTGACGCGTCAGAAAGCCCACCGGGGGTTGACCTGTATCAACCCAACTCATGCGCCCCATCACCCGTGCGCGGCGGCTTCACACTGTTTCACGTGTCTTTGGTTAGTGAACGATTACTAACCATGCCCTCCAATGGCGCGGCCCCGGCGAGTCAGCGACGAGCAAATGGTGACGGCCATGCGCAGCGCCATGCTGGAGCACGGCGCGTCGGTGTCTCTGGACGTGGTGGCGCGGGAGCTGAAGCTGTCGACGCCGGCGCTGCTCAAGCGCTTCGGCTCGCGGCACGCGCTGGTCATGGCGTCGCTGGGGCTGCCGACGGAGCCGGGGTGGTACCAGACGCTGCGGGTGGGTCCTGACGAGCGGCCGTTTCGCGAACAGCTGGCCGAGGCGATCGGGCTGATGGGGGAGTTCTTCGCGGAGCACCTGCCACGGTTGATGGCGATCCGCGCGGCGGGCATCGACGTCGCGGAGGCGTACCGCACCGACGGAGCGCTCCCCATGCCGCTACGGACGGTGCAGCTCGTCAAGCAGTGGCTCGAGCGCGCGGCGGAGCGGGGGCTGCTGGATCCGACGCTCTTCGCGACGGTGCCCGCGGACAGCGTGGCCACGGCGCTGCTCGGCGCGCTCCAGTCGCGGTTCATCTTCGCCCACTTCGCCCAGGCGCAGGTCTCCGCCCGCGCGCAGCGGGCGTTCGTTCAAGAAGTGACGTTCCTCTTCGCCAAGGCGCTCGGGCTCCCCCCGTCGCCCGCCCTCAAGGAGAAGTAAGCCCATGCTTCGCCTCGTTCCGTGGTTCGCAGTGCTCGTCGTAGCGTCGTGCAAGAAGCCGCCAGGCGACGAGAAGCCGGCCCAAGCGAAGGGGGTGGCGGCCGCGGCGACGGTGTGGGTGGAGACCGCCGCGATCGTCACCCAGAAGATGCCCAAGCTGGTGACGCTGACCGGGTCGATCACCCCGGACCGCCAGTCGGAGGTCGCGGCGAACGTGTCTGGCCGGGTGACGGCCACCTACGTCGAGCGCGGCATGCCGGTGAAGCAAGGCCAGGTGCTGGCGGTGGTCGATTCGAAGGCCGCGGGCTTCCAGGTGGCCGCCGCGCAGGCGCAGAGCCAGGCCGCCCAGACGCAGGTGCAGCTCGCCAAGCAGGAGTGTGACCGCGCTGACACGCTCTTCGGCAAGGGCGCCATTCCCAAGACGGAGTACGACCGCCTCAAGTCGCAGTGCACCGCGCAGCTGTACCAAGCCAACGCCGCGCAGGCGAACGCTGACCTGGCGGGCAAGCTCGCCGGCGACACGGTGATCCGCGCGCCGATCGACGGCACCGTAGGTGAGCGCTACGTGAACGTGGGTGAGTACGTGCAGCCGCCGACGCGGGTGGCGAGCGTGCACGCCATCAACCCCGTGCGAGTGTTGGTCAGCATTCCCGAGTCAGCGGTGGGCCTGGTGAAGGAAGGGCTGTCGCTGGACGTCGCGGTGGGGGCCTGGCCGGACCGCACGTTCCCCGCCGTGGTGCGCTTCCTGTCCCCCACGCTGCGCACCACCACGCGCGATCTGCTGCTCGAAGCGCAGGCGAAGAACGACGAGCTCAAGCTCAAGCCGGGCATGTTCGCCACGGTGCGACTGACCGTCGGCGAAGAAGAGCTACCCACGGTGCCCACGGCGGCGATCAAGACCGACGGCACGGTGCGCCGGCTCTTCGTGGCGCGGGGGGCGACGGCGTACGAGATGATCGTCCGCACCGGGGTGACGAAGGACGGCCGCATCGCCGTGTACGAGACCTTCAAGCCCGAAGACCTGGCGATCGTGAACCCGCCGGCGGGGCTGTTCGACGGCGCGACGATTCAAGTGAAGGGCGCGGTGGGAGGCGACCATGCAGTGGCTCGCTGAGCTGTGCGTCAAGCGGCCCGTCTTCGCGACGGTGCTGTCGCTGGTGATCATGGTGGTGGGCCTGGTGTTCTACCGGCAGCTCGGCCTGGACCAGTTCCCGAAGATCGAGTTCCCCGTCGTCGTGGTGTCGACGATCCTCCCCGGGTCGAGCCCCGAGGACATCGAGCGCGAGGTGACGGACCGCATCGAAGGCGCGGTCAACACCGTCAGCGGCATCGACGAGCTGCGCTCGGACAGCTCCGAAGGCATCAGCCGGGTGATCATTCAGTTCAAGCTCGAGAAGAGCGTGGACGTGGCGGTCAACGAAGTGCAGCAGCGGATCAACACGGTGCTCGCCGAGCTGCCCCGCGGCATCGATCCGCCGGTGGTGCAGAAGGTCGACCCCGACGCCAGCCCGGTGCTCTTCGTCGCGGTCAGCGGCTCCGGCAAGACGACGCGGGAGGTCACCGACATCGCCGATCGAGTCGTGCGGCGCCGGCTCGAGTCGATCAGCGGCGTCGGGCAGGCGACCCTCATCGGCGGGCGCAAGCGGCAGATCAACGTGCAGATCGACCCGCTCAAGCTCAAGGCGCTGGGCATCTCTCCGCTCGAGGTGGGCGCGGCGATCAACGCGCAGAACCTGACGCTCCCCGGTGGGCGGGTGGACACCAGCCGCGACTACCTGACGCTGCGGGTGCAGGGCCGCGTGGAGACGGTCGATGAGCTGCGGGCGATCGTCATTCGCGATCAGTCGGGCCGCTCGATCCGCCTGGACGAGCTCGCGCAGGTCGAAGACGGCGTCGAAGAGGCCACCTCGTCCGCGCGGTGGAACGGCGAGCCGAGTGTGATCTTGGCGATCCGCAAGCAGTCGGGCACCAACACGGTGGAGGTCGTGGACACGGTCAAGGCGCGCATGGCCGAGCTGGGGCCTGAGCTGCCCAAGGGCTTCACGCTGGCGATTCAGCGAGACGCTTCGGCGGCCCTGCGCACCAGCGTGGAGGCGGTGACCGAACACCTGATCTTGGGCGCCTTGTTCGCCGCGTTCATCGTGCTCTTCTTCTTGGGCAACGCGCGGTCGACGATCATCGCGGCGCTGGCGATCCCCACGTCGATCGTCGGCACGTTCGCGCTCATGAAGCTCATGGGCTACACGCTGAACACCATCACCCTGCTCGCGTTGGCGCTGGCGGTGGGCATCGTGATCGACGACGCGATCGTCGTGCTCGAGAACATCTTCAAGCACGTCGAGGAGAAGCACGAGCACCCCAAGATCGCGGCGATCAACGGCACCAAGGAGATCGGCCTGGCCGTCATGGCCACCACGCTGTCGCTGATCGCGGTGTTCCTGCCGATCGCCTTCGTCGCCGGCGTCCCCGGGCGCTTCCTCGCCAGCTTCGGCGTGACGATGAGCATGGCGATTGCCGTGTCGCTGTTCGTCAGCTTCACCCTGACCCCCATGCTCGCGTCGCGGTGGCTCGAGCCCCACCGCGCGGGGAAGAAGAAGTCGGCGCTCGAGCGCGTGGTCGACTGGGGCTACCGCCCATGGGAACGCGGGTACGTGGCGCTGCTCGGCTTCTGCATGCGGCACCGGTGGATCGTGGTGCTGGCCTGCGTCGCCGCGCTCGGGGCCATGCCGGCGCTCGCCAAGAAGGCGCGCAAGGGCTTCCTGCCGATCGACGACCGCGCCCAGTTCGAGGTCCTGGTCCGGCTGCCCGAAGGCCGCAGCGTGGCGGCGACGGAGCTGGTTGGTGAGCGCGTGGCCCGCCTCATTCGCGAGCGCAAGGAAGTCGAAGCGACGCTGCTGACCGTCGGCGACGACGCCGCGCGCACACCGAACGTGGCCCGCATCTTCGTGAAGATGACGCCGCCCGAAGAGCGCACGGTCAGCCAGAACGACTTCAAGAACGTGATCCGCGAGCAGATCCTCCCCACGCTCCCTCCGGAGCTCAAGCTGACCGTGGCGGACGTGAACGAGTTCGGCGGCGCGCAGGCGACGGCCCGCATTCAGTTCCTGGTCGGTGGCCCGGAGCTCGACGTGCTCGAGCGCGCGATGCCGCGGATCCTCGCGGAGATGAAAAAGCTGCCCGGCGCGGTGGACGTGGACAGCACGCTGGTCACCGGCAAGCCCGAGCTGGGCGTCTTCATCGACCGGGCGAAGGCGGCGGATCTGGGCGTGCAGGTCGTGGACGTGGCCCAGGCCCTCCAGTACCTGGTCGCGGGGCTCAAGGTGTCGAGTTACGCCGAGGGCGGAGAGCAGTACGAGGTGCGGCTGCGGGCGACCGCGGACTACCGCAGCAGCGAAGACGCGCTGCGCCAGCTGACGGTGCCGTCCCGCAAGCTGGGGCTGGTGGCGTTGGCCGACGTGGTGAATGTGCGCAGCGGCGACAGCCCGACCACGATTCAGCGCTACCAGCGCGAGCGGCAGGTGACCTTCGTCGCGAACGCCGGCCCGGGCACGAGCGAAGGCGAGCTGTCGGAGGCAATCCGCGGGATCCTCGACAAGGAAGTCGCCGCCATGCCCAAGGGCTACGCCGTCAAGCCGCAGGGACAGACGAAGCTGATGCGGGAGACGGGGCTGAGCTTCATCTTCGGCCTGCTCGCGTCGCTCGTGTTCATGTACCTGATCCTCGCCGCGCAGTTCGAATCGTGGCTGCACCCGGTGACGATCTTGGTGTCGCTGCCGCTGACGCTGCCCTTCGCGATCCTGTCGATCATCCTCTTCGACA
The DNA here is from genome assembly GCA_022842905.1 of Myxococcaceae bacterium. Lineage (GTDB taxonomy): Bacteria > Myxococcota > Myxococcia > Myxococcales > Myxococcaceae > JALHOS01. The sequence goes on along the minus strand of JALHOS010000018.1, from coordinate 18,893 downwards.
CGGCGCTGGACCTGTACGGCTTCTTGGGGATCTTCGTGCTGTTCGGGGTGGTGAAGAAGAACGCGATCCTTCAGATCGATCACACCAACCAGCTGCGCGAGCACTCTGCCGAGCGGCTCGACCGCGCGCTGCGCATCATCGACGAGCGGGGTCCCGGCCCGGCGACCGCGCGCGAGGCCCACGAGGTGCTGGCGGGCGCGGCCGACTTGACGGCGATCGAGCAGGCCATGGCGGCCCCGACGCCGGCCAAGGCCAAGCGCGCGCTGGCGAAGGCGGTGCGAATGCGGGCGATCCTCCAGGCGAACAAGGACCGGCTGCGGCCGATCCTCATGACCACCCTCGCGTTCGTGGCGGGCATGGTGCCGCTCGTCACCGCAAAGGGCGTCGGTTCCGGCTTCAACCGGGCGACGGCCGGTGTCGTCGTGGGCGGCCAGTCGCTGTCGCTGCTGCTGACGCTCTTGGCGGTGCCGGTCGTGTACTCGTTCCTCGACGACGTGAGCCAGGCCTTCTGGCGCGTGTGGCGCAAGTGGCGCCCCGTGGACGTCTACGAGCCGCTGCCAGAGTCGACCGCGAAGGAGGCGCACGGCGCATGAACCGGCTGCTGATGATCCTGACCACCGCGCTGGCCGCGACGGCGAGCGCCCAGCCGCAGACGCTGCAGCGCTTCTTGGACGCGGCGCAGACGAACAACGTCGACGTCCGCGTGCTCGCCCAGCAGCGCGCGCGGGCCCAGGCCGAGTTTCGCCAGACGTGGATGGCGCTCTTGCCCACGCTGTCGGTGAGCGCCGGCTGGACCAACAACCAGTTCGAAGCCGCGGCGACCATTCCCACCGGCGCGACGACGCCGCCCAACAAGCTGGTGATCATTCCGCAGAACCAGTTCGACGGCGTGTTCCGCGTCGACCTGCCGCTGGTCAACGTGCCGCTGTGGTTCCGCACGCTGGCGAGCGACGAAGCGCAGAGCGCCGCGGCGGAGCGCGAACGCGCCGGGCAAGACGGCGTGGAGCTGCAGGTGGCGCAGGCCTTCTTCAACTACGCCGCGTCCCTCAAAGTGCACGACGCGGCCAAGCGCTCGGCCCAGGTCGCCCAGGCGCAGCTCGACCTCATCACCGCGCGCAGCGAAGCCGGGGCGGCCACCGAGCTCGACGTGCTGCGCGCGCGCGCCGAGGTCCAGCGAACCAAGCAGCTCGTGGCCGACACCGCGGCGGCGATCGCCATCACCGGGCGGCTGCTGCACACCCTGTCCGGCCTCCAGCCCGGCGCCGACGTGGAGCCGCCCGCGGCCGACGCCGGCGCGAGCGTCGAGCCGCTCGACACGCTGCTGGGCCGCATCGACGAGCTGCCGCAGGTGAAGGCCGCCAAGCTGGACGTGGCCACCGTCGGCCGCCTCGCCACGGCCCAGTCGCTGGCGCTGGTGCCCTTGCTCAGCGCGCAGTTCACCGAGCGGCTCACCAACGCGACGGGCTTCGCCGGGCAGGTCGCCTCGTACAACGGCGGCATCAATCTGAGCTGGCGGCTCGACGCGCCGACGTTCCAGGCCATGGAGGTCCAGCGCATCAACGAGCGGACGGCGCAGCTGGGGGTGGAGCGGGCGCAGAACGCGGCGCGGGATCAGATCTTCAACGCCAGCCAGCGGCTGGGCGCGGCGCAGCTCAAGGTGGGCGCCGCCCAGGCCCAGCTCGACGCGGCCCGGCGCGCCGCCCAGGTGGCGCAAGACCGCTACGCCGTCGGCGCCGCCACGCAGGTCGAGGTGATCCAAGCCGACCGCGACCTGTTCGGCGCCGAGGTCAACGAGATCACCGCGCTGACCGAGCTGGCGAGCGCGCGCACCGTCTTGTTGCTGAGCGCCGGGCTGCCGTTGACCGAGCGGTAGCTCCGGACACGCCGACGCAACAGGAACGTCACAGACGCGTCAGGGGCCGGTGCCGTACAGTCCTTGGCTGCTCGCGAACATGATCACCCTGCCGCTGCCCCGCTCCGCCGACGACGCCTACCGAGCCTTCTGCGACGTCAGCGTCGCGCGCCTGTGGGTACCCGGCCTCAAGCGCGTCACGCTCGTCCGCTCCGACGCTTCGGGCCACGCGCTGGAGGTCGCCTACGAGTTCGGCGACGCGCTCTCGTACGCGCTCGTCTACCACTACGACGACGCGACCCGCCGAGTGCGCTGGGTGCCCTCGGCGGGCGCGCTGGACGGCATCTCCGGCCAGGCGAGCTTCGAAGCGTCCGACGGGGGCTGCCGCTTCACGCTCGACCTTCACTCGGTGCGCGGTCGCTCCCCCAACCACGAAGACGACGTCGCCCGCGCGTTCGCCGACTGGCTGCGCCCGCTGCCCGTCGCTGGGTGATCGCCACCGCTTTGGGCGGGGCCCGACCAGCCGCCACGTCGGCCGACCACCGCTCACGCAGCTCCACCGCTCGGGTGCGCGGCGGCCTCTCTCGACACCACCACGACCTGGCTCGCGCGTTCGCCGACTCGCTGAGCCCGCTGCCAGTCACCGGATGATCGCCACCGTTCTGGTGGTCGAGGCGCACGAGCCGCCCGTCGGCCGACCACCGCTCACGCAGCTCCACCACTCGGGTGCGCGGCGGCCTGTCTCTCGACACAACACGACCTGGCTCGCGCGTTCGCCGACTGGCTGAGCACGCTGCCAGTCACGGGATGATCGCCACCGTTCTGGTGGTCGAGGCGCACCAGCCGCCCGTCGGGCCGACCACCGCTCACGCAGCGCCACCACTCGGTGCGCGGTCGCCCGCCCAGCCACGAAGCCGACGTCGCCCGCGCGTTTCGCCGCGCCCGCTGCCCGTCACTTGATGATCGCCACCGTCTGGTGGTTGAGGCTCACCAGCCGCCCGTCGGCGGACCACAGCTCACGCAGCTCCACCGAATAGCCGTCGGCGCAGGCGTACTCCCGGCCGCGGTGCAGCAGTGGGGCGGCAGGAAGGCCCGCGGGGTCCGCCAGCAAGTCGAACGTGAAGGCGATGGTGGCGATCGGCCTGGGGCCGTCCAGGCGCGCGGCCATGGCCGGCCACCAGGCGTCGGCGGTGCAGGCGACGCTGGACACGGTCCAGCCGGAGGTGTGCCGCGGGCGAATCCACCCTTCGGACGTGCCTTCGGGCGCACCGCTGTAGGGGATCACGCCGGTCGGGCGGTACTCGTAGTGCTGGGTGAAGACCGGCGCGACGGGCGCGGCGATGTCGACCACCTCGGCGCGCTCCCACGCAGCGGGGCTCGCGCTGGTCGGCGGCGCAAGCCAGAGGCCGTCGCCGCTCGTGGCCGCTGCGCGCGCCAGGGCGAAGGTGCCGACGGCGTGGGTGAGCACGTCGCCGCCCTGGGACAGCGCGGCGCTGACACACCACACCGCGCTGCCTTGCCGGAGCACCCGACACTCGATCGTCGCGTCACCCACCCCGACGGGGCCGGTGAACTCGCCGGTCAGCGCGCGCAGTCGCCGCTGCGGGTCGCCGACCACGGCCTGGAGCGCCTCGACGAGCGCGCCCATGAGCAGCCCGCCGAAGGCGCCTCTCCCCTGCTGCCAGCCGTCGGGAACGGCGAAGCCGAAGCGCTGGTCTCCCAGCGGGCGGACCTGGAGCAGGTCGTTCAACACCGCTGGCCTCACCATCACCTCAGGCTTCGGGGACGGCGACGACGACGGCGGTCGTGTTGTGCCAGCCGTCCAGGCGTCCACGGAAGCGGGCGATCTCTCCGTAGGTCAGGAAGCCGCCGATCGGCGTCCCCGGGAACACCTCTTTCACCGCGGCGACCTCACGGTCGAAGCTGTCGCCCAAGATCATGCCGCGGCAGACGCAGTCGAACAGCAGCACCGCCGCCGCCTTGCCGCCGCCGATCGCGTCCTTGGCCTGCTTCGCCGCGCGGGTACACGCGGCGATCATCGCGTCGTTGTCGCCGTCGAGAATGCAGACCTTCGCGCGCTCGGGCACGTCGGCCACGAGCTTGAGCTCCCCTTGTGGGCCGACGCCGACCGGCGCCCGCGCGTGGTGCAGCTCGTCCAGGAAATACACGCCCAGCTCGTGGCTGATCAGGAAGTTCCCCGCCGTCGAAGGCGTCAGGTTCACGTTCCGCTGTTTGGCGAACTCCTTGTACACGTCGAAGGCCGGCCGGCCGTCGAGTTCGAAGATGGTGGCCTTGCCGGCCTTGGTGACGGTCATGGGCTGCGTCATCGGGCGCAGGCCGTGATCGACGCCGACGCCCCAGGCGGCCTTGTGGAAGACGTGCGCGGCGACGGCCGCGTCGGTCGCCGCCACCGCGCCACCGAAGACGCCCGGCGTCTGGAACTTGCCGTCGTCGCCAGCGGCGCCGCCGACGATTTGCTGAAAGCGCCGCGTGTTGGCCAGCACGTCCTTGACGACCTGCTCTCCGGTGCCGCCGAGCGTGTCGAGCAGCACGACGCTGGTCGCGAGCGTCATGCCCGCCGTGGCCGCGCGCTCGGACAGGGCGCCGAAGTTCGCACACAACACCTTGGCCGCGTTCGCCGGGTTCGCCTTGACGCCGACGGCGCCCGCCGTCTCCACCATGAGTCCGTCACCGGACAAGAGCAGCACCGCGACGCCGCCGCGGGTCAGGCCTCGCTCGGTGATCTCACCGGCCGTCTGCGTGCCAACGAACTGACACCCGGGCGCTGCGGCCTTGGCGGCGCGAAACGCGAGGTCGACGGAGTGCGCGCCGCCGACGAACAACACGCCCAGGCTCGGGCTGGGCACCTTGGCCTTCGCCTGCGCAATGGCGGCGGTGACCGCGGCTTGTGTGTCCTTCAGCGTCGAAGCACCACTGGACCCCAGGGTCGTCATGACGCTGGAAGGTAACGCTCAGCCCCCGTCGCGTCCACGACGTCGCGGGTACACCCAGCAGGTGCGCTCGAAGTGTGCGCGATCGGCCGACACGTAGTTGGCGGCCATGGCTCGGGCGAGCTGCTCGAGCGGCGTGCCGTAGCTGGGCAGAAAGCAGACCTGGGTGGCGGTCATGAAGCGCCCGCGGATCTTCTCGAGTCCGTCGCGCAGGGTCGCCAGGTCGAGCTCGCCGCCGCGCAGCGGCACCGACGGTCCGTTGGGGTCGACGCCGGGCAGCTTCCCCATGTTGGTCTGCAGCTCGAACCCGTCGGCGCGCTGCACGACTCGCAGCTTTCCCGGGCTTGGATCGTCGAGCCAGGCGCCGAACTCGACCTCATCGAAGAGCTGCACCGGGTACGCGAGGCTGCCGTTGGGGTGTGCGAGCCACGCCTCCACCTTGCGCAGCTCGAGCGCTTCCAGCGTGCCGAGCACCTGCGCCAGAAACGTGTCGTCGACAGGGACCAGCAGGACGACGGCCCCTTCGGGGAGCGCCGCCGGGTCGAACGGCTTGCCGTCGCGCAGCACCTTCTCGCCGTCGAGTGTCAGCGTCAGCGCGCCCTCGGGTCGCGGCGGGCCGTAGGGGGTGAAGGGCGCGACTTCGAACTGCGGGCCGCCGAGGCCTCCGTCGTCGCCGGGCGCTGACGCGGGCGCGCGGACCAGCGGGTCGAAGCGCTTGACCACCGGTGGCGGCTTGGCGGCTTTGGGTTCGGCAGAAGACTTGGTGCAGCCCGCCAGGACGGTGACGACGAGCCAGGCCAACCCCCAGAAGCCTCGAGAGAACACGCAACCTGCTCCTTGAACCTCTTTGAACAAGTTCACCTTGAAAGCCCCACCCCGGCGTCGGCGCCGAAGGCCTGCGCGACGCAGTCGGGTGAAGCGAGGCCTCGGCCCGCGGCGTCACGCGCGGCGAAGGCCGGATCGTCGAAGAGCACCATGTCCTTGAAGCGACTGACATCGGCCGCTCTGCCCGCGTTCCGAATGTAGATGGCCTTGATCCGCGGGCCAGCCTCGCTGCGGATCTGAGCGTACACCTCGGGGTCGTGCTCACCGGAGTCGCCGACGAGGACGACGTCGTTGGGCACTTGGCGCAGCAGCGCCCGCAGCACGGGCTGCTTGTACCCGCGCAGCGTGTCCGGCCCCAGATCGCGCAGGTACAGCCCGAAGAAGGGGAAGCCGTGCTTGCCCAAGAAGCGCGCCACCCGCGTCGTGTACTGGAGCGGCGAGCCGGACACCAACGCGAAGCCCGGCGTCGCCGGCTTGTCGGCGCGCAGGCACCGGTAGAAGTCGGCCATGCCGGGCACGACCGGCTGGCTGTTCTCGTCTTGCAGCAGCGCTGCCTCCACGAGCTTGGGACCGTCGACCACATTGGTGATCGCCAGCGTGTCGTCGAAGTCGGACAGCACCACGAAGGGCGCCTGCGGGGCGACGATCTCCACCGGCGCCAGCCCCGGCTCCGCCTTCGCCGCGCGAGCCTCGCAGTCGGCTCGACCGACGGGGAACTGCTGGCCGGCGGCGGGAGTGAGCTGCACTTCGAAGCCGCCCTCGGCGTTCGTCGTCGTCCGCGCCACGCCACCCAGGCAGCGCACTTCGACCGCCACTTCTGGCCAGCCGCTCGCGCCCAGCCGCCTCAAGTTCCGCGTGAAGCTGCTGTGGCCGTCCTTGGGCGCCGCCTTGAGCACCCGGCCACCCACCGTGAGCCCGCTCGGAGCGCCGATCGCGGGCAGCAGCAGGACCTTGGGGCCCGCGTCGACGGCCGTGCCCATGAGGAGAGCCAGGGCCAGGGCGAGGCCAACGGCTCGCGTTGATTCAGGGCGGCGCATGTGGCGTCGCATGGTAGCTTGCCCGCGCCGCAGCAAAGGCCGCTTCGTGAGCGCAACACCAGGCACCCAGTTCGGAAAATACGAGCTCCTCGAACGTATCGCCGCTGGCGGTATGGCGGAGATCTTCCGAGCGCTGTACGCGCCGGCGCCGGGCGTCACCAAGCAGGTCGTCATCAAGCGGATCCTCCCGCACTACGCGGCGAACAAGTCCTTCATCGGCATGTTCACCAACGAGGCGAAGATCGCCATGGGCCTGTCCCACGGCAACATCGCCCAGGTCTTCGACTTCGGCAGCATCGACGGGGACTACTTCCTCGCCATGGAGCTGGTCGACGGCCCGCCGCTGTCCAAGGTCATCAAGCGGGCCAAGGCCGTCGGCATTCCCGTCATTCCCCCGGAGATCGCCGCCTTCGTCGTGGGCGAAGTGCTCAAGGGCCTGCACTACGCGCACACCCGGCTGGACGAGCACGGCAAGCCGCTCCACATCGTCCACCGGGACATCAGCCCGCAGAACGCGCTGCTGTCCTACGAGGGGCAGGTGAAGCTGGTCGACTTCGGCATCGCCCGGGCGAAGAACGCGGGGCCGGAAGAGACGGGCTCGGCGGCGGTCAAAGGAAAGTACGCCTACTTCGCGCCCGAGCAGGCCAAGGCCCACGAGCTCGACGCGCGCACCGACGTCTTCGCCGCCGGCGTGGTGCTGTACGAGCTGGTGACCGGCGACCTCCCCTTCCAAGGGAAGATGATGGAGGCGCTCACCCGGCTGGTGCGCGGCCAGTTCCACAGCCCGCGGCTGCGCAACCCTCGGCTGCTCACCGAGCTCGAGCGGATCATCCTCAAGGCCATGGCCAACGAGCGCAGCAACCGGTACCCGACGGCGCTCGCGTTCGCTGACGATCTGAACCGCTACGTGGTGAACAACCACCCCGACTTCACGCCGGCGCGGCTGGGGCAGTTTCTCCAGTTCCTGTTCGAAGACGAGCTGGTCAAGCAGGGCCGGCCGGTGCAGCTCCCGTCGGACTTCGGGCGGCGGCTGGAAGACTGGAAGGAGCCCGTGCCGGAGACGGCGCTCAGCCCGTTGCCGCCGGCCGACGAGCTGGAAGATCCGACCGGCGACAACACCATGAGCATTGGCCGCGGGCAGCCGGAGCCCGAGACCCGCGACGCGCCGGTCGAAGGGGAGCCGACGGCGCTGTTGCCCAAGGAGCCCGCACCCGCGCCGGTGCCGCCCAAGCCCAAGCCCGAATCGCGGCGCCAAGCCGCGCACCGCCCGCCCACCGCGACCGCCGCCGCCCCGTCGAGCCGAGGAGCGAGCCGCCCGTACGTGATGCCCGCGGCGCTCGGCATCGCCGTCGTCGTCGCCGGGGTGGCGGGGTCCTTCCTCTACGCGCGGCTGACCAAGGGCACGCTCGAGGTCCGGTCCACGCCGTCGGGCGCGGTGGTCCTGCTCGACGGGCGCGCGCTCGAGCAGCGCACGCCGGTCACCGTCGAAGGGCTCGAGCCGCGCAGCTACAGCGTGGAGGTCGCCAAGGCCGGCTTCGATCCCTGGCGCTCGGATCGCGTCGAGCTGAAGAAGGGCCAGCACCTGGTGGTCCCCGCGGAGCTGGTGCCGGAGAAGCCGCCGATCGAAGTGGTGGTCGAAGGCACCCAGCTGACGCCCAAAGCTCCGCCCGGCCCGGCGCCGCACGCGGTGAGCTGGCCCAACGAGAGCTTCGAGCTGGAGCCTGCGCTCCACCGGCTCCAGCTGGGCAAGGCCGGCGCGACGAAGATCGAGCTGTCGCCGGGCCAGACGTACCGCGTCAGCCTGGCGCGCGGGCCGTACCTGGGCTGGCTGTTCGACGTGGTGAACTCGGCGGGGGCGGCGCCCGGGACGTTCGGAGCGCAGCCGCTGGAGATCCGAGGCGCCAGTCACCTCTACGTGCTGCGCGTGCCCACGCAGCTGCTCACCGACGCCGACGCCAAGGAAGAGACGCGCCCGCGCGCGCTCACGGTGCGCCCGGGCCGCGGCCGCCCGACGGTGGTGAAGATCTCACCGCGGCTCGACTTCCCCGAGACCGCGCGCGTCACGCTCACCGGGCTCGACCCGACGCTCGACTACGAGGTGACGCTGCGCCAGGGCGCCACGCCGGCCAAGCGCGCGTCGGGCGCGCAGATCACCTCCGCGCTCCTCGGCGCGCCGCTGGGACTGACGGTGCTCGAGCTGGACAAGCCGGCGGTGGTGCGAAAGGCGCGACGGCTCTGGCTGTCGGTGCTCGACGACACGGGCGAGGGCTACGAAGGCCGGCTCCGCGTCGAGGTGCGGCAGATCGTCTACAAGCCGCGCTGATCACCAACTCGAAGCTGATCGCAACTTCCCGAGCGTGCGCGCGCGGAAAATTGATCCACTACGTAGCGCTCCTACCATGTGTGCATCTCGCAGCACCCAAGGAGACGCACATGAAGACGCTGATCACCGTGGTGGGGCTCTCGATCATGGCCGTGGCCGGCGCGGCGTACGCGGCGGCGAAGGTGACGCCGAAGCAGACGACGCAGGCGCAGGTCCAGGCGGCGATCGACGGGCGCCTGCACGAGATGTTGCGGGCGCTGAACGCGCGGCACCCGTGAGCGCCAAAACGGTTTCCTTGACGACCCGCTGTGCTAGTCACCCGCGGGCATGCTGCAACTGCAAGTCGGCGAGCGGGTGGTGTACCCGAACCAGGGGCTGTGCACCGTCACCGACATCAAGATCGAAGAGATCGCAGGCCAGAAGCTGACCTTCGTGAGCCTGGTGTTCAGCGACACCGGCGCGAAGGTGAAGGTCCCCGCCGAGAAGCTCGCCAAGAACGGCGTGCGGCGGGTGGCCAGCCAGGAAGACGCCAAGGCGGTGCTGGACTACCTCCGCTCGCAGACGCCGGCGCCTTCGACGAACTGGAAGATCCGCGCCAAGGAGAACGGCGATCTGCTCGCGAAGGGCGCGCTGGTCGACTTGGCCAAGGTGCTCAAGAACCACTACGACGTCGCCGGCCTGCACGCGCTGCCGCCCAAGGAGCGTGAGCAGTACAACGACGCGCGGGACCTGTTGATCGCCGAGCTGGCGGTCGCGCTCGCGGTGCACGAAGCCGAAGCCGAAGATCTGATCGACGTGGTGCTCTTCCCCGTCGGCAAGGAACGGCCGCGGCTGTCTCCGGCGGAGTTCGGCGGCGCTGAAGAAGAAGATCTCGACCTGCTGCTCGGCGGCGAAGATCCGCTGGCCGAAGGTGAAGCCCCGGCGGCCGCCGAAGGTGACGACGCGGCGACCGAGGCCGGCGAAGGTGAAGAAGGTGAAGAGGGCGAGGACGGAGAAGCCAAGCCCAAGGCCGCCGCGAAGCCCGCCGCCGAAGCCGCGAAGAAGAAGCCGGGCCGCCCGCCGAAGAAGACGATCGTCTCCGACGAAGAAGTGACCCAGGCTGCCACCGCCGCGCTGACCGACGCGCTGCTGCCCAAGAAGCGCGGCCGTCCGCCAAAGCCCAAGCCCGAAGGCGCGCCGGAAGAGGCTCCGAAGAAGCGGGGTCGTCCTCCCAAGCCGAAGCCCGAAGGTGAAGTCGAAGAGCCGGCGAAGAAGCGCGGCCGCCCGCCCAAGCCCAAGTGACCCGCAGCGCCCTGCCCTTTCCTCTCTTGCCCTGACGCGAGGCCGCCCGTGATTCGAGTCGTCACGCTGGATGAGTTCGATCCCGCACTGCTCAAGCAGCTGACCAAGGTGCTGTACCAGGCCTTCGGCGTCGGCGCGGAGCACAGCGGCGGAACGTCGGTGCCGTCCGGCATGCAGGAGCCGTTCGACGCCAACAAGCTGATCGACGCGCTGCCCAAGGTGCAGGCCTTCGCCGACGACAAGGTGCTCTTCCTCACCATGCGCAAGCTCGCGCCGCGGCGGCTCATGTCGGGTGAAGCGCCGACGCTGGGCTTGGCGCGGTACAACAGCCAGCGGGCGATCGTCTCGACGGCCACCATCAAGAACGTGGTCGACAACCCCAAGCTGCTGGCGCGCTACTGCATGCAGGAGCTGGGGCACACGTTCGGGCTGCACCACTGCCTCGACGCGCGCTGCTCGATGTACCCGAACTGGTCGCTCGGCTACACGAACGGCGACTCGATCTTCTGCAATTTCTGCCGCGAGCTGTCGGAAGCGCGCATTCGCCAGACGAAGTCGTGACGGCCGCCGCTCCGCCTTCCGCCCGCGCGACGCCGTCCGTCTGGCTCGGCGCCTGTGCGCTCTTCGTCCTCGTCGCGCTCTGGTGCCTGTACTTCCAGCTGACTCTGCCCGGAAAGCTCGCCTCGACCGCCGACTACGAAGCGGTGGCGCAGGTGCTTCAGGCCGAAGCGCAGCCGGGTGACGTGGTGACGCTGGCGCCCTGGTGGACCGAGCGCGCGCGGCTGTTCCTGCCTGAAGGGCTGCCCGTCGAAGGCCACCTCCACAGCGCCGCGGACGACCTGGTGCTGCACCCGCGGATCTGGGTGCTGGCCGAACCTCACCTGCCGAACGCTGGCCTCGACGCGTTCTGGAGCGCGTTTCGTCCCGGGCGGACCGAAGACGGCGCGGCGCGGTCCTTCGGCAACCTGACCTTGCAGCGCTTCACCAACGGGCGCGCGAAGCCGGTGCTGTTCGACGCGCGCAGCGCGCTGAGCCAAGCGCAGGGCTCCGTGGAGCGGGGGGATCAACGCCAGAGCGCGCCGCTGTCCGTCAGCTGGAACGAGGTGCTCTTCGCGCCGCGCCGGTGCATTCGGTTGGACGCGCCGGGGCCGGGGCAGCGCCGCGTGGCGGAGTTTCAAGGCGTGCCCGCGTCGAACCTGGTGCTGTACGCCGGGTACATCGCCGACAAGGGCAGCTTCTACGAAGGGGTGACGGACGCGGAGCTGACGGTGGAGATCGGCGAGCAGCGCCGGGCGCTGGTGCTCAAGCGCAAGGACGAAGGCCTCAAGGTGCTCGAGCTGGGCCCGGTGCCCGCGGGCTCGACGGTGCGGGTGGCCTCGTCGGCGGCGAACCCCCACGAGCGCGCGCTGTGCTTCGAGCTGTACGGCTTCGGAGGTGCGCGGTGAGCAAGAAGAAGAGGGCCGACGCCGCGCCGGCCGAAGGAGCCTCGGTGGAGCCCGTCGCCGCAGCGCCCGCGGTGCCTGCGCCAGACGCGAAGCTCGATCGCTGGGTGGCCTGGGGGCTGTTCGCGGTGGGCTTCGTGGTGCTGTGGGCCACGGAGAAGCCGGCGGGCTTCGTGCGCGACGAGTCGGTCTACTTCTACGCAGCGGAGCAGCACGCGCGGTGGTTTCAGAGCGTCTTCCAGGCGCTCATCAGCTTCGACTTCGGCGCGCTGGGCCGGGCGTTCAGCGACGAGGCGATCACCGGCAGCTACGACTTCAACCACGAACACCCCGCGCTGCTGAAGAACCTGTTTGGCCTGTCCTTCCTCGTCTTCCACAAGTGGCTGGGCTGGCTGCGCCCGGCGGCGGCGTTTCGAGTGCCCGCCTTCGCGTTCGCCGCGGCGATCCTCCCGCTGACCTACGCGCTGGGGCGGGAGCGCTTCGGGCGTTGGGCCGCGGCCTTCGCGGGCGTGTGCTTCTTGCTGGTGCCGCGACAGTTCTTCGAAGCGCACTTGGCCTGCTTCGACGTGCCGATCGCCACGATGTGGCTGCTGGTCGTGTACTGCTTCTGGCGCGCGGTCGATGAGCCCAAGTGGTGGATCTGGACCGGCGTGGCGTTCGGCGCGGCCCTGGGCACCAAGCACAACGCGTACTTCATTCCCGCGGTGCTGATTCCGTTCTCACTCGTGCGAGGGTGGCAGCGATCGGAAGGCAAGCCGCAGGCGCGGCAGCTGTTCCTGGGCGTCAACGCGGTGTTCGTGTTCGGCGCGGCGCTGTACGGCGTGCTGGGTGTGACGCTGGGGCTCGAGCGGGTGCAGCAGACGTTCCTGCTGCTCAGCCCTCAGGTCGGCCTGTACCTGCTCATGCTGGCCGGCGGAGGCGCGCTCCTGCACCGCCTGTACGCGCACGACGTGCCGACGTTCCGCGCCGTGGCGCCGCTGGTCGCCATGGCTGGACTGGGGCCGGTGCTCTTCTACCTGCACTGGCCGTATCTCTGGCATCACCCGGTGGATCGGACCGCCTGGTACTTGGCGTTCCACGCGACGCACAACCACTACGCGTGGTTCTACCTGGGCGAGATGCTGCGCGCCCCGCCGTTCCCGCTGGCGTACGTGGTGGTGAAGACGGCGCTGACGGTGCCGACGAGCCTCTTCGTGCCGATGGTGGTGGGCCTGGGGTGGATGGTGCTGCGCGCCGCGCAGCGGAAACTGAGCTGGTTCGAAGCGCTGGTGGTGGCCAACGGGCTCATGTCCATCGCCGTCATCAGCCACCCGAACGTGCCGCACTTCGGCGGCGTGAAGCACTGGTTCCCGTCGATGCCGTTCCTCGCGCTCTTGGCCGGCGGCGCGCTGTGGGAAGCGGCCAAGGCGGGGGCCGAGCGCTTCCCGAAGGTGACTGCCGTGCAGCTGTTCGCGGGCCTCGCGGTGGCGGTGACGATCCCCGCGCTCATCGCCGGCGCGCGCGTCTACCCGTACGGGACGAGCCACTACTCGGAGCTGGCCGGCGGGCTGCCCGGCGCGGCGAGCTTGGGCATGCAGCGGCAGTTCTGGGCGAACAACGCGACCGGCGTGTTCGAGTGGATCAACCAGAACGCGCGACAAGGGGAGCGCGTGTATCTGCACGAGAACCACGGCGGCCAGGTGGCGGACTACCGGCGGAACGGCATGGTCCGGGCGGACCTGCAGTTCGTCGGCTCGCCGAACGACGCCGACATCGTCGCGTACCAGTACCACCAGGAGTTCCGGCAGCACGAGTTCGACACGTGGCAGGCGTTCGGGACGACGAAGCCGGTGGCCGGGTTGTACGTGGACGAGACGCCGCAGATCGTCGTGTATCGACGGCGGTGACGTGGGCCGCGCGGGCTTGGGGTCACCCGGAAGAGCGCGCTGCCGTGTCGAGCGTGCCCGGCGGCCAGGCTGCACGCGCCGTGACGGTCATCGACGGCTCCTGCACTCAGGGTGCGGCGCGCAAGAACACCGAAGCCCGTCGTGTCCTCGGCCGACGCGAAGGTGGCAGACCTGGGCTCTGGCACACACGTCGTGACGCGCGGATCGCCGATTCGTAGGTTGCGTCGACGGCGGCGCGCGCGAGCCGGGCTTCCGCCTTCCCTCCCCCCTCCCTTAGGCTGCGGACCAACCCGCTGCCCCAGCACCTTCCTCCACCGTGCGCTCCTTCGCGTCGTGCGCCGTCTTCCTGTGCCTGGCCGCCTGCAGCTTCGACTCGAAGCTCGAGGCCCAGGCCGACGTGCGCTGCACCTCGTCGTCCGACTGCCCCGAGGCGTTCCGCTGTCACCCGCACCTTCGGCGCTGCCTGCCGGTCAGCGGGCCGGGGAACGAGGCGCCGCGGATCCACTCGAGCCGCGTGTCGCGCACCCTCGTCCGCTCCGGGGAAGACGTGGACTTCACCATCGAGGTGACGGAGCCGCTGGCGGAGATCCCTGCCTTCCGCCTCGTCCAGACGGGCCGCGTGGTGACGCCGGCGCTGGTGGGCGTCGTCGAGGGCGAGCGGCCCACGTACACCTTCCGGCACCGCTTCCGCGCCGGTGTCGACGCGGAGGGCACCAGCCAGGCGCTGGTGGACCTGGTCGATCGCACCGGCGTCGAGGCCATCGCCCAGCCTGCGGGCCAGGTGGAGGCCGACTTCACCGCCCCGCGCCTGGCCAGCGCGAGCTTCGTGGCTCCGCGCACCCTGGTGGCCGACGGCGGGGCGACCGCGCTCCTCGACGTGCGCCCGACCGACGCCGTCGTGCTGCGCCTGACGTTCTCCGAGCCCCTTCAGCCGGGGACGCGGGTGCTGGCGGCGGCCTCGGGGTGCGGCCCCGCCGTGGCGTTCCAGCTCGTGTCGCTGACCGAAGGGGTCCTCGACGTGGCGGCGCAGACGCCCGGCGCTGCGGGCTGCACCTACGCGGTGACCTTCGAGGGCGCGAGCGACGTGGCCGGCAACGTGCTGGGCTCGAGCGCGACCTCCGCGGGGCTCTCCTACCGGATCGACGCGGACGCCGCCGCGATCGAAGGCCTGGAGATCCTCCGCGAAGAAGACGGCGGGCTGACCCGGAGCGCGGTGTTCAGCCGACAGGCGCCCTTCGACGTCGTGACCTACCGCTTCCGGGTTGGCCCCACGGTGCAGAGCGTGCTGCCCCGGCTGGACGGCGCGCCGGTGGCGGGGTGCACCCTCGATCGTTGCACCCAGACCGACGGCGGCTTCCGCAGCTGCCTCTGCGCGCGCCCCGTCGTCAGCGCCGACACCGAAGGCCCTCATGAGCTGTCGCTGTCAGTGAGCAACGCCGCCGGCAGCGGCGGCAGCGCGTCGGCCCCGCTCGTCTTCGACTTCTCTGCACCTCGGCTCTTGGCGTCGACCGTGCAGCTGTCGCTCGAGGCGCCGCCTCGCTGCCCGTTGCCGGCCGTCGGCGCGCTGGGCACCGGCGCGACGGCGCGGCTGTCCTTCTCGGTGGACGAGCCCGGCACGTCTTGGGTGACCACCGCTCCTTCGAACCTCGGCTTCACGCTCGAGCGCCGCGCCCCCAGCGCCTTCACGTTCACCGCGCAGCTCCTCGCCGGACAGACGTACGCCCAGGGCGTGCACACGCTCGACGTGCACGTGTCCGACGGGCTGGGGAACCTCGCCACCCACCGGCTCAGCACGGCCCCCACCGTCGACACGACCCCGCCCCCCGCCCCGGTGCTCAGCGGCGACGGCGGGCTGGTGTACGTGCGCGCGCCGTGGGGTGAACGCGCGGGGCCGTCGCGGTTCGACGTGGTGGGCCCGCCGGGGAGCGTCGACCCGCTCTCCACGCTGCGCGTCTACGACCGACCCGAGCTCGGCACGGCCGCGGAGGTGGGCCGAGCCGTGGCGAGCGCTACCGGCGCGGTGCAGGCGCCGCTCATTCGTGCCGATCGGCCAGTGGTCTACGTGACGGTGACGGATCAGGCCTGCAACGAGCTTGCGCCCGTCGACGTCAAGCGCGTCGAGTGGCGCGCCACGCTCGGGCAGCGAAGCACGGGCGCCGTCGTCGACAACCCGCACCGCTACGAGGTCCGACAGGACTTCCAACGGCAGCCCGAAGACGCAGACCGGCAGGAGCCGCCGGCTGGACCGCTCGCCAACGCTGACGGTGACGCGGGTGTCGTCCGCGGAGGCGCCAGCTGGGCCAAGCCCAGACCCGACGCCCGGTACTTGGCCCAGGCGGCGTACGCGCCGACGCGCCAGCGGGTGGTGCTCTTCGGTGGCAGCAGCAGCGCCAACACCCAGCTCGACGAGACGTGGGAATGGGACGGCGCGCGGTGGACTCAGTGGCTGGGGGTCGCGCCACCTCCTCGCGCTAGTCACGCCATGGCCTTCGACCGCGGCCGGGGCCGCTTGGTGGTGTTCGGGGGCCTCTCTCGAGGCGTCACCTTCTCGGACACCTGGGAGTGGGACGGCACGCTCTGGACACAGCGGGCCGACGCTGGCCCGCCGGGGCGCATCGACGCGGCCATGGCCTACGACGTTCAGCGGCAGCGCACGGTCCTCTTTGGCGGCCGGGCCGTCAACCGCGGCGTGCCCTCCACCGAGACGTGGGAATGGAACGGGACGGTCTGGGCCCGGGTGTCCACGACGGGCCCCGTGACGGTCGGCTCGCCGGTCCTCGCGTACGACGAAGGTCGGCAGGCCGTGACGCTCGTGACGTGTGAGGACCCAGGCACCGGCACCGCCGTCGGCGTGACGTTCGACTGGAATGGGAGCGCCTGGCAGCGCGCCAGCGGGACGCCTCCGCCCGCGCGAGGCCGCGGGGTGCTCGCCTACGACAGCCGGCGCGGTCGAATGGTCTTCTTCGGCGGCGAGCCCCAGATCAACGGCGACAACGATCACCCCGGCGACGTCTGGGAGCGGCTGCCGGGCGGCTGGGTGCAGGCGCTCCCGCAGCTGCCCTCCCCCGCCGGACCGCCCCGCGGAACCTGGCAGGCGGGCGCCTTCGACCAGGCGCGCGGCGTGTTCGTCGTGACCCACGGCCGGTCCTCGAGTGAGACGTGGACCTATGACGGCGGCTCCTGGGCCCTCGGTGCGTCCGGAGGACCTGGCGGGAACACCGAACAGCTCGTCTACGATGGGGCACGCCGGGTGAGCCTCGGGCTCACCCCCGACAACCTCGCGGCGCCGCCGCGCATGCGCACCTGGGCCTGGGACGGTGGAAGCTGGACCCAGCAGGCCCTCGGACCCTCCGCGCGGACGGGGTACGCGATCGCCTACGACGCCGCGCGCCGTGAGGTGATCGTGTTCGGCGGAAACCGCCAGGGGTTCGTCGACCCCGGCCGGCTGGACCCGCCGTACCTGTCCGACACCTGGCGCTGGAACGGCGCGACGTGGAGCGCGGTGAACGTCGCGGGCCCCGCGCCTCGCTACGGCGCGGCGATGAGCTTCGACCCGACGCGGCAGACCCTCACGCTCACCGGCGGCTTCGCCGAAGACGGCGGCATGCACGGCGACACCTGGGACTGGAGTGGCTCGGCGTGGACGCAGCGGACGGTCAGCGGGGCCCCGCCGCCGCGCGGCAACCACAGCTTCACGTTCGGACCGACGGGCGCCGGCCTGTTGTTCGCGGGCGAAGGGTATGGCGGCGAGCTGTCCGACACCTGGGAGTTGCAAGGCACGAGCTGGCGCGCGCTCGCTGAGCCGGGCCCACCCCAGCGACTCCTCGGGCGGCTGACGCCCGGACCGCTGGCCGGGACGCTGGTGCTGCTCGGCGGCTACCGCGAGGCCGGAGGCTCGCAGACCGATCACTGGGAATACGGCGCACAGGGGTGGGTCCAGCGCCGCTTCCTCGTCCCCATTGCTCGGCACGGCTTCGGCATGGCGTACGACCCTGACCGACGGCGGATCGTCGTGCAGGGCGGCACCACCACGCAGCGCTTCGGCAACCTCACCGCCATCAACTCTCTCTCGGACACGTGGGAGTACGGGCTCCAGGTGGGCAGCCGGCCGGCGCAGGTCGTCCGCTTCGACGTGCTCGCCGCGGCGATGGGGGCGGGGGCGAGCGTGCGCGACGTGGAGTCGCGGTGGATTCTGGGCGGTACGGGTCAGCTTGCGGGCACGCCGACGCCTGGCGCGGCGCTGACCTTGCTCGACGGCCTGAGCTTCGTGGACGTGGCGAGCACCCCGGCGCCGGCATCGACCCCGCAAGAGGTCGTCTGGCGAACCGCGGACGCGGCCCTCATCAACCGCCTGCTCGGCAGCGGTGACGGGAAGCTCTCGTTGGCGGCGACCAGCGCTGGCGCCAACGCGTCCCTGTCCGAGGCGATCGTGAGCGTGGACTACGTCGAACTCGTGCTCCGGTACGTGCGCCCGTGAACGTCCCGTCCAAGCTCCGCCCGCTCGCCGCCGCGCTGCTGCTCTCGGCCTGCGCGTTCGAAGCGCGGGTGCCCGAGCGGCTCGCTGTCCTGTGTGACGCCACCGCGCGCTGCCCGTCGGGCTACGCGTGTCACCCGCGGCTGCTCCGCTGCCTTCGCGACGGCAGCGGGGACGGCGAGGCCCCGCGACTGCTGTCTTCGCGGCTGTCGGCGGAGCACCTGCGCTCGGGCGAGCTGCTGCGGCTGTCGGTCGAGGTCAGCGAGGGCCTCGCCCTGCCACCCGACGTGACGGTGGTGCAGGCTGGGCGCAGCGCCAAGGCCACTCCCACGCAGGGCCCGACGGGCACCCCGCCGACCTACGAGCTGGCCTACCGCGTCGAGGCGGGCGCCGACGTGGAGGGCCTCGCCCAGCTCGTGGTTGACCTGATCGACGAGAGCGGGCTGGAGGCCGTCGGCCAGCCGGCCGGCACCTTCACGGTGGACTTCACGCCTCCCCAGCCGCGGAGCGTGGCCTTCGTCGGCCCGCGCGCCAGTCGCAGCGACGGTGGCGCCCGCGAGTCCTTGGACGTCGCGCCGACGGACAGCGTGGCCGTACGGGTCGTCATGTCGGAGCGCGTGCGGCCCGGCGCGGCGCTGCGCGCGGTGTCGACGGGCTGTGGCGACGAGGCGACGTTCGAGGCGACGTCGAACGCGGGAGGGGTGCTCGACTTCGCGGCGGCGCGCCCCGGCCGCGTGGGCTGCACGTACGAGCTGCGCCTGCGCGGCGTGTTGGATCTGGCGGGGAACGCCACGGCGACGCCGGAGCTGGCCCTCGCCGCGA
>JALHOS010000017.1 GCA_022842905.1 Myxococcaceae bacterium | reverse complement strand
CTCGGGTGGCGGCTCCGCTGGCGCAGGTGGCGGCGGCGCAGGCGCAGGTGGCGGCTCGTCTGGCTCTGGTGGCGGCTCCGGAGGCGCGGGTGGCGGCTCCGGAGGCTCGGGTGGTGGCTCCGCAGGCATCGGTGGCGGTTCCGCTGGCTCGGGTGGTGGCTCCGCAGGCTCGGGTGGTGGCGCCGCAGGCTCGGGTGGAGGCTCCGCAGGCGCAGGTGGTGGCTCAGCGGGCGCTGGCGGTTCGGCCGGCACCGACGCCGGACCGGCAGTCGACGGCGGCGGGTGCCTCGTCGCGATGCCAGACGCAGACGCGGGCCCAGCGGTCCCCATTCTCCCCGCACCACCAGCGTGCACGATGCCGACGTGTGGCGGCGCGATCCCCGCGGGCGTCTACACCTACAGCGACGCCTGCGCCGACGATCCCCTCGTGGCGGCGCGGAGCACCTGCCCAGGCCCCACGGCCGACGGCGGCAACCTGCTGCGAGGCCAGATCGTCTTCGACGGCTGTGGCTTCATGCGCCGCCAGGTCGCCCTCTCGCTCAATGGCACCGTCGACTTGACCGGTGTCTGCGCCTTCGGCTGCAACACGGTGCAGACGAACGTGCGCCTCTACGTGCCCACGGCGACCTGCGCCCTCACAGGCAACGCCTGCCGCTGCACCATCGACTACGCGCCGACCGTGAACGAAGCGGGCCCCTATTCGCTCGACGCCGGGGTGCTGACCTTCTTCGGTCGTCCCGACGGTGGCGCGCGGCGGTTCCACTACTGCGTCAGCGGGTCGACGCTCACCATGCGTGAGCTCGACGTGACGCCCACGGAGTTGGGGACCAGCCGCCTCGTGCGCTGACGGTCCGCTCGGCCGCTTACGGCCGCACCACGTCTTCAGCGGCGTTGCCCTTGACCGCGAGCACCACGATCTCCCCGAAGCGCGCGGTGTCCGCGAAGTCGCCGACCGACGCGTTCGCGCCCGCCCCCGCCTTCCACGCCGCCAGCTTCGCCTGATCGCGAGATCCCCGCCGCACGGCGTACCCGTGCTTCAAGAACCCGTCCGCCAAGATCTGCCCCACTTGCCCCGAGCCCAGCACGCCAATGGTTTTCATGGGCGCGCAAGCAAGCATGCTTCGGCGTCGGCCTCCACGCGCACGCAGGCCCGCCCCGGCCGCTCGGACAGGCGGCCCAGCCGCGAGGCTCAGCGCACGAAAGCAGCCAGGACCACGCTCACACCACGCCGCGGAAGTACTCGAGCGTCTGCGCCAGGCCCGTGTCGAGCGCCACCTTCGGCTCCCACCCGAGGAGCGTCCGCGCTCGCGTGATGTCCGGTCGTCGCTGCTTGGGGTCGCCCTGCGGCAGCGGCTTGTAGACGATGGGCCGGGTCAGCTTCGCGACGCGCTGCACCGCCTCGGCGAAGGACAGGATCGTCCGCTCGTCGGGGTTGCCCACGTTGACCGGGTCCTGCTCCTGCGAGCGCGCCAACCGGAGGATGCCGTCGACGAGATCGCTGACGTAACAGAAGCTGCGCGTCTGCTTGCCGTCGCCGAAGACCGTCAGATCCTCACCGCGAAGCGCCTGGCCGATGAACGCCGGCACCACCCGCCCGTCGTTCAGCCGCATGCGCGGCCCGTAGGTGTTGAAGATGCGGACGATGCGCGTCTTCACGCCCCGCTTGCGTCGAAACGCCTGCACCAGCGCTTCGGCGTAGCGCTTGGCCTCGTCGTAGACCGCGCGCGGCCCGGTGGCGTCGACGTTGCCGAAGTACGTCTCGCGCTGGGGGTGCTCGAGCGGATCGCCGTAGATCTCCGACGTCGAGGCCTGGAGGAACACCGCGCCCTTGGCCTGCGCCAACGACAGCGCGTGCTCCGTGCCCAGGCTGCCGACCCGCATCGTCTCGAGCCACAGCTCCGCGTAGTCGATCGGCGACGCGGGCGAGGCCATGTTGAAGACGAAGTCGACGCGGCCGTCGACGTCGAAGGGCTGCGTGATGTCGTGCTTGCGGAAGCTGAACCTCGGCTCCTTGGCCAGGTGCGCCACGTTGCGCTCGGACCCGGTGATTAGGCTGTCGATCGCCAGGACGTGCTCCGCGCCGTCCGCCAGCAGCCGGTCCACCAAATGAGAGCCCACGAACCCGGCACCGCCGAGCACCACCACGCGATGAGCATGCGTCATGGCCGCGCCTTAGATTCCGTCGAAGCGCGTCTGTCCAGGGAGTTGGTCTTTGTAGCGCTCGAGCACCAGATCGATCCCCTGGCGGATGTATTCGGCCACCGGGACCTTGGTCCGCTGGTTGAGCAGCTTGAGCAGCTCATTCTGCTCGGGCGTGATGTAGATCGTGGTGCTGATCTTCTTGCGCGCCATGGACATCTGTGACGCTATGTCGACCACCTTGGAGGGTCAAAAATGAGACTGTTCCGCCCCGTGGCGGCTGCGCTGCTCGTCCTCGGCGTGGGCGCGTTTTCGTCGTGCGCTTCGACCAAGGAATCCAAGAAGACGGACGAGCCGGCCACCGGCCCGGGAGACTCCCAAGTGCTGGCTGAAGGCGTTCGCCAGTCCAAGAAGGCCGGCGAGACGGTCACCGAGTTCGACCTCAACGGAGACAAGAAGTCCGACGTCTGGAGCTTCACCACCACGGCCAAGGGCCCCGACGGCAAGGACGTCGAGCGGCTCGTCCGCAAGGAGCTCGACATCAACTGGGACGGGCGCGTCGACATCAGCCGGCAGTACGACGAGCGCGAGCAGATCAGCCGCGAAGCCCTGGACCTGGACTTCGACGGCAAGGTCGATCAGGTCAACTACTACGAGAAGGGCGTCATCGTTCGGAAGGAGCGAGACCTGCAGTCCGGCGGCAAGCCGTCGCTCTTCCTCTACTTCGAGAAGGGCAAGCTGGTGCGCAAGGAGCGCGACACCAACGCCGACGGGAAGATCGACTACTGGGAGTTCTGGGAAGGCGACCAGGTCGACCGCATCGGCGAGGACCTCGATGGCGACGGCAACGTCGACAAGTGGACCAAGAACCCCAACTCCGAGTCGTAAGGGTTCAGCGCGGGACCAAGAGCGTCACGTAGCGCGCTGACTCACCGCGCCGCACCTTGAGCAGCAGCGCCCCGCCCTTCTCAGCCCGAGCCAGGGCGGCGTTCAGCTCCGCGACGGTGGCCAGCGCCACCCGCTCCACTTCCACCAGCAAGTCACCTACGGCCAGGCCCGCGGCTTCAGCCGCACCTCCAGGGACGACCGCGGCGATCCGCACCGCGCGAAGGCCCCCGACCTCCACGTCGCGCGCCGACAGGCCCAGCGCGTCCAGGCGCGTCCCGTCGGTCCAAGCGCGCAGACTTCCCTCCGCCGGCCGTTCCACCAGCGTCGCCTGCGCCTGCACGGCCTTGCCCCGCCGCGTGAGCGCCAACTTCACCGCCGCGCCCGGCCCCAACAGGGCGATTCGCCGGAGCGCCTGGCGGTAGCTCTCCGCAGGGCGCCCATTCACCGAGACGATCCGATCGCCGACCGCCAAACCCGCGGCGCGCGCAGGACTCCCGTCGAACACCTCGGTGATGAGCAGCGCCGCCTCCGCGCCCTCTCCCTCCGCGCGCACGTTGATGCCGAGCCAGCCGCGATCCGCCCGCCCGTCGTCGAGCAGGTTGGGCAGCAGGTCCTTCACCAGGTTGATCGGCACGGCGAAGCCAATGCCCTGGCCCTGGCTCATGACCGCCGACGCAACCCCCACGACGTCGCCGCGCATGTCGAAGAGCGGCCCGCCGGAGTTGCCCGGGTTGATGAGCGCGTTGGTCTGCAAGAAGTCGTCGAAAGGGCCGACGCCGATCGCGCGTTCCTTGGCGGAGATGAGCCCGTGAGTGACCGACGCCTCGAGCCCGAACGGGCTGCCGATCGCCATCACCCAGTCGCCGACCTCGAGCGCGTCGGAGTCGCCCAGGGACACCGCCGCCAGCTTCGGAGGCTTCTCGAGCCGCAGCAGCGCCAGGTCCGTCGCCCCGTCCGAGCCGACGAGCGCGGCGTCGAGCTGCGTGCCATCGGCCAGGCGCACCGCGACGTCCTGCGCCTTCTCGACGACGTGGTGGTTGGTGACGATCAGCCCGTCGGCCGACACGACGAAGCCGGTGCCGACCGAGCGGCCGCTGCCGCCGTTGCGCGTGGTGATCCCCACGACCCCCGCCCGGACCGCGCGCACCAGCGGCGCCAGGGAGCCTGGCGGCGTGAAGCCCGGAACGGCGAGCTTGCCCGCGCCGCGCACCAGCCACGGAAGCCCCGCGCTGGGTCGCTCCACCGCGCGCTCCGTCGGTGCCGGCCGCTGGCGCTGGAGGCTCCGCTGGATCCAGGCTTCGACCCCGTCAGCGAACGCGGGCGCGGCGAGCAGCGCCCAGCACACCCCAGCCGCTCGCGCGCCGCTCGCCATCGAGCACAAGACCGTAGCTCGCCCAAAGAGCGCGTCCAGCCGCCCCGCGCCCGGTCCTTCACAGCGTGTCGAGGAATGCCGGACCGAGCCCCAGGCCGAGCTTCAAGGCCGCGCGAGGACGATCCCCGCCGAGCCACCGGTCGTCCTGTCGAGGGGCGCTGACGATGCCCGGCGAAGGAGAACGGCGTCCCCTCGACGGAAGGGCACGCTCAACGGTCCTGTCAGGCGTTCGCCGGCGTCATGTACCGCGCCACCTTCACCTGGCCCGGCCGCACCACGCGGCCTTTGAGCTGGTAGCAGGCGCGCAGCACCGAGAGCACGTGGTTGTCCTGCCCAGGCTCGGTCGTCAGCTCCATGTCGGCGGCCTCGGCCAGGTTCGGATCGAACGGCCGCCCTTCGAGGGGCACGCGCTCGACGCCCATGGCGAGGGCGCGCTTGAGCAGCCCGTCGCGGATGAGCCGCACCCCGGTGGCCAGCGGTGACTCGTCGGCTTGCGACAGGCAGCGGTCCAGCTCGTCGATCGCCTCGAGCAAGCCGGCCGCCACGGCCCCGCGTTCGACGTCCATGAGCTGCTCACGCTCGCGCTGGACGCGCTTCTTGAAGTCTTCCTTGTCGCGCTCGGTGGCCTGGTAGGCCCGGGCAAGCTCGTCGAACTTCCGCTGCAAGGCCTCGTGCTGCGCCCGCGTCGCGCGGAGCTCGTCGTTCGTGCCGCCTGGCGAGGCCGCGTCGGTTGCCGAGGGCTGGGTCGACGCATCGTTCGGCCCGCCGTCGGGCGTGAAGCGGCGCTTGTCATTGACCCGAACGGCGGGGGTCTCGTCACCGTCGGCACTGGGAGGGTGTCCACTCATGGCGCGGGCAAGCTAACCGCCGCGGCGGGTCTGTCAACGCACCGCAGCGAGCCGACCCCGCGCCAGCCCCACGAGCAGCAGCGAGCCGGCCACCAGCACCAGGCCGCCATCCACCGACGCCGCCTGCTGCGCAGCCTCCAGCGCCTCGACCACCCCGCCCGCCGGCGCGACCGGGACCGCTGGGCAGCAGTTCCGCGCAGTCTGGACGATCACTTCGGGCGCTAGGCCACGTGGGCTCGGCAGCGGCGTCACGACGACCGACGCACACGCCGAGAACAGCCTCGCCACCATCACCTCGTACGCCTTGTCCGCGAACACGCCAAACACCAGGTGCACCGGCCGTCCGGGGAACTCCGCCGACAACGCGGTGAGCAGCGCGTCGACCCCAGCGGGGTTGTGGGCGCCGTCCAGCAGCACGTCGGGCGGCCCGGAAAACAGCTCGAGCCGACCCGGCCAGCGTGCGAGCGCCACGCCGCGCCGCAGGGCCGCCTCGTCGAGCGGGAAGCCCGCGGCCCCCAGCGCTTCGACGCACGCAACCGCCGTGGCCACGTTGTGTCGTTGGTGCGGACCGCGCAGCGTGTACGAAAGCGGCAGAACTCCGCCCGCCTGGCTTCGGTACGTGCCGTCCGCGTCCAACGAGAAGTCCTGGCCTTCGGTGGACAGCGGCGCTCCCAGCTCGGCCGCGCGCTCGGCGATCACCGGCAGCACGCCGTCGGGCTGGGCGGACACGATCACCGGGACGCCGGGCCGAATGATGCCGGCCTTCTCCCTGGCGATCAGCGGGAGCGTGTCACCCAGGTACTCCTGGTGGTCCAGGCCGATCGCGGTGATCGCAGTGACGACCGCGTGGCCCGCGCGCGTGGCGTCGAGGCGGCCGCCCAGGCCCGTCTCCAGCACCGCCACGTCGACTCGCTCCTGCGCGAAGTGCCACAGCGCGACGACGGTGCCCAACTCGAAGAACGTGAGCCCCGGCTCGTTGCCGAGCTGCCCGAGGACCTCGAGCACCCGGCGCCCGAGCACCTCGTCGTCGATGGGGCTCCCCTGCACTTGAATGCGCTCGTTGACCCGCTCCAGGTGCGGCGACGTGTACAGCCCCGTCCGGTAGCGCTGGGCCAGGCAGCTCGCGGCGACCGCACAGGTCGAGCCCTTGCCGTTGGTGCCCGCGACGTGCAGCGACGGGACGCGGAGCTGCGGACTGCCCAAGGCAGCCAGGGCCGCCTGAACGCGCTCCAGCCCGAGCTTGATCGTCGAGGCCGGCTGCGCCAGCAGGTACTCGAGCGCCAGCTCAGGCCGACCCGACGAGACGACCTCGCGCGCGCTCAGCACGGGCAGCGCCGCCACGCCCCTCAGCCCAACAGCCCCAGCAGGCTCGAGATCCGCGCCCGCAGATCCTTGCGCTGAACGATCGCGTCGATCATGCCGTGCTCGAGCAAGAACTCGGACCGCTGGAAGCCGGGCGGCAGCTTCTGGCGAATGGTCTGCTCGATCACCCGCGGGCCGGCGAAGCCAATCAGCGCCTTCGGCTCGGCCAAGATCACATCGCCCAGCCACGAGAAGCTCGCCGCGACGCCGCCGGTGGTCGGGTGCAGCAGCACCGAGAGGTACGGCTTGCGGACGCTCCGGAAGCGCTGGATCGCCGCCGACGTCTTGGCCATCTGCATCAGGGAAAAGATCCCTTCCTGCATGCGCGCGCCGCCCGACGCCGAGAAGACGATCGCCGGACACTTGAGCTGGTACGCGCGCTCGAAGACGCGGGTCACCTTCTCACCGACCACCGAGCCCATCGATCCGCCCATGAACTCGAACAGGAACGCGCCGACGGACACCTGCACGCCGTCGATCTGCCCGACACCACCGACGAACGCGTCGTTCTCGCCGAGCGCCTTCTTCGTGCTCTTGATGCGGTCCTTGTACTTCTTGCTGTCGGAGAACCCCAAGGGGTCCTGCGGCTCGAGCGCGGCGTCGAACTCCTCGAAGGTGTCCGGATCACACAGGTGGAGCAGCCGAGTGCGCGCGGGCCAGGCCACGTGGGCGCTGCAGGCCGGGCACACGTTCAGGTTCTTCTCGAAGTCCTCGCGCAGGAGGATCTCTCCACAGGCGTCACACTTGAACCACAGGCCCTCCATGCGGCTGGGGCCACCCTCGGAATCCGACGGCTCCGAGGGCGCGATCTTCGGCTTCTTCTGGAACCAAGCGCTGGCGGTCATGGCTGCGCGTCGTGTAGCCGTTTGATGGCGGCCGGCCAAGCACTTCGCCGCCCCCCACCTGCCCGCGGCTTGTATCTGAAGAGCGCTGGGGTACATGGCGGGCGCCATGCCGCGCCGCCTGCGCCCGCCCGAGCAGCCGATCACGCTCGAGGTCGACGGACACACGATCCACGCCCAGGACGGAGAGCCCGTCGCCGTCGCCTTGGTCGCCGCCGACGAGACGCTCACCGCGCGCAGCATCAAGTACCACCGACCTCGTGGCCCTTCGTGCTTCTCCGGCGCCTGCTCCAACTGCCTCATGCGCGTCGACGGCGTCCCCAATGTGGCGACCTGCCAGGTGCCGGCGCGGCAGGGCATGCGGGTCGAACGCCAGAACGCGTTCCCCGACGCGAAGCTCGACGTTCTGCAGGCGACCGACTGGGTGTTCCCCAAGTGGTTCAACCACCACACGTTCCTCGCGGGCGTCCCGCTCGCCGAAGATCTGCTGCTGAAGATCGCGCGCAAGCTCGCCGGGCTTGGACTCTTGCCCGACCGCGCCGCCCCGCCGCTGCCGGTGGCCACGGTGACGCGTGAGCCGATCGTCATCGTCGGCGCGGGAGCTGCTGGCCTCGCCGCGGCGCGCTGCTTCGAGGCCGCGCGGGCGCCGTACCTGGTCCTCGAGAAGGGCAGCGCCGCCGGAGGCCGCTTGCTGACGGCCGCGGAAGACGGGCTGCCCCCGGTGTTCGACTGCCCGCCGGCGAAGCTGGCGCTCGATTCGACGGTGGTCGGGCTGTTCGCGGACGACGGCGTGCCGTACCTGGTCGTCAAGCACGGTGAGCAACTGCGCGTCATCGTCTTCGACCAACTGCTGCTCGCCAACGGCGGGCACCCGCCCTTCGCCGTGTTCGAGAACAACGACCTGCCCGGCATCTACGCGGCGCGCGCCGTCAGCGGACTGCTGCGTCGGCACCGAGTGCTGGTGGGAGACGTGGTGGCCTGCGTCGGCGATCTATCCGAAGCCCGCGCGCTGGCGTCGCTACTCACCGGCGCTGGGGCGAAGGCCGTGGCCGTCGGCCAGACGCCGCTCAAGGCCCACGGCTTCTCGCGCGTCGAAGCGCTCACCGTCCGCGACGGCCCGCGCACCGCCAAGGTCGATTGCGACGCCGTCGCCCTCTGTGGGCCGCCGTCTCCCGCGTTCGAACTGGGGAGAGCCGCGGGGGGGAAGGTCAGCTGGGAGCCGAAGAGCCAGCTCTTCGTGCTCGAAGCCGACGCCGCGGGACGCACCGCGGCGTCCAATGTCTGGGCCGCCGGTGAGCTGCGCGGGGCCATGAGCGCCGCCGCCGCCGCCGAGCAGGGCTTGGTGGCCGCCGAGTCGATCCTCGCGGCCCGCAGGAGCGCACCGTGACCAAGGCCCTGCTGTGCCCCTGCGAAGACGTCACGGTGACCGAGGTCGATCACTGCATCGCCCAGGGCTACCGCGACATCGAGAGCATCAAGCGCTTCACCGGCTTCGGCACCGGCATGTGCCAAGGCAAGCAGTGCATGAACGCCGTCGCGCGGCACCTGGCGAGCAGCGCACAGCCGCCCAAGCCCGAGGCGCTGCTGGCCTTCACGCCGCGCCCACCCTTCGTGCCGACCGAGATGCGGCAGTGGGCGAGCCTGGACGTCAGCCAGCTCGCGCCCGGCGGCGGCGTGCCTCCCGCGCTCGGCTTCACCGAGGCCGCGCTCAAGCCGGTCGCCCCCGTGAAGCCCAAGGCCAAGGTCGTGATCATCGGCGGCGGTATCATGGGCCTCGCGCTCGCCTGGAACCTGACCCAGCGCGGCGAGACCGACGTCGTCGTGCTGGAGAAGGGCTACCTGTGCGCCGGCGCGTCTGGTCGCAACGGCGGCGGCGTGCGCATGCAGTGGGGCACGCCGTCGCTCATTCACCTCGCGCGCCGGTCGATCGATCTCATGGAGCGCTTCGCACGCGACATGAAGATCAACGTGTGGTTGCGCCGCGGCGGCTACCTGTTCCTCGCCAAATCCGACGCGATCGTGCAGCGGCTCGAGCGGAGCGCTGCGCTGCACAATCAGCACGGCGTGCCGACGCAGCTGCTCACCGCCGACGGCGCGCAGGAGCACGTGCCAGACCTCAGCCTGACCGGCGTGAAGGCGGCGGCGTGGAACCCGAAGGACGGCGTCATCTTCCCGTGGGCCTTCCTCTGGGGCTACGCGCAGGCCTGCCAGAAGGTCGGCGTCGCGGTGGAGACGTTCACCAAGGTCGTCGGCTTCGAGCTGGGCCAGGGGCGCATCACCAAGGTGCTGACCGATCGCGGGGAGATCGCCTGCGATCAGGTCGTGCTCGCGGCCGGCGCCTGGAGCCCGTCCGTGGCCTCGCTGTGCGGCGTGGATCTTCCCAACGAGCCGCACCGCCACGAGATCTGCTCGACCGAGCCGCTCAAGCCGTTCCTCGGGCCGCTGGTGTCGGTGCTCGACTCCGGCCTGTATTTTTCCCAGTCCATGCGCGGAGAGATCGTCGGCGGCATGGGCGACCCCAAGGAGCCAGCCGGCATGAACCTGGGGTCGACCTCACGCTTCCTCGCCCGGTACAGCCGCGCGCTGCTGGAGCTGTCGCCTCGGCTGGGCCAGGTGAAGATCCTCCGGCAGTGGGCCGGCCCCTACGACGTCACGCCGGACAACTCGCCGATCCTCGGGCGCACGAAGGGGCTGTCGAACCTGCTCCACCTCCACGGCTTCGTCGGCCACGGCTTCATGATGGCGCCGGCCGTCGCCGAGCGCATGGCGGCGTGGATGGCGACCGGCCAGTCCGACGAGCTGTTCGAACGCTTCGAGCTGTCGCGCTTCGCCGAAGGCCGGCTCGAGCGCGAGGACATGATCATCGGTTAGAGGCTGGGCGGTGCCCGGGGATCCGGACAGGCCACGCTGCGTCACCAGGTCATCGGTGAACGTCCGGAGCCTGCGTCCGCCCCGATGGCGACCGGTCAGTCCGACGAGCTGTTCGAACGCTTCGAGCGGTCGCGCTTCGCCGAAGGCAGAAAAGCGAGCGCGAGGACATGTTCATCTGCCAGGTGCGGGCGCCGGGGCTGCGGGCAGCCCACGCTGCGTCACCAGGTACATGGCGAACGTCCCGAGCCAGTGTCCGCCCTCGTAGTGCTCGCCGGTGACGGCAGCCAGGCCCTTGTCCCGGTGTGCGTCGGCCGCGGCCGCGATCGCCACGCGCCGCTGGTCCTTGAGGGGCAACACCGACGCCACGCCGTCCAACATCCACGCTCGGCTCAGGTTGAGGCCGTCCAGGTGCGCGAGCTTGGGATCCGTCGGATCGCTCACGATCGCCGGGGCCAGCCAGCTCGCCCTGCCCTGCTTCACGACGGGCAGGAACTGCGTCAGCCACGACGAGAACTCGTTCTTCGAAACCACGCGGCGCATGAGGTCCGCCTCCGCCAGGCAGGGCGACAGGAAGTCCTCGCCCGACGGCTCGTAGGCCAGCGGGCAGCGGGTGTCGGCGCCGAAGTACGCGCGGGCGCGGGCGACGATCAGCGCTTCGAACGCGCGGTCCTGGGCCGAGCGCGCCCAGTCGAGCGCCAGCCCCAGCGCGAAGGCCGACTGCGAGTGCTCACCCGAGCGCACCGGCGTGGACAGCTTGGGCAGCCAGGCGCTCAGCCGCTTGACGGTCTCGGCTTCGAGCGGCGCCAGGATCCGCCCGAGCGCCTGCAGCTCCTCCGTCGGCGCCTCGCGAAGCTCCTGGGCCAGCGCGAGCAGCCACGCGAGCCCGTACGGCCGCTCGAAGCTCACCCGCCCCGGGGCTGAGAGGTACCGGACCTCGGACGCCACGTTCTGCGCCGTCAGGCTCGCCGCCAGCGCGGCCTTCGCGGGCGCGGCGAAAGAGGCGTTGGGGAACAGTCGCGCGGCGCGGGCGAGCAGCCAGTGCCCGTGCACCGAGCTGTGCCAGTCGTAGCAGCCGAAGAAGGCCGGCGTGAGCTGCCGAGGCGTCCCCACGTCGTCTGGGCCGTTGAGGACGTGGCCGATCTTGTTGGGGTACTCCTTGTGGACGCAGTCCAGCGCCAGCTGCACGAAGCGGCCCACGGTCGCCTCGTTGAAGGCCGGGGGCGTGCTGCCCAGCAGGCCCAAGCCAGCGACGATCGCCCAGGCGCTCACAACAGCGTCGTCGGCACGCCGACCTCCGGCTTCTCGAGCACGTCGAGCACGTCCTTGCTGAGCAGAGAGCTCAGCTTGGCGATCGACGCGGGGTCGCCCGAGTAGTTGTGCCCGCTGTGAGCCTCGAGGGCCTGCGTGACCTTCTCGTACGTGAGGTCCGCCGGGAGGTTCATGCGCTTGAGGTACGCGCTCCACACCGGGCCGTCACGAAAGCTCTCGTCGACGTCCAGCGACTGCGCGAAGGCCAGCGCGCCGCCGAGCTTCGCCTCCGCCGCCGACAGCCGCAGCTTGCCGTTGTTCGCCAGCCACCGCGTGAACTCGGAGACGGCGATCGCCCGCAGCATCTCTTCGGACATGTGCGCGTAGCGGGCGTTGACCTGGAACGCCACGTCGACGCCCTTGCCGTCGCGCCGCGGGCGCTCGTTGAAGCGCACCAGCTCGTGATCGCCCAGCTTCGGCTCGAACCAGCCGTCGCCCACCACCTTCGAGTCCGGGTTGAAGCGATCGAGCAGCCCACTGAACTCGGACAGGGTGTTCACCATGTTCGCCGCGACGATGACCTTCGTGCCGTCGAGGATCGACGCGTGCCGCTCCTGGCGCACCGGCTCGAGCTCGCGAGCGGTGTCCTCTTCGACATGAAACAGGGAGAAGTTGAAGTGTTTGTCCAGGTAGTCGGCCTGACCGTCGTTGTCCCGGTCGAGCACGCGCTCCCGCGTATCGGTGGAGATCGGCGTCAGGTAGTTGTCCCAGGTCCGCCCCCAGCCAATGTCCGCGGCGCGGTTCATCGCCCCGTGGATCGCCTTCCAGTCCGCTCTCGCCGCGATGCCGTCGATCAACGCCATGAGCGCCTGCTGCCCTTCTCCGCGCGTCATCTGGCCCTGGGCGTCGGTGTAGAAGTTCGACGCGGCGAACGTCGTGACGAGCTGCGCGTTGCCGTACTTCTCCTTGACGCGGTCGAGCATGCCCTTGCCGACGCACAGGTTGTAGAAGATCAGCTTCCCCTGCCCGCCGTCCGTCCTCTCCGGGCCGGCGCGCACCGAGTGCGACATGTTGCGCCCCCAGTCCGAATGGCCGTCGTACCCGACGATGTCCACCGCCTGGTCGCCCATGGGCTTGAGAATGTCGGCTTCGTTCTCTCGGACGTGAATGCGGAACGTCGTGGGGCCGACGCCCGGCTTGTCGAACGTCGCTTCGTACGTGGAGACGCCCTTCTGGCTCTCGGGGCTCGTGGGCTTGAAGCCCTTGCTCTTCAGGTAGGTGGTGAAGCCCTTCCAGAACTCGTCTTCACCGACGGCCCACGCCAGCGTGACGGTGTTGTTCCCGTCGGCGAACCACGCGTCGTACGGAGGCTTGGTGGGCGTCAGCTCGGCGATCAGCGAGTCCGCCAGCTTCTTGTACTCCTCACTCTGTCCGACCTTGCTGTTGGCGAAGTGGAAGACGAGCGTCTCGCGGACGCGAGTGTCCGGCTCGGCGCGCACCATGCGCTCCAGCGCGCCCACGGCGTCCTTGCGCAGCTGGGGCGACTGTGCGGAGTCGATCAGATCGAGCAGCACGGTGCCGGCGCTCGCGCGCAGCTGCTCGGCCTTGTAGCCCTCGATCTTCGTCGCGCCGGGTTCGGCCTGGGCGCGGGACAGCACGGTCTTGAGCTGGTCGAAGACCGCCGCCTGCAGGTCGGGCTTGAGCTCCGCCAGCATCGGCGTCCGGGCGTCGCTCGCGGCCTCGGCGGCGCGGTACCAGGCCTCTCCCAGCTCGGCGTCGTCCACCGGCGCGGCGCCGTCTGGCTCGACGGTGAACTGGCCGCTCGTCGTGAGGAACACCGGCCGCTGCCCACCGGGGATCTGCAGCGGGACGATCGCCTGGCCGACGGACTGCGACTGGCTGACGGGATCGAGGACCGCCTGTACCTCCGCCCGCGCTTCGAGCGTGAACCGATCGCCGTACTGCTTGAGCACCTTGCGGAGCGCCGCCTGGGTGGACTTGGTGGCCTTGCCGGACTCCGTCGCCTTGGCGACGAGCGCCTTGGCTTCTTCGAGCGTCACCTGCTTGTCGTGTGCGAACTTCCGTCCCAGCTGACGAACCGTGGCCATGGTGCGCTCCCAACGTGAGATGAGTCTTCGGGTCGATACCACAAGGCGCAGCGAACGCCCGGGTCAGGCGCCGTGACGAGCTGGCGGTGGGCGGGTACGGGACTTGACGGGCGACGCTCGCGTCACCAGCGGTGGTACGCCGGGTGCCCTGGCTGCACGGCCACGAAGGTCCCCTTGCACGTGGCGCGCACCTTCCCGTCCGACGTCAGCTCCCCCTCGACGACGCAGCGATCGCCCTCGTGGGACGTCACCCGCGCGGTCAACTTGAGCGGCTTGTCGGTTGGACAGGGCCGGCGCAGGACGATCGCGTAGTCGGCGGTGACGGTGCACGGCGGCGCGTCGAGCCCCCGAGCCACCCTCAAGTGGTTCGCCGCCGCCCAGTTGCAGTGGCAGTCGAGCAGCGAGCCGATGATGCCGCCGTTGAGCACCCCGGGGAACGCCTCGTGGTGCGCTTCGGGGGTCCAGTCGGCGACGAGGAGGTCGCCCTCGACGAAGCTGCGGATCCGCAGGCCCTTGGCGTTGGCCGGGCCGCAGCCGAAGCACGGGCTGTTCGGCGAATAGCGTTCCTGGAGGCTCGGTCCGTCAGTCACGGGACACCTCGCTGCGCACCGCGGCGTGCGCGTCGGCCCAGGCGCCAACCTCGCCGACGTCCGCGCGCAGCGCCAGGTAGCTACGCCGGACCTCGCCCACGTAGGGCAACAGCGAGGCCGTCGAACCTTCGCGGATCTTCGCGAGCAGCCGATTGGGCCCCGCGTTGTACGCCATCAACCCCAGGTCCATGCGCCCCGCGAAGCTCCCCACGAGGGTGCGGAGGTACCGGGTGCCGAGCCGCACCTGCGTCGTGGTCGCTGGCAGCGCGGGATCATCGAGGGTCAGCCCTTCTCGCTCGGCCACCGCTCGGAGCGTGTCCGGCCGCAGCTGCATGATGCCGCGCGCCCCAGCCCGCGACGTGGTGTCGATCCGGAAGTCCGACTCCGCGTCGATCACGGCCAGCACCAGGAGCGGGTCGAACCCCGCGCGCTCAGCTTCCTCGGCCACGGCCTCGGCGACGTCGTGCCGGAAGGCGTTGCCCCAGGACGTGGTGCGAGGCTCGAGCGCCGCCAACACGCGCTCCGTCTCCTCGTGACAGACGTGCGCCGGCTCAGGGACGACGGCGAGCGCAGGCAGCGAAGGGACGGTCGCGACCGGCCGGGCGGAGAACCCCACCGCCGCCGCCGAGAGCGCCGCCACCGCGAAGAAAGCCGCGGCGCCGACCACGTGTCCTGGCCGGGCCTCACTCACCGGCCGAGGTCCTCGATCCGCTTGGCCAACGCGTCGAGCCGGGACGACAGCCCGAGCACCTCGTCGCGCGTCGGCACCTTCAGCCGGCTGACGGCCTGGCGCACGGCGTCTTCCACCCGACGCTCGGCGTCGCGGCGCTGCTGCTTGAGGCGCTCGGTCAGCTCACCGACCTGCCGGCGCGCCTCGTCGGGCTGCAGCGCAGCCACGCCCGGCAGACGCGCGAAGAGCTTGGCGACTTCGTCTTCGGCGCTCGACACCGCCACCGCCGCCTGCTCCCACCACTGCTGGACTATCTCGGCGACGCCCTTCGGGTGCTTGTCCATGAGGCCTCTCTTGCTTGCCTTGAATGCAACGGGGCGCCCTCACACCGCGAGTGGCACCCCGTCACGACCCCAGCACTGCAGTCCGGTCAGTGGCCTTATGCCGCGCCGGACTCCGCGCGCACCGACATGCCACCCGTCGCCATCGAGGCCGCCGATCCCGCCGCGTCGGCCGCGCCAAGCTCCGCGCCACCTTCGAGCGGCGGCGTCTCGACCTGAATGTCGAGGTGCTTGTAGTTCGGCAGCCCCGTGCCCGCAGGGATCAGCCGACCCATGATGACGTTCTCCTTCAGGCCGCGCAGGTAGTCGACCTTGCCGGAGATCGCCGCTTCGGTGAGCACCTTGGTCGTCTCCTGGAAGGACGACGCCGAGATGAAGGACTCGGTCGACAGCGACGCCTTGGTGATGCCGAGCAGCAGCGGCTCACCGACGGCGGGCCGCTTGCCCAGGTTGAGCGCCTTCTCGTTCTCGTCTTCGAAGACCCACTTCTCGACCTGCTCGTCGACGAGGAACTCGGTGTCGCCCACGTCGGTGACGCGCACGCGGCGCAGCATCTGCCGCACGATCACTTCGATGTGCTTGTCGTTGATCTTCACGCCCTGGAGTCGGTACACCTCCTGGATTTCGTCGACCAGGAAGCGCGCCAGCTCC
Organism: Myxococcaceae bacterium; assembly: GCA_022842905.1. Lineage (GTDB taxonomy): Bacteria > Myxococcota > Myxococcia > Myxococcales > Myxococcaceae > JALHOS01. Next base: position 23,545 of record JALHOS010000017.1, on the reverse strand, counting down.
TTCTCGCCGAGCACCTTGAGAATGTCGTGTGGGTTGGCCGACCCGTCCATGAGGGCTTCGCCGGCCTTCACGCGATCGCCCGCGTGCACGACGATCGTCTTGCTCTTGTTGATCAAGTACTCCTTGGCCAAGTCGGCGCGCGCTTCGCCGTTCACTTCCGGCGTCACGATCACCTTGCGCTTGCCCTTGGTGTCCTTGCCGAACGACACCAGGCCGTCGATCTCCGCGATGATCGCGTGATCCTTCGGCTTGCGCGCTTCGAAGAGCTCGGCGACGCGCGGCAGACCACCGGTGATGTCCTTGGTCTTCGTCGTCTCGCGGGGCACGCGGGCGAGCACTTCACCCGGCGTGATCTCCTGCTTGTCTTCGACCGCGAGCGCGGACCCCGGCGTCAGGTAGTAGATCGCCGGCTGGCCGTTGGCCAACGTCTTCGCTTCGTCGGTCTTCGCGTCGCGAATGCGGATGCGGGGCCGCGCTTCGGGGTCCTTCGACTCGATGATGGTCCGGCGGCTCATGCCGGTCACTTCGTCGTGCGACTCCGTCATCGTGACCGACTCGATGATGTCCTCGAACTCCACGATGCCGCCCACCTCGGAGAGCAGCGGCAGAGCGAAGGCGTCCCACTCGGCCAGCCGCGCCGCGGCGTCGACCTTCTGCCCTTCCTTCACGAAGAGCCGCGCGCCGTAGACGATCTTGTGGCGCTCACGCTCACGGCCCGAGTCGTCGACGACGATCAGCTCGCCGTTGCGGTTGGTGACGACGAGCATTTCGATCTTCTTGCCGCCCTCCTCCGTCACCGCGTTGCGCTTCACCGTCGTCATCGTCGAGAACTTCACGACGCCAGCGAAGCGCGCGAGCAGCTCCGACTGCTGCGAACGACCGGTCGCCGTGCCGCCGACGTGGAACGTGCGCATGGTCAGCTGCGTGCCAGGCTCGCCGATCGACTGCGCGGCGATCACGCCCACCGCCTCGCCGACGGACACCTTGCGCCCGCGCGCCAAGTCGCGGCCGTAGCACTCGACGCAGATGCCGCGCTTGGTCTGGCAGGTCAGACCCGAGCGGATCTTCACCTTGTCCAGGCCGGCGTTGACGATCTTCTGCACGCGCTTCTCGTCGATCTCCTCGTTCGCGCGCACCAAGACCTCGCCGGTCACGGGATCGTGAATGTCGTCGAGGGCCACGCGACCGAGAATGCGCTCGGCCAGCGGCTCGATCTCTTCGCCGCCTTCGACCAGCGCGGTGATCAGCAGGCCGTCCAGCGTGCCGCAGTCGTACTCGTTGATGATCGCGTCCTGCGCGACGTCCACCAGGCGGCGGGTCAGGTAGCCCGAGTTCGCCGTCTTCAGCGCCGTGTCCGCCAGACCCTTGCGGGCGCCGTGCGTGGAGATGAAGTACTGGAGCACCGAGAGGCCTTCGCGGAAGTTCGCGGTGATCGGCTGCTCGATGATCTCACCGCTGGGCTTGGCCATGAGGCCACGCATGCCGGCGAGCTGACGAATCTGCTGCGTCGATCCGCGGGCGCCGGAGTCGGCCATGATGAAGATCGGGTTGAACGACTTCTGCTTGCGCGTCTCGCGCTTGCCGTCGCGGTTGTGCCCGGAGATCTCCTCTTCGGAAATCTGCTCCATCATCTTCTTGGTGATGCTCTCCGTCGTCTGCGCCCAGATGTCGATCACCTTGTTCGAACGCTCGCCGGCCGTGATGAGGCCTTCGAGGTACTGGTTGTCGACTTCCTGCACTTCCTTCTGCGCCGACTCGATCAGCGTGTGCTTGGCCTGCGGGACGATCAGGTCCTTGAGGGCGACCGAGATGCCGGCCTTCGTCGCGTTCGTGTAGCCGAAGCTCCGAATGCGGTCGGCGAGCAGCACCGTCTCCTTCTCGCCGGTGAGGCGGTAGCAGACGTCGATCAGGTTCCCGAGCTGCTTCTTGTCGAGGACCTTGTTGACTTCATCGAAGCCCACGCGCTTGGGCACGATCTCCGACAGCAGCACGCGGCCGCAGGTCGTCTCGTAGATCTTCCCGTTCAGCCGGCACTTGATCTTCGCCTGCAGGTGCACGACGCCCTGGTCGTACGCCGAGCGCACCTCGTCCGGCGACGCGAAGGTCATGCCTTCACCCGGCGCGAACTCGCGCGGCCGCGTCATGTAATAGATGCCGAGCACCATGTCCTGCGTGGGGACGATGATCGGCTTGCCGTTCGCAGGCGAGAGGATGTTGTTCGTCGACATCATCAGCACGCGCGCTTCCATCTGCGCTTCGATCGACAGCGGCACGTGCACGGCCATTTGGTCGCCGTCGAAGTCGGCGTTGAACGCCGTGCAGACCAGCGGGTGCAGCTGGATCGCCTTGCCTTCGATGAGCACCGGCTCGAACGCCTGAATGCCCAGGCGGTGCAGCGTCGGCGCGCGGTTGAGCAGCACCGGGTGCTCGCGGATCACCTCGTCGAGAATGTCCCAGACCTCCGGGCGCTCCTTCTCCACCATCTTCTTCGCCGACTTGATGGTGGTGACGTAACCCTTGTCTTCGAGCTTGTTGTAGATGAACGGCTTGAACAGCTCGAGCGCCATGATCTTCGGCAGGCCGCACTGGTGCAGCTTGAGCTCGGGACCGACGACGATCACCGAACGACCCGAGTAGTCCACGCGCTTGCCGAGCAGGTTCTGGCGGAACCGGCCCTGCTTGCCCTTGAGCATGTCCGACAGCGACTTGAGCGGCCGCTTGTTGGGCCCGGTGATCGTCTTGCCGCGGCGGCCGTTGTCGAACAGCGCGTCGACGGCCTCCTGCAGCATGCGCTTCTCGTTGCGAATGATGATGTCCGGGGCGTTGAGCTCCTGGAGCCGCTTGAGGCGGTTGTTCCGGTTGATCACGCGGCGGTACAGATCGTTCAGGTCCGACGTCGCGAAGCGGCCGCCGTCGAGCGGCACCAGCGGGCGGAGATCCGGCGGGAGCACAGGGATCACGTCCAGCATCATCCACTCGGGCTGGTTGCGCTGCCCCGCGGGGCCCGACACGCGGAAGGACTCGAGCACCTTCAGGCGCTTGGCCAGCTTCTTCCGCTTCGTCTCGCTCGTGGTCACCTTCATGTCGCCGCGCAGCTGCTCGGCCATGACGTCCACGTTGATCTGCTTGAGCATGTCGCGGACGGCCTCGCCGCCCATCTGCGCCACGAACGCCGGGCTGGCCGGGTCGTCGCCGTGCTCCTTGAGCGCCTTCTGGTACTGGTCTTCCGTCAGCAGCTGCCCGACGGTCAGCGGCGTCGCCTTCGGATCGAGGACGATGTACGCCTCGCAGTACAGGACCTTCTCGAGGTCCTTCAGCGTCATGTCCAAGAGGTTGCCGATGCGGGACGGCAGGCTCTTGAGGAACCAGATGTGGGCGACCGGCGTGGCCAACGTGATGTGGCCCAGCCGCTCACGGCGCACCTTCGACTGGATCACCTCGACGCCACACTTCTCGCAGACCACGCCGCGGTGCTTGAGCCGCTTGTACTTGCCGCAGTTGCACTCGTAGTCCTTCACCGGCCCGAAGATGCGGGCGCAGAACAGGCCGTCGCGCTCCGGCTTGAACGTGCGGTAGTTGATCGTCTCCGGCTTCTTCACTTCGCCGTGCGACCACTGGCGGATCTTGTCCGGTGACGCCAGGGCGATGCGGATCGCCTGGAAAGACAGCGGGTCCTTCGGCTTCTCGAAGAAATTGAAGATGTCCTTCACGGATTCACCCTTCTAGGCCTGCGTGAGTTGCGAAAAATGAATGGCGTTTGCGTTCGTGTGTCGTCCGGTTGGGAAACCGCGATCGCCCCTTAGGCGTCGGTCCCCAACTTGCTCGGCTCGTCCCCGATCATGATCGTCGCGCGGCGGCGCTCCGGCGGAGCGTGCTCCAGCAGCTCCACGTCCAGCGCCAGCGCCTGGAGCTCCTTGAGCAACACGTTGAAGGACTCCGGCAGCCCAGACTCGAGCTGGTAGTCGCCCTTGACGATCGACTCGTACATGCGCGTGCGGCCCAGCACGTCGTCGGACTTCACCGTCAGGAACTCCTGCAAGCTGTACGCGGCCCCGTACGCTTCCATGGCCCAGACTTCCATTTCGCCCAAGCGCTGACCGCCGAACTGCGCCTTGCCGCCGAGCGGCTGCTGGGTGACGAGCGAGTACGGCCCGATCGAGCGCGCGTGGATCTTCTCGTCGACCAGGTGGTGCAGCTTGAGCATGTACATGATGCCGACGGTGACGTTCTGGTCGAACGGCTCGCCGGTGCGGCCGTCGAAGAGCACCATCTGACCGGTCTTGGGCAGGTTGGCCGTCTCCAGCAGCGTGTGGATCTCGTTCTCGTGCGCGCCTTCGAACACCGGCGAGCTGACGTGAATGCCGGGCCGCAGGCGGCGGCACAGCTCCATCACTTCCTTGTCCGACAGCTTCTCGAGGAACGCGTGGAACGCCTCGTCGTCGTAGACGCCCTTGAGCTGCTTACGCAGCTGGTCGCCGGTGTAGTTCTGCTCGATGTACGCGTTGAGCCGCTCGCCGACGCCGCGCGCCGCCCAGCCCAGGTGCGTCTCCAGGATCTGGCCGATGTTCATGCGGCTCGGCACGCCGAGCGGGTTGAGCACCAGGTCCACCGGACGGCCGTCTTCGAGGTACGGCATGTCCTCGATCGGCAGCACGCGCGAGACGACGCCCTTGTTGCCGTGGCGGCCGGCCATCTTGTCGCCGACCGACAGCTTGCGCTTGATGGCGACGTACACCTTCACCATCTTGATGACGCCCGGCGGCAGCTCGTCGCCCTTCTTGATCCGCGCGATCTTCTCGCCGAAGGCCAGCTTCACGGCCTCCTTGTTCTCCTCGAGGTTCTTGATGATGTCGCGGATCTTCTGGTCGATCTGGTCGGTCACCGACAGCTCGCCCCAGTACTTGTAGGGCACCTGGGACAGCAGTTCTTCGTTGAGCGTGTCGCCCTTCTTGACCAGCTGCTTGCCCTTGTCGTCGATGAGCTTCCCGGCCGCTTCCTTGCCGAGGATCATCTTGCGGATCCGGCTGAACGCCGAGTCCTGCAGGATCTTGATCTCGTCGTTCTGGTCCTTGAGGAGGCGCGCTTCCTCCATGGACTCGATCTGCTTGGCGCGCTCGTCCTTGTCGACGCCCTTTCGGGAGAAGACCTTGGCGCCGATGATCGTGCCCGTCACGCCCGGCGGCACGCGCAGGCCGGTGTCGCGGACGTCGCCGGCCTTCTCGCCGAAGATCGCGCGCAGCAGCTTCTCTTCCGGAGACAGCTGCGTCTCGCCCTTCGGCGTGATCTTCCCGACGAGAATGTCGCCCGGCTTCACCTCGGCGCCGATCCGGATGATGCCGGACTCGTCGAGGTCCTTGAGCGCCTCTTCACCGACGTTCGGAATGTCGCGGGTGATCTCTTCCTTGCCCAGCTTCGTGTCGCGGGCGATGCACTCGAACTCTTCGATGTGGATCGACGTGAACACGTCGTGCTTGACGATGTTCTCGCTGATCAGGATCGAGTCTTCGAAGTTGTACCCCTGCCACGGCATGAACGCGACGACCACGTTCTGCCCGAGCGCGAGCTCACCCGTCTCACAAGCCGGCCCGTCGCCGAGCACGTCCCCCTTCTTCACCTTGTCGCCCTTCTTGATGATGGGCTTCTGGTTCAGGCAGGTGCTCTGGTTCGACCGCTGGTACTTGACCAGGTTGTAGATGTCGACCTCGCTGGCCACGTCGCTGAACGCGGCCGGCACTTCGGCGCGCACGACGATGCGGCTGGCGTCCACCGACTCCACCACGCCGTCGCGCTTGGCGACGACACACACGCCGGAGTCGCGGGCCACCACGCCCTCGATCCCCGTGCCGACGAGCGGCGCCGCGGTGCGCACCAGCGGAACGGCCTGGCGCTGCATGTTCGAGCCCATGAGCGCGCGGTTGGCGTCGTCGTTCTCGAGGAACGGCACCAGCGACGCGGCCACCGACACCAGCTGGTTCGGCGACACGTCCATCAGGTTCACGTCTTCGGGACGGGCTTGGACGAACTCACCGCCGCGGCGCGCCTGCAGGCCGTCCGCGGTGAACTTGCCCTTCTTGTCCACCGCCACGTTCGCCTGGGCGATCGTGTGCTTCTCTTCTTCGAGCGCCGAGTAGAACGCGACGTCCGGCGTCGTGCCGCCGTCTTCGACCTTGCGGTACGGCGTCTCGATGAAGCCGAACTCGTTCACGCGCGCATAGGAGCTCAGCGAGCTGATGAGGCCGATGTTCGGGCCTTCCGGCGTCTCGATCGGGCAGATGCGGCCGTAATGCGTCGGGTGCACGTCGCGCACCTCGAAGCCGGCGCGCTCGCGCGTCAGACCGCCGGGCCCGAGCGCGGACAGGCGGCGCTTGTGCGTCACCTCCGACAGCGGGTTCGTCTGGTCCATGAACTGCGAGAGCTGGCTCGAGCCGAAGAACTCCTTGATCACCGCGGTCACCGGCTTCGCGTTGATCAGATCGTGCGGCATGAGCGTCTCGATCTCCTGGAGGCTCATGCGCTCCTTGATCGCTCGCTCCATGCGCACCAGGCCGATGCGGTACTGGTTCTCGAGCAACTCACCCACCGCGCGCACGCGCCGGTTGCCCAGGTGGTCGATGTCGTCGATGACGCCGCGGCCGTTCTTCAGGTCGATGAGGTAGCGGATCGTCTCCAGCACGTCCCGCTTGGTCAGCACCTGGTTGTCCAGCGGCTCCTCGAGCGCGAACTTGCTGTTGAGCTTGAGCCGGCCGACCTTGGACAGGTCGTACCGCTCGGGGTTGAAGAACAGCACGTTCGTGAACAGGTGCTTGGCCGTCTCCGGCGTCGGCGGGTCACCCGGGCGCACGCGCCGGTAGATCTCCATGAGCGCCTCTTCCGGCGTCTCGATCTTGTCCATGAGCAACGTGTCGCGCAGGTACGGGCCCACGTTCAGGTTGTCGATGAAGAGGACCTTGAGCTCGGTGATGCCGCGCTTGAGCAGCTCCTTGACGGTGCCCTGGTTGACCTCTTCGTTGCACTCGACGATCACCTCGCCGGTCGCCTCGTCCACCACGTCCAGCGCCGACACCTTGGTGAACAGCTCGTCGGCATCGATCGGCAGCCGCGTGATCTTCGCCTGTTCGAGCTTCTTGAGCGCGGCGCGCGTGAACTTGCGCTTCTTCTTGACGATGATCTCGCCCGACTTCGTCTTCACGTCGCGCGTCGCGAGCTGGTTGTAGAGCAGCTCCACGTCGACGGACTTCTCGAACTCCTCTTCGCCGAGCAGGTACACCGTCTCGGTCTGGTAGAAATAGTTGAGGATCTCCTCGGTGCCGCCCTTGAACTCGAGGGGGTTCTTGCGCGCCGTGTCCTGCACCGCGCCGAGCGCGCGCACCAGCACCGTCACCGGCAGCTTCCGGCGGCGATCGATGCGCACGTAGAGCACGTCCTTGTGGTCGAACTCGAAGTCCAGCCACGAGCCGCGCGAAGGAATGATGCGGGCGTTGTAGAGCAGCTTGCCGGAGCTGTGCGTCTTGCCCTTGTCGTGGTCGAAGAACGCGCCCGGCGAGCGGTGCAGCTGGCTGACCACCACGCGCTCGGTCCCGTTGATGATGAAGGTCCCGTTCTCGGTCATGAGCGGGATCTCACCGAAGTAGACCTCCTGCTCCTTGACGTCGCGGATCGACTGCGCGCCAGTCTCCGCGTCCTTGTCCCAGACCACCAGGCGCACGACCACCTTGATGGGCGCCGCGAACGTCATGCCGCGCTGACGGCACTCGTCCACGTCGTACTTGGGCTTCTCCAGGTTGTAGCTGACGAACTCGAGCGAGCTGGTCTCGTTGAAGTCTCGAATCGGGAAGACAGACTTGAAGACCGCCTGCAGCCCCACGTCCTCACGCTTGTCTGCGGCCACGTCGGCCTGCAGGAACTTCTCGTAGCTGAGCTTCTGAATGTTGATGAGATTGGGGATCTCGATGACCTTCGGGATCTTCGCGAAGTTCTTTCGGGTCCGGAAGTTGTTCTGCAAGGTGGGCATTCGGCTCTCGCTCGAGAAAGACAACGACGTGGTACTGCGGCGGCGGCGTTAAGCAGGCTTCTTGAAGCGGGGAAAGCCGAGGCCCCTCTGTGAGGCCTCGGCTCCCTTTAGGCGTACGACTCGAACCGATTACTTGAGCTCGACGGTCGCGCCCGCGGCCGTCAGCTTCTCCTTCATCTTGTTCGCCTCGTCCTTGTTGACGCCTTCCTTCACGTTCTTCGGGGCGCCCTCGACGAGGTCCTTGGCCTCCTTCAGGCCCAGGCCGGTCAGCTCGCGAACGACCTTGATGACGTCGATCTTCTTGTCACCGGCCTTCGCCAGCACGACCGTGAACTCGGTCTTCTCTTCGACCGGAGCCGCGGCCGCAGCCGCAGGGCCCGCCGCGACGGCCATGGCCGCTGCCGACACGCCCCACTTCTCTTCCAGCTTCTTCACCAGGTCCGCCGCCTCCATGACGGTGAGCGACGACAGCTGGTCCACGATTGAGTTGATGTCTGCCATGTCTTCTTTCCTTCGGAATGGTTGCTACGAAATGGTTGGACTGCTTGAGGTCACTTCTTCTCGGCCTTCTGCTGAATGACACGCGCCAACGCGGCGCCCGGCTCCTTGATGGTGCGGGCCAACTTCGTCGCCGGTTGGTTGATCATTCCGAGGATCTGCGCACGCAGCTCGGGCAAGCCCGGCATCTTCGCCAGCGCCTGCACGCCCTTGGCGTCGGTCTTCTTTCCTTCGACGACCGCGCTTCGGATCTTGATCGTCTCCAAGTCCTTGATGAACTCGGTGAGGATCTTCGCCGGGCTGATCACGTCGCCGTATGAGATCGCGGCGGCCACTGGCCCCACGAAATCGTCGCTGACGTGCTCGACCGTCGTCCCCTTGGCCGCACGTCGGGCCAGCGTGTTCTTCAGCACCTTCCACTCGACACCACCGTCGCGCAGCTTCTTTCGAAGCCGGTTGACCGTGTCCACGTCGAGCTTGCGGAACTCCGCGACGATCACCGTCTTTGCACGGGTGAACTTGTCGTTGAGTTCCTTGGTGAGGGTCTCTTTTTCGCTCTTGAGCATTCTGTCACCTCCTTCCGCTTCGTCTTCCTGGCAGAAGCCCAAGAGCGAGCTTTTCGCGAAGTCCCGTCCAAGCGACCCCTCAAGCACTCTCCCGTTGGTCTCGGCAGGGGCGGCGCCAAGCTGCGGCACCGATTAAACGAAGGGGCTCCTCACGCCTGGCCACCGGTTTCCCGATTCCCAAGGCCGCAGCTCGCGCGGCGCCCACTCGTCCCTGCTGTCTTCGTCCCAGGGGGTTGATTCAGTTTTGGTGTTGACGCGGACGAACGCCGTCGTTCTCCGCGGTACTTCCTGAAAGCTCGGTGCCCTTAACCGAAAGGCTCGCAACCTGTCAACGGCTGCGAGCCTCGCGTTTTCAGCAGGTTAGTCGGCGCCTTACTTGTACTTCGCGCTGATCTGCTGGGTGTCGACCTTGATGCCGGGGCCCATGGTCGACGAGACGGCCACGCCCTTGAGGTACACGCCCTTCGCGGTGGCGGGCTTCATCTTCATGATCACTTCCATGAGGCTGTTGAAGTTCTCCTCGAGCTTCTCGGCCGCGAACGACGACTTGCCGACCGGCGCGTGAATGATGCCGGCCTTCTCGGCGCGGAACTCGATCTTGCCGCCCTTGGCTTCCTTGATCGCGCGGGTCACGTCCGGCGTCACGGTGCCGACCTTGGGGTTCGGCATGAGGCCGCGAGGACCGAGGACCTTACCCAACCGGCCGACCACGCCCATCATGTCGGGGGTCGCGATCACCGTGTCGAAGTCCATGAAGCCTTCTTCGATCTTCTTGGCCAGGTCCATCTCGCCCACGACGTCGGCGCCGGCGTTCTGCGCTTCGGTCGCCTTGTCGCCCTTGGCGAACACGGCCACCTTCTTCGACTTGCCGGTGCCGTTGGGCAGCACCAGCGCGCCGCGGACCTGCTGGTCGGCGTGCTTGGTGTCGATGCCGAGGTTGATCGCCACGTCGACGGTCTGATCCCACTTGCCCTTGGTGATCTCGATCGTCTGCTTGAGCAGCTTGAACGCCTCGGTGACCGGGTAACGCTTGTTGCGGTCGACCAGCTCCGCCGCCTTCTTGAATTTCTTGCCTGCCATGTGAGTGCTCGTTCTTTGAAGGGTGGAAGGGGTTACTTGACCTCGACGCCCATGGAGCGCGCCGTGCCCGCGATCGTCCGCATGGCTGCCTCGAGGCTGCCCGCGGTCGTGTCCTGGATCTTCGTCTTGGCGATCTCTTCCAGCTGCTTCTGGCTGATCTTCCCGACGATCTCCTTGCCCGACTTCTTGGCCCCCGAGCCCTTCTTCTTCTCGGTGTGCAGCCCCGCGGCCTTCTTGATCAACACCGACGCCGGCGGCGTCTTGAGCAGGAACGTGAACGACCGGTCCTGGTACACGGTGATGATGACCGGAATGATCAGGCTCTCCTTCATCTGGGCCTGCGTGGCAGCGTTGAACTGCTTGCAGAACTCCATGATGTTGATGCCTGCTTGACCGAGCGCCGGTCCAATCGGCGGCGCCGGGTTCGCCTTGCCTGCCGCGATCTGCAGCTTGACCTGCCCTGTGACCTTCTTCATCGACGTGCTTCTCCCGTGGTTCGAACGGTGCCGACTTGCGTGCGGCACCTCCCACCGTTGCTCCGCTGCTTCAGTGCAGCGGGAGTCTTGGTCCGCAGCGAGAACCGCAGGGCGACTAGCCCGTCGTCTTCTCGATCTGCATGAAGTCCAAATCCACCGGCGTCGAGCGCCCGAAGATCGACACGAGCACCTTCACGCGGCCCTTCTCGGCGTTCACTTCTTCGATCGTGCCGTTGAAGTTCGCGAACGGCCCGTCGATCACGCGCACGGTGTCGCCGGTGTCGTACTGCACGCGCGGCTTGGGCTTCATCGCCCCTTCAGTGCTGATCATGCGCTCGACCTCGCGCTGCGAAAGCGGCGGCGGATCGTCGTTGCCGTGGGCGCCCAAGAAGCCGGTCACCTTCGGCGTGTTCTTCACCAGGTGCTTGGTGCGGTCGTTCATGACCATCTCCACCAAGATGTAGCTGGGCAAGAGCTTGCGGCGCGTCTGCCGCTTCTGGCCGTCGCGCATCTCCACGACGGACTCCATGGGGATCTTGATGTCGCCGAAGAGCTCAGCGAGCCCTTCCATCTTGATCTTGTCCTCGAGGCTCTTCTTGGCCTTGTTCTCGAAGCCCGAATACGTGTGCACCACGTACCAACGCTTCTCGATCTTCTCGGCGGTCTCGGACATCACAGCTTCTCCCAGAGCGCAGGCAGCCAGTACACCATGACTTCGTAGGCGAGCCGGTCGATGCCGAAGAGCAGCACCGCGGCCACCAGCGAAGCGACGACCACCGCCACCGTGTGCAGCCGCGTCTCGTCGAATGAAGGCCAGCTGACGCGCATGAGCTCGGACGCGACCTCGGTCGACAGCGTGCGCACCTTGGGGTTCACCCAGCAGTACACCGCCGCGCCGATCGCCAGCACGAAGCCGAGCAGCTGAGGCGGCTTCGAAAGTGGAATCCCGCTCATCAGCTCGGTGTCGCCACCCAGCTTCAACGTCCCGAACAGGTCGGTGAGCACGTTCGCCAAGAACAGGCCCACGACGACCGCGGAGATAAGCAGGAAGATGATGACGAGCCGCACCGGCTCCATTTGCGCGCGGTTCGCTTGTTCGCTGGCTTCAGTCGCCGACATTCGCGTCTCTCGTCAGGAGGAAAAATGGCAGGCCAGGAGGGATTCGAACCCCCAACACGCGGATTTGGAGACCGCTGCTCTACCGTTGGAGCTACTGGCCTTGAAGAAATCCCAAGGCAGGCTTAGCCGGCCTTGCCTTCTTTGTGCTCCGTGTGCTTGCGGCAGCGCGAACAGAACTTGCTCATCGCAAGCTTGTCCTGCTGCTTCCGACGATTCTTCGTCGTCGTGTAGTTTCGCTCTTTGCACACGCTGCACTCGAGCGAGATCAGGCTTCGGTCACCCTTGGGCATAAGCTTCGACTCCGCACTTGGAAAAAAGTCGTTTCGTCATCGGTGAGACGACGAAGGGGAAGGCCCCATGACAGAGCCTTCCCCTCATGTCAAGCGAGGTGCGCCTTGCGCGCACCTGTCACTGGTGTCAGGCGATGATTTCGGACACGACGCCCGAGCCGACCGTGCGGCCACCCTCACGGATCGCGAAGCGGAGTTCCTTCTCCATGGCGATCGGCGTGATGAGCTCGACTTCGATCTCGGTGTTGTCGCCCGGCATGATCATCTCGACGCCGTCCTTGAGCTTGACGGTGCCGGTCACGTCCGTGGTGCGGAAGTAGAACTGCGGACGGTAGCCCTTGAAGAACGGCGTGTGGCGGCCGCCCTCTTCCTTCGTCAGGACGTAGATCTGGCCCTTGAACTTCGTGTGCGGGTTCACCGAGCCGGGCTTGGCGAGCACCTGGCCACGCTCGATGTCCTCGCGCTTGAGGCCGCGGAGCAGCGCACCGACGTTGTCGCCTGCCATGCCTTCGTCGAGCAGCTTCTTGAACATCTCGATCCCGGTGACGGTGGTCTTGGCGGTCGCGCGCAGGCCGATGACTTCCACTTCTTCGCCGACCTTCACCCGACCGCGCTCCACGCGACCGGTCGCCACGGTGCCGCGGCCTTCGATCGAGAACACGTCTTCGACCGGCATCAGGAACGGCTTGTCGACCGCGCGCTGCGGGGTCGGAATGTACGAGTCCACCGCCTCCATCAGCTTCATGATCGCGCCTTCGCCGATCTCGGACGGATCACCCTCGAGCGCCTTGAGCGCCGAGCCGGGGACCACGGGGATCTTGTCGCCCGGGAAGTCGTACTTCTTGAGCAGGTCGCGCACTTCTTCTTCGACCAGCTGGCGCAGCTCGGGGTCGTCCAGCATGTCGACCTTGTTCAGGAAGACGACGATGTACGGAACGCCGACCTGGCGCGCGAGGAGGATGTGCTCACGCGTCTGCGGCATCGGGCCGTCGGCCGCCGAGACGACCAGGATCGCGCCGTCCATCTGCGCGGCGCCGGTGATCATGTTCTTCACGTAGTCGGCGTGCCCAGGGCAGTCGACGTGCGCGTAGTGGCGGTTCTTGGTCTTGTACTCGACGTGCGCCGTCGCGATCGTGATGCCGCGGGCCTTCTCTTCAGGCGCCTTGTCGATCTGATCGTACGCGAGGAACGTCGCGCCACCGGCCTTCGACAGCACCTTGGTGATCGCCGCGGTCAGCGTGGTCTTGCCGTGGTCGACGTGACCGATCGTGCCGATGTTGACGTGCGGCAGTGTTCTCTCAAACTTCTCCTTCGACATGGCGCCTACCCTTCCTTGTGGTGACTCCCGAGTGAAAGCTCGAGCTCGTTGGGGACTGCTACTTCCAAATGGAGCCCTGAACCAGGATTGAACTGGTGACCTCATCCTTACCAAGGATGTGCTCTACCAACTGAGCTATCAGGGCACTGACTCTTCGTGCTGGGTGCTTCTGGGTGCTGCGGTCCTGCGGGGTGCTCCGGCCGTACTCTTCACGGCCTGCCTGCGCGGCTCGACTCCTTGGGAGGAAATCGACCGCGGCGCGGCCTACTACGACGGCGTGGAGCGGGAAATGGGATTCGAACCCACGACATTCAGCTTGGAAGGCTGACGCTCTACCAACTGAGCTATTCCCGCGGAGTGGAGGGGGGTGGATTCGAACCACCGAAGGTCGAGGACCGACAGATTTACAGTCTGTTGCCGTTGGCCGCTTGGCTACCCCTCCGTAAGAGGCTTCCGCTATTCACTTGTTGCCCGTCTTGTGGCCGGCGGCGGGAATCGAACCCGCGACCTACTGATTACAAATCAGGTGCTCTACCAGCTGAGCTACACCGGCAAGCGCTTCGATCTCCAAGGCTGCTGAAAACAGTCGACAAACCGCAGGCCTCAAAGGGGCGGCGCTGCATACAAGGCGTGAAACCGCAGAGTCAAGGGAACACGACGGACCTCAGCCCTCGCCGCTGACGGTCACCGCGGGGTTCGACGGTCGCACCGCGCGTTGCCGGCCGATCTCCGCCAGCAAGATCCCCGTCGACACACTTGCGTTCAGGCTCGCGATCGGTCCGGCCATGGGGATCTGGACCCGGAAGTCGCAGTGCTTGAGCACGCCCTCGCGCACACCTTCTCCTTCGGCCCCGACGACGAGGGCCAGGTGCCCGTCGAGGGGCGCTTGCCACATGGAGCGATCGCCCTTGGGGTCCGCGGCGACGACCCAGGCCCCGGCGGCCTTCAGTTCCTCGAGCGCCCGGGAGATGTTGGTGACCCGCGCGATCGTCGCGTGGGCGATCGCCCCGGCCGACGCCTTGGCCACGACGCCGGTGACGGGCGCCGAACGATCCTTGCCGATCACCAAGCCCTGTGCGCCGAAGGCCACTGCCGAGCGAATGATCGCGCCGAAGTTGTGCGGGTCCTCGATGCCGTCGAGCACGACGATCACCATGGGCCGCCCGGAGTTCTTCGCGCGGTGGATCAGCGTGGACAGCTCCACGAAGTCGAACTGGCGCACCTCCGCGACGACGCCCTGGTGCACGAGCCCTTCGCCCAGCCGCTCGAGCCGATCTTTGGGCACGTACTCGTAGCGAACGTTCGCTTCGCGCGCGCGAGAGAGGATCTCCCCAGCGACGCGAGGGTTCACCGCGCCTTCGACGATCAGCAGGCGATCGATGCGGCCGCCGCCGCCGCGGAGCAGCTCGAGCACGGGGTTGATCCCGAAGACGTACCGCTCGTTGGCTGCGGCGCCTTGGGTCCGTTCAGTCCGCTCCCGAGGCTCGGCCGGCTGCGGCGCAGCGCGCGTGGCCAGCCGCGCCGGTCTCGTCGGTCGATCGGGCCTGCCGCCGGGCTTGCCTTTGGTCGGTCGGCGCGGTCCACCGCGAGGGTCCGAGAGCTGACGCCAGCGCTCCTCACGGCGCCCGCCGCCGCGCTTGGAATCACCCCGCCCTTCTCCACCGGACCGCCGCTTCAATTGACGCTCACTGGCACGCTGAGCGTCTTGGTCTGCCGCAGGCAGAGCTTCTCGGTGCAGATGAAGAACGTCATCTTCGCGTCGATGGACGTGGCGCCCTGCGCCGTCGGGGCGAAGCCGACTTCGAAGCGCGGGTCGGGCACCGCCGCCTCGCCTTCCTTCTTCTTCACCACCGAGTCGGCGATGGTCAGCTTGGCCTTGTCGAGCTTCGACTCCTTGCTCGAAAGCTCGATGCGCAGCGGCGCCTCGTCGGAGACATGCGCGCCGCCCTTGGACTTGATCGACAGGACGAACTTGCCGCGCTCACCGGCCTTCAGCGACGTGGTCGATCCGTCGGTGGACACGTCGTACAGCGCGGTGGGGTCCGGCTCACCGGCCAGCGCACAGGTCGCCGCCAACGACAGGGACAACAGAGTGGCCTTCAGCTTCATGACGACACGTCCTTCTTCACAGGGGACCCGCTCGATGCCACAGGTGGGCCCCGTTGGGCTAGGTGCTTCTCGAACAACGCTTCGGCGTGGCGGACCATGAG
This sequence comes from Myxococcaceae bacterium, assembly GCA_022842905.1. GTDB lineage: Bacteria > Myxococcota > Myxococcia > Myxococcales > Myxococcaceae > JALHOS01. The sequence continues at coordinate 7,977 of JALHOS010000017.1, read as the reverse complement.
GTCGGCCAAGTCGACCCGCGTCGCCTGCTCGAGGTCCGGCAGCGAAGGAGACGCGTTCACTTCGAAAACCTTCACGTCGCCGGCCTTCGTTTGAAGCAAGTCCACGGCGCACACGTCGAGCTCACTGACCTGCGCGGCGCGCTCCGCGACGGCCGTGACGGCCGGATCGAGCGTCACGGGCTCCATGCGGGCGAGCTTGGACAGCGTGGGCGACAGCAGCCCCGACCGAGCCTTGCGCCGCACCGCCGCCACCGCCCGCCCACCGACCGCGAAGACCCGCAAGTCCCGGCCAGATCCGCGCACGTACTCCTGCATGACCACATCGCGCCCCAGGCCGAGCACCGCCTCGAGCGCGGCCGCCAGCGACTGCTCGGACTCGCAGATCATCACCCCGCGCCGCTCCGGCCCGTGGAGCAGCTTCACCAGCACCGGCACCCCGCCGACCCGATCGACCAGCGTCTTGAGCTGCGAGGCGTCGCGCGCCATGACCGTCCGGGGGATCTCCACGCCGTGCGAGCTCAGCCGCTGAAGGCACCGCGCGGGGTTGCGTGACTGTCCGATCGCGCGCGCCGAGTTGAGCGCGACCGCGCCGCGAAGTTGGAACTGATCGAGCACCGGCAGCGCGTAGCTCGCCAGGCTGGAGGCGATGCGGGGAATCACGACGTCGGGCACCGCGAGCAGTTTGCTGCGGTGCTGCAGTCGCGGGGCGGGTCCGCCGAGGAGCAGCGCCACCTGGGCGGGGTTCACCACGCGCACTGAGTGCCCTCGCGCCTGCGCCGCGGCCACGATCCGTTTGGTCGACGCGATCCGCTTGGAACGAGACAGCACGACGACACGCATGGCCGAGCCTTCCTACCGCGTCGACGGGGTGGGCTCGCTCCGAATTCGCAGCGCTGATCGGGCACCAACGGCCGCCCTTCTCAGCGCAGCGTCAGCTGCTATGGTCCTGGGCTATGCGTTCACTGGTGATCGTGCTGGCGACGGCGGCCTTTGGCTGCCAGGTGTACGACTTCGAAAAGGTGGTGCCGCTGGCCATCGCCCAGACGTCGCAGGCGAAGGACGTGGTCGCGACCAAGCCGAAGCCGAACCTCATGCTCCTGGTGGACCGGTCCGGGTCGATGAAGAGCCCGATCAACCCCGGCGACCCGCGCTGCACGCCGGCGGGCTGCGGGCCGGGCAACCCCTGCGCGCCGTCCTGCCCGACGCGCGAGACCGAGATGAAGTCGGCGATGGCGAACTTCCTGGCGAACTCCTCGGCCGTCGCTCGCATGGGGCTCACGTTCTTCCCGCATTCGAACGGCGGGTGCTTCGCGGCCGACACGGTCGACGAGTCGCTGCCCGAGGCCTCCAACACCGACGACGTGAACGTGATGCGCCAGAAGGCCATGGCGATCTCGGGCAAGATCTCTTCGGCGGTGATGAACGGCGGTACGCCCACAGGCAACTCCCTCGCGTTCGTCGGCAACGTGCCTGGCCTCAACGACGCCAACGACTTCCGAGAGGACCTGGTGTTGCTGCTGACCGACGGTCTGCCCAACTGCAACGACGCGAACATGAACAACACCTGCTCCGCCGCCAACCCCGCGTGCCGGTGCACCTTGGGTCCCTTGTCCGCTTGCCAGAACGCGGGCTCGGCGGCGTTTCAGCCGTGCAGCCACGGCTGCCTCGACGCGATCGGCACCGCGGAGAAGATTCAGGCGCTGCGCGCGAAGAACATTCGGACCGTGGTCGTCGGCTTCGGCGCGGACACGGCGACGGGCGACGCGGCCGACACGCTCAACCTCATGGCCGAGGCCGGCGGCTTCGCGCGCACCGGAACGCCCAAGTTCTACCGCGCTGCCAACGGCCAGGAGCTCACCGCAGCGCTCGACGACATTTCCCGCCGCATCGGCGACGCGGACCCCTGCAAGTTCCCGCTCACGGTGGAGCCGTCGGACCCGCGCTTCCTCTCGGTGATCGTCAACGGCGAATCGGTGACGACCGGCGCCGACACCTGGTCCTACGCCCCGCCGCAGGGCATGACGCCGGCGACCGTCGTGGCGCAGGGCCGGCTCTGCCAGAACATCAACACGGCGGACACGCGCAACCCGGTCAAGATCCAGATCCGGATCCTGCAGAAGCTCTGAACGTCCACGCGCTTCGACTCACAACACGCGCTTCGACTCAGAAGTTGAGCACCCGAGCGCCCTCGGTCAGCTTCCAGATCTGCGGCAGGCCCATCACGTCGTCGAGCACCGCGCGCTCCGTCAGGTCGGACGCGAGCAGGCCGCACAGCTTCACGGTGGTGTCGCAGGCGATCGCCCTGGCGCCGAGCGAACGGGCGTCTTCGAGCATGCGCGCGGGCTGCGGCGCGCCCAACCCTTCGGCGCGGGTGACTTCCTTCGTTTCGCGGTCGTTCAGCGCCTTGCCGAAGCTGCCCCGCGCGAGCGACTTGAGCGCTTCGAAGGCGAACACGAAGACGACGTCGTCACCCATGGCCGCCGCCGTCAGCCCCAGCGACATGCTTTGCCACGCGGCTTCGTACCCAGCGTGCGCCACGAAAAAGACTGCCCGCCCGCGCATGTGCGCTCCTTCCGCCAAAGCACCAACCCACTCTCAGTTTCCGATACATTAGCGGAAGATTCGTTCAGGCCGGACCCCAAGCTGGACCCAAGCTGGAAGGACCCCGACAATGCGCACGACGTTCTTGGTCGGCACCGCCGCGCTGGCGCTGCTGCTCGGCCCGCTCGCCCACGCCACGGTGATCGCCCGCGAGTCGATCGAGCAGATGACGCAGGCTTCGGAGGTCGTCATCCGCGGCCGCGTGCTGCGCACCGAAGCGCAGTGGGACGAAGCGCACCGGTCGATCTGGACGTACGCCGAAGTGAAGGTCGAAGAGGCGCTCAAAGGCACCGCGCCCATGATCATTCTCGTGCGCTCGCCCGGCGGTGAGGTGGGCGACATCGGGCAGCTGGTTGCCGGGGCGCCGCGCTTCGAGGTCGGCGAAGACGTCGTGCTGTTCCTCTTTCGCCCACCGGATGACTCGCGCAGCTTCGGCATTCACACCCTGTCCGCGGGGAAGGTCGCGCTCAAGCCGCACTTGGGCCGGCTGACTGCGCTGCGCGACATGCGAGGCCTGACCCAGCTGGAGCGCGGCTCGAAGAGCCCGGAGCCGATCGACGCCGTCGAGAACCTCGGGCCCGCCGAGAAGTTCCTCACCCGCGTGCGCGCCGCCGTCGGAGCGCGTCGATGAAACGCGGCGCCCTGCTCTGCAGCTACGCAGCCTTCTTCGTGGCTGCGTCGGCGGACGCGTCGTGGGTCAACGGCACCAAGTGGCCGCTGACGGCCGGCTGTCCCACGCAGCAGTGCCTCAACAGCGAGACCTGTGATCAGACGACCAACCGCTGCGTGCCCAAGTACCTCTGGGCGACCAGCGTCGACAATGCCGGGACGACCACCATTCGCACGCGGGCCGGCCTGTCGGCGATCTCGTACAGCACCGTCCTGGCCAAGACCGTCGAGCTGTGGGGCAAGTGGACCTACTCACAAGTGACTTCGCAGCTGTGCATTCAGGCGACGAACGGCGCTTCGGATGGCACCCGGTGGATGTCGATCAACGCGTGCCCGAGTTCGAACGCGGGCTGCTTCACGACGCCGCAGGGCTACAACGCGATCAACGCGACCGACGTGGCCAACCGTGGGATCTGGCTGACGGGCACGAACTGGCGCCACAGCACCTCGACGCTGGCGCTGACGACGGCGACGTACACGCTGAACAACAAGCACATCTTCGACGCGGACACGGAGTTCAACAACAACATCAACTGGGCCGAGAACGGCGACGCGCAGTCCTACGACTACGAGAGCGTCATTCTCCACGAAGCCGGGCACTTCGCTGGCGTCGATCACACCGACGCCTTCCAAGGCCTGGCGAGCATGAACCCCAACGTGAACCTCGGCGGCGTGGTGCGCACGCTCCAGACGCTGGACGTCGCCGACATCTGTACGATCTACGCCGTGCCTCCGGGCCAGGGCGGTGGCGGCGCCCAGGGCGACCGCTGCACCGTCAACGCCATGGGCAACACCAACTGCGCCCAGGGCCTGGTCTGCGAAGCCGCGCCAGGCACCAACACGCCGATCTGCACCCGCGACTGCTACGTCGCTGGCACCCAAGGCTGCCCCGCCGGCTTCACCTGCCAGGCGTCCACGAACATGTTCGCCTGTCTGCCGCAGGTCGGCACGGTGGACCTGTGCGCCTTCTGCACCACCGGCTCGGGCTGCAGCACAGGGCTGTGCCTGTACGACGACACGTCGGGCTACTCGTGGTGTTCCATGAACTGCACCACCGACGGCCAGTGCGGCGCCGGCTACAGCTGTACCGGCGGCTACTGCATTCCCGCGGGCAATCGCTGCACGGGCCAGTGCACGTCTGCCGGCAACTGCGCGCCAGGCTACGACTGCGTCGGCGGCACCTGCACGCCGGTGAAGACCGTCGGCTCGCGCTGCGAGGTGCACCAACTCTGCAACGCCTGCTCGGAGTGCATTCTCGAGGACGAGGTGTCGGGCATCGCGTACTGCCGCCAGTGCTGCACGGCGGGCGCGGGGGGCGCCGACCGCTTGTGCAACGGGTGCATGGCGCGCACCTGTCCCACTGGACCGCCGGCGGAGCGCTGCGCGACCATCACGAACAGCACCGCGTCCGTGTGCGTGCGCCAGAGCGGCGCGAACCTGTGCCAGACCTGCAGCACCATGGACGCGAACTCCTGCGCCGTGGGCCGCTGCATCAACGGGCGCTGCCTGGAAACCTGCAACCCGAGCAACCCGGGGCAGTGCGGCGCCTGCGCGGAGATGACGTCGGGCAACTTCTACTGCGCGTGTCCCGAGAAGGTGGTGCGGGTCGGAGAGGCCTGTGGCCCCATGGCGAGCGGTGAGCCGCTGTGGTGCCAGAACGACCTGGCCTGCGTCGGTTCTCCGCAGCCCCGCTGCCGCCAGCGCTGCGATCGCAACCAGCCCGCTTCCTGCCCCACCGGCCAGACGTGCACCGGCGTCGGCGGCCAGTTCGTCTGCGTGCCGCCGGACACCGGCCAGTGCATGGCCTGCAACAACGGCACGTGCGCGCCGGGCCTGCGCTGCCACCAGAACCGCTGCTACCAGCCGTGCGTGACGACACAGCCGGGCAACTGCACCAGCTGCCTGGCGATCGACGCCGCCAACAACGGCGTGTGCACCTGCCCTGATGAGCGCGTGGCGGTCGGCCAGGCCTGTGCTTCGGCGCCGGTGCGCGGGTGTCAGCCTGGGGCGGCGTGCTTCCGGTCGACGTGCCGCAGCTCCTGCGATCCAGGCAACCCGACGCCGTGCACGGGGAACCAGGCGTGTACGCGCTACCAGGATCAGCACTACTGCCTCGACGCCACGGGCGCGGGCGGAAGTGGAGGAGCGGGGAACGAAGGCGGTTCGACGGGCGGAACTGGCGGCACCGGAGGGGGCAGCAGCAGCGTGTGTGGGCCCTGCGCGAGCGGCCTGCGCTGTGACGCGTCGTCGCGACAGTGTGTGGTGCGCACCGGCGGTGGCGGCACGGTGCCACCACCGGACTGCAACTGCAGCGCGGGGGGCCCGTTGGGCGTGTTCGCGCTCCTGGCGATGAGCCTGCGACGTCGACGGGCGCGGAGCTGACGCACGATGCGACCCGGGCGATTCCTTCCGCTGGCCACGGCGGTCATGCTCGTGGGCCTCTGGGCGCACGAGGCGACGGCGGCGCGGTGGGCCCTGGCCCTCTGCAACCCGTCACCCTGCCACCCCAGCGAGCGCTGCGTGGCCGGCCGCTGCGTGCCGACGTTCCGCATCGCGCAGAGCATCAGCAACGACGGCGGGCAGACGCTCCTCTCGCCGAGCAACTCGGTATCGCACGCCCTCTTCATCGAGACGGCGCGGCGCGCGTTCGGCAAGTGGACGACGGGGCAGATCACCTGCGGCACGAAGTTCGACGTCGCCGACGCCGGGCTCTTCTCGTTCCCCGACGGCTTCAACGCCATGAGCGGCACCGACGGAAGAAACAGCGTCATGGTCATGAAGCAGTCGGACTGGCGCCACGGCGCGGGCGTGCTGGGCATGACACACACGACGCTGCAGGACGGAGGCCTGGGCTCGATCGTCGACGGCGACATCGAGTTCAACGGAGCGGTCTACGTGGACACGACGGGGAACCAGGGCTCGTACGATCTCGAGTCGCTGATCCTCCACGAGGTGGGGCACTTCGCAGGGCTTCAGCACAGCAGCGGGACGTCGGTCATGGCGCCGACGTTCTCGTGGGGTGAGGTCCGCCAGCGGCTGACCAGCTCGGACGAAGGGGCGATCTGCGGGCTGTACCCCGGGGAGCCTGGCGGCCAAGGAGATCCGTGCATGCTCAGCGGTGTGGGCATGAACAGCTGTACGCAGGGCCGCGTGTGTGAAGCTCGCCCCGGGAGCAGCGAGGCGATCTGCACCCAGGACTGCCTGTCCGCGACCGCGACCAACTGCCCGCCGGGCTACACGTGCCAGGCGTCGACGAACAGCTTTGCGTGCCTGCCGATCCTTGGCTCGCCGGACCTCTGCAAGTTCTGCTCGTCGAGCGCCGCGTGTCTGTCGGGGGTGTGCCTCCGGCGGTCCGACGGCACGCACCTGTGCACCGTCGGCTGCACGACCAACGCCCAGTGTGGCTCTGGGTACAAGTGTGAGCTGACCGGGCAGGGCCGCTTCTGCACGCCGGACTTCGGGAGCTGTCAGCTGATCAGGCCGCAGTGCCAACAGAACGTGGAATGTGCGCCCGGCTTCAAGTGCCAGGCGGGCATGTGCGTGCCGACGCTCGTGCTGAACGACCGCTGCGAGCTGCACCAGATCTGCCCCGGCTGCTCCGTCTGCGTCGCGGAAGGAGACGGCGGCATCGGCCCTGGGTTGAACGCCGCGTACTGCCGGGCGTGCTGCAGCGGAGGCAGCTCGACGGGGCAGTGCGGCCCGACGTGTACGGCGACGGTGTGCTCGCAGACTGCGGGGCCCATGACCTGTGCTCCGCTGGTCGGCGGCGTGGACCGAGCGTGCGTGCCGGTTGGTGGCGCCGGCACCTGCGAGTTCTGCAGCACGTCGGTGCCGTGTCGCGCGCCTGGGACCTGCGTGCAGGGCCAGTGTCGAACGGCCTGCAACCCGCGCAACCCCGGCGCGTGTCCCGCCTGCATTCCGTGGGGGACGGAGCCGACGGACGGAATCTGCGCCTGTCCGTACGAGCTGTCGGGGCTCAACCAGCGCTGCGGCCTGATCATGGATCCCATGCTCGGCGAGGTGAACCGCTACTGCCCGAACAACATGGCCTGCGTCGGCACGGGGGGCACACGGTACTGCCGGGCGAAGTGCTCCACGCTCGGCGAGTTCGGCGAGTGCGCCGAAGGCTTCTTCTGCGACGGCACTTCCTGCATTCCCGGAGAGCCTGGACGGCACGCGTGCGTGTCGTGCGCGAACGGGCAGTGCGGCGGCCTGCTCAAGTGCCACAACACGAAGTGCTATCGAGCCTGCAACGTCTTCACGTCCAGCGCGTGCCTCACCTGCATTCAGCAGGAGCCGAGCGGCGACGGCGTGTGCGCGTGTGACAGCCAGAAGACGCAGCGCATTGGCCAGGCCTGTGACGCGGTGGGCGAGCCGCGCGCCTGCACGTTCGGCGGTGCGTGCAACAACGGGAAGTGCCGCATCACCTGTGATCCGACCGCGCCGACCGCGTGTGCGTCGGGAGAGACGTGCCAGCTCTTCTTGGGCAACACCCACTACTGCGTGGACACCGGGTTTGGCGGCGCGGGCGGCGGCGACATGACGGGAGGAACCGGCGGAGGAGGAACCGCGCCGCGTACCGGAGGCACGGGCGGCGCCGCCGGTGGGCAGGGAGGCGCGAAGCCGGACCCCTGCGGCGGCGGGTGCTCGTCGGCGGGCCCGGTGCTGGCGCTGGGGCTGCTGCTCGTCGGGCGCCGGCGCCGACGC
>JALHOS010000016.1 GCA_022842905.1 Myxococcaceae bacterium | reverse complement strand
CCAGCGGCGGCGGCTCCGGGGCGGCCAGCTCCGCGTCCAGCGTCAGCTCGAGTGGCCCGGCGGCGGCGACCGCGCTGCGAGGCAGCGGGGGCGTGACCGCGGTGACCGGCGCGGTGCCCTTGACCATGCGATCGACCAGGGCGCGGCTCGTGTCGTCGAGCTTGATGAACTGAATGCCCATGCCCGCCGGGCCCGCGGGGTCGTTCTGCCCGCGCGCCCACTGGACGGACGCGGTGCCTTGCAGCACGCGCTGTCCGTTGGCCAGCTCGACCTTGAAGTTCAGCAGCGTGCCCACGGCCTTCGGCTCGCGCATGCGCACGAACATGCCGCCGGTGCTGACGTTGGTGGCGTACTTCTCCACGAACTCGTCGAGCCCTGGGTACGACAGCTTCACCAAGAGGCTCACGGCCTTGCGGACCCGTTCGTCTGCCACGACCCGGCATTGTGGCCCCGAACGGCTGGTGCGCGAAGAAAGATCGCCCCAGGCGCCGAACGGCGTTCGTCAGCTCCGCGGACGCAGCCCCAGCCGCTTGACTCGCCGCGACAGCGTCGAACGTTCCACGCCCAAGGCGCGCGCCGCGTCGGCGATCACCCCACCGGCAGCCTGGAGCGCCGCGTCGATCATCGCCCGCTCCTGCGCATCGACCGCTTCGGCCAACGGACCGCTCGGCGCGCTCGGCCGCTGCGGGGACACTGCGGGCACCAGCGCGAGCGCGGCCTCGGCGTCGTCCGCGGTCAGCACGCCAGTTCCGGTGTGCGCGAGCGCCATGCGTTCGACGCAGTGCTGGAGCTGGCGCACGTTCCCCGGCCAGCGTGCGTGCTCGAGCACCGCGACGGACGACGCGCCCAGCCGCAGCGCCGGGAGCCGATTGCGCGCGGTGAACTGCGCCAGGAAGTGCTCGGCCAGGGCGCGAATGTCCTCGGGCCGCGCTTCGAGCGGCGGCAGGCGCAGCACGAAGTTGACCAGGCGGTAGTACAGGTCTTCACGGAAGGCGCCGCTGCGCACCAGCTCGGCCAGGTTCCGGTGGCTGGCGCACACCACGCGCACGTCCACGCGCGTCGGAAACGCGGCGCCCACGCGGCGCACCTCGCCGTCCTGCAGCACGTTGAGCAGCTTGGCCTGCATGGCCGCCGACATCTCCCCGATCTCGTCGAGGAAGACGGTGCCGCCGTTCGCCGTCTCGAACAAGCCTGCGCGATCCGCCACCGCGCCCGTGAAGGCGCCTTTGCTGTGGCCGAACAGCTCGCTGTCCAGCAGCGACTCGGCGAGGGCCGCGCAGTTCTGCACGACGAAGGGCTTGCGGGAGCGCTGGCTCGCCGCGTGGATCGCCCGGGCCACCAGCCCCTTGCCCGTGCCGGTCTCGCCGAGCACGAACACGGCGGTGTCGACGCGGGCGAGCCGCTCGATCGCCTCGTAGACGGCCTGCATGGGCTTCGACGCGCCGATGAACCCGCCCAGCCGCGCCGTCGGCGCCACGCTGCGCAGCACCCGCTCGCGTTCGCGCAGCGACGTCGCCGCCGCCGCCGCCACTTCCACCGCCATGCGCTCGTTGTCCACGGTCAGCGCGAAGGACTCCGCGCAGCGGAACAGCAGGCCGGCCAGCCGGTGCGCGGGCTGGCCCTTCGGCACGCAGATCAGCCGCGGCTCGGCGCGCAGCAGGCCGTCGGTTTGCGAGAGCCCGGGCTGCGTCAGCACCACGAGTGGCACCGCGGGCGGCCCGGCCGTCGCTCGCACCAGCGCCGCGACCTCGTCCACGCCCACCTCGTCGTCGACCACCACCAAGCCCACCGCGCCGTCGAGCAGCGCGGCGGCGACTTGGCCCGTGGTCTCGAGCGCTTCGGGTTGCCACGCTTCGCCCAGCGCTTGCGCCACCGTCGCTGCGTCCGGCTCGCGCACGCCCACCACCAGCACGCGGTAGCGAAACGTCGATAGGTACGACTCCAGCGCCGCGTGGGCGTGGGCCTGATCCGCCTCGAACCGCAGGCCCACCTCCGCGCCCGCGGCGTCCTTGAGCGCGACCGACCACGCCAGGCGCGCCGTCACGTCGATCGGCTCCGGTTGGTGCGGCAGGCGAACGCGCAGGCGCACGACCGCGTCGGGCCGAATCACCACGCTCGTGTCGAGCCGCGCCGCGAGCCCTCCGTCCGACAGGTTGACCGCCACTCCCGCGACCTCGTCGCCATCCACCCACAGGCGGATCGGCTCACGGAGGGGCACCCTTCTGGGCCGAAGCAATTGCGTGTCGGATTTCACGGCGTGCAGTGTCGCACGCACGGAGCGGGGCCGCGCAAGGCCTCGCGCAAAGAAAGTGTCCGAAGCGCGGCAGGTTGTGAGCGTCACCCAGCCGGCGCGCCAGGAACGCGGCTTGCTCTTGGCCAGCCGCACACATGATTCGTGCGATCAATCGGTGGGGGGGCGTGGGGTTGGCGGCGGTGGCGCTGGCGGCGTGTGGAACGCCCAGCACGCAGTGCACCGCGGACTGTGTCTTCGCGGCGGGTGAAGGGAAGGACCCGATCGTGGCGCGGGCCAAGCAGCAGGCGCTCGAGCTGCCGCCAGACACGGTGACGGTGACGCTGACCAACCGCTCGGGCTTCGCCTGGACGCAGGGGCTCATCACGCTGGCGCCGATCTTCACCGTCGGCACGGTGCCGAGCACGCCGCTGTACCGCTACGTGCGTGAAGGTCAGGTCGGTGTGGGGAACGCGGCGACGCTCGCGGCGGGGCTGGGGCTGGCGGTCGGGACCAACGCCTTCCTGGTGCCCGCGCTGGGGAACAACCGCAGCACCTCGTTGACGATCACGGTCCCGACGACCGCCAAGATCACCTTCATCGCGCGGGTGAGCGGGTCCATGGACGACTTCGTGGCCGCGGTCGACGTGCCGCTCGTCAGCGGAGTGCCTGGCAACGTGGTGCTGCCCCTCAAGGGCTACGATCTGGCCACCAACAACAACCCGAACGGCCTGACGACGCTGGGCAACGGCACCACGGGCCTCAACCCGCCGAACAGCACCATCACCGTGCGCAGCAGCACCGACTGCCCCAGCGGCTCGCTGAACACGCCGACCAACTTCATCACCGACGAGTTCAACGCGCCGGCGAACGACAGCACCTGGCCCATGAGCGCCGGTTGGGACGGTGACTTCAACGGCGACTGGTACACCGACGGTCAGACGGCGCGGGTGTGGAACCCGAACTGGGGTGGGGCGGAGGCTGCGGCGCCGATCCCCACCACGACGGGCTTCTGGAAGTTCGTGTCGGTCTGCCCGGCGACTGGCTCGCTCCTGCAGGTGAAGGCCAACGTGACGACCCAGTTCACCGACGCGAACACCGACACGACGCTGGTGGTCTACTTCTTCGACCGAGCGGGCGCGCTCCTGTCGGTCAGCGCCAACCACCCGCTGCGCGGCTCGAGCACCCGGGACTTCGCGCTGTACGACGTGGCGATCCCGGCGAGCACCCGGCGCATTGCCGTCGCGCCGATGATGCTGCTGGCGGCCACCGAGCAGGGCGCGGCGTTCTACGACCGCATCACCGTCGACTACGAGCTGGCCACCACGTACTCGACGACCGCCGTCGCCACCGACGACTTCGCCACCACGCAGAACAACACCTACGGCAACAACCAGCCGGCCGGGTGGACCGAGTTCGGCGGCGACTGGTTCACGCTCAAGCCCGAGAACTGGGCGACGCTTTGGAACGCGTCCTGGGCCGGCGGGACGACGGGCGTGGACACGGGCATGACCAAGCAGTTCAGCCTGAGCGGGAAGTTCGTCGCGGGGGACGTGATCAACGCGAAGGTGTTCTCCGCGGCCACGTTCACCGACCCGGCGTCGTTCGTCCGCGTGCGGCTGGTGTTCAACACGCCGACGGGGCCGGTGATCGAGTCGGATCGCGCGGTGCGCGGCTACGGCGACGTGCAGGTGCGTCGGCAGCCGATTCCGGCCGGGGCGACTTCGGTGTACGCGATCGTCAATGCGTACCTGGGGCCGGCGGAGCAGTCGTCGCTGTACGTCGACAACTTCGTGCTCAACACCCAGCACCGGAACTGAGCCGCGGGCCGTGAGGCGGTGGGCGTGAGCGCCTTCACCGCCGCGCTCGAGCAGCGTCGCTGGCCCCGTGTCCTGGGCGACGTGAGCCTGCGCTTCGACCAGTTCATGCTGGTCGGCGAGACGGCCAAGCCGGCGCGGACCACGGCCGGCACGTGGATCTGGGGCGTGGCCATGGCGCTGCTCGTCGGCGCGGTCGCCGCCAACGTTGTGGGCGCACCCGAGTGGCTGCTGGTGCTGGTCATGGCGCTGGCCGGGACTGGGGTCTTCGCGGCGATTCGGACCGAGCGGCTGTCCCGCGCTCAGCGCCGCTTCGTCGCCAACTTCGCCACGCACCGCCTGCGCCTGGACTTCCACTCGCCGATCGCCGGCCGCCCCAGCTCGCTGTGGATCCCCTTCGCTGACGTCCGCGCGGTGGAGGTGAGCCCGCAGGCCAACGGCCTGGCCTGCCTGCTGGTCGACTTCGAGGTCGGCCCTTCTGTGCTCCGCGAAGTGCTGGTCGCCGACGTGGGGCCCGATGGCCTGGAGACGTGCCACCGTCTGCGGACCGTGCTGCGTGCGGCGCTGGGCCTGGCGCCTCAGCCAGTCGCGGTGGACCCAGCCGTCACGCCGGACCCGCCAAAGCCGGCATGAAGCGCGGCGACTTGGCGACGGCATGTGCGGTGCTCAGGCAGTCCGCATGGCCCGCTGGTGCGCGATCCTCCTGTTGACCGCTTCGACTGCGCAGGCGTTCTCGCTGCGCAAGGACGCGGCGGGTGACGTGATTCGTTGGCGCGGCCCGGTTCACTTCGTGCTCGATGAAGCGAGCGTCGCCCGCTGGAACGTTCCCGGGGCGAGGGACGCCATTCACGCAGCGGTCGACACGTTCGCCCAGGTCATGGACCCCACCGTGCCGGTGTCGCTGCGGGACGGGCGGGCGCGCCGGGTCGGCGTGGACCTCGAGGATCCCTCGCGCAACCAGAACGACATCATCGTGCTGTTCGACTGGCCGTACACGGACGGGGCGCTGGCGACGACGCTGGTGACGTACGACGCGAAGAAGGACCAGATCGTCGACGCCGACGTGCTGATCAACGCCGAGCAGCACACGTTCGGCGTGCTCGACCTGGCCCGGCCCCAGGCCCTGCACGACGTGCAGACGGCGGTCACCCACGAGCTGGGGCACGCCCTGGGGCTCATGCACAACGACGTCGACGAGGCCGTGGTCATGTACCCGCGGGTGCCGGCCGGGGAGCTGCGCAAGCGGCAGCTCGCCGACGACGACAGGGCGGGGCTCGCCGCGCTCTATTCGTCTCCTGAGCAGGCCAGTCAGGGGTTGGAGACGGACGCCCTGGTCGTCGCCCAAGGGTGCAGTAGCTCGTCCAACCTGGGGCTCCTCGCGCTGTTGATCGTCGTCAGCGCGGCGCTGCGCCGCCGCCCGCAGCCGAAGTTGGTGCCGGTCCGTCGACGCTCGTCGCGGGCGCACGTGTCGGCGCTGCTGGTGATCGGCTCTGCGGGGGCTTCGCAGGCACAGGACGCGCCGGACGCGGTCCGCGTCACGGTGAAGAAAGCGCAGTCCTCGCTGCGAGGTGGGCTCATCACCACGACCCTCAGCCTCGAGCTCGACGGGTGTGCGACCTGCCCACCGGCGACGATCGTCGTGCCGGGCGGGCGTGTGGGCGATCTGATCCAAGAGGTCGTCGACCACCCGGTTCCCGCCCTCCACGACCGGCTCGTGTTGGTTCGCCGGGGCGACGCCCTCAAGCTGCAGCGCCTGCCGCGTCAGACGTCTGACACCCGCGCCGCGCCGGCGGGTCCGGTCGACCCCAGGGGCGCCTCGGGGACCCGTGCCCCCGCTGTCCAACCGCTGACTTCGCCGACCCCCGTCCCTGGCAGTGCAATTGAAATGGAGAACGCCCATGGCCCAGCAACCGCGACGCATCCTGATCGTCGATGACGAAGAGAACGTGTGCCATGCCCTGCGCCGCAGCCTGCGCAAGGAAGGGTACGAGCTGTTCTTCGGCAACGAGCCGGCGCAGGGCCTCGAGGTCCTCAAGAAGCAGCCGGTCGACATGGTGATCAGCGATCACCTCATGCCGAACATGACCGGGCTCGAGTTCCTCAAGCTCGTCCGCGACCGCTACCCCGACGTGATGCGGCTGATGCTCACCGGGCACGCCGACATGCAGACGGCGATCGACGCGATCAACCAGGGCAACATCTACCGGTTCCTCACCAAGCCCTGGGACGACACGGATCTGAAGGTGACGCTGTTCCTCGCTTTCGAACAGCTCGATCTCGAGCGGGAAAACCGACGGCTGTTGGCCATGGTGCGGCGGCAGTACGACCTGCTCAAGCGGCTCGAGAACGAGCACCCGGGCATTGGCCACGTGGTGCGCGACGCGGAGGGCTTCGTGCTGCTCGACGACGAAGCCGCGCCGGGGAACATGGACGTGGTGCTCAAGGTGGCCTCGTAGCGGCAAGCGCAAGCGGCTCGACTCGAGGGCTTCGAACGATGCCAACCGGGGAAACCAGCGCTCCTCGGCCGCTCCTGGCGACGGAGGACGAGCGCGTCTTTGGCGAAGTGCAGGCCATGCTCGCGCCGTGGGGCGTGGCCGTCGACGCCGCCGACCAGGACGAGGCGCTGCGCCACGTGGAGCACGCCACCGCGCGCGTGGTGTTGGTGCTGCCCTTCGCTGGGGTGCGGCTGTACTGCGAGCGGCTGCGCGCGGCCGGCGCGGTGCCGGTCGTGCTCGCGCTGCACCACGAACCGTCGGAGTCGCTCGAGGGGCTGCCCGCCGTGCAGACGCCGTACGAGCTGGTGGCGCAGGTCTTCCGCGCACAAGGCCAGACGAGCGACGCGCGGCTGGCGGCGTTCGATCGCGTCAACACCTTCGCGCAGATCATCGCCACGCAGTTCTCCCTGCCCGAGCTGACCCGCATGGCAATCGCCAAGTCGCGGGAGCTGACGCAGGCCGACGGCGCGAGCCTGCTGCTGATCGACCAAGCCACCGGCGAGCTGTACTTCGACGTCGTGGCGGGCAGCGGAGACGGCACGCTCGATCGCGTCCGGCTGGCGCGGGGCAAGGGCATCGCCGGCCGCATCGCCCTCGAAGCGCGCCCGCGGCTGGTCTCCGACGTCGCGCAGTGTGAGGACTTCGACCGGTCCGCCGACATGAAGAGCGGCTTCCGGACTGGCTCGGTGATCGGCGCGCCGCTCGTGGTCGCCGGCGACGTGCTCGGTGTGCTCATGGCGGTGCGCTCGGCGACGAGCCGGCCCTTCACGCCGCTCGAGCTCGATCAGCTGGTGAACCTGACCCCCCACGTGGCGATCGCCGTGCACAACGCGCAGATCACCACGCAGCTGCGGCAGTCCCAGGCGCAGGTGCTCCAGGTGAATCAGAGCCTCGAGCAAAAGGTCGCCGAGCGCACGCAGCAGATCAGCCGCGCCAAAGCGGAGTGGGAGCGCACGTTCGACGCGATCGCCGAGCCGATCGTCCTGCTCGACGGCTTCACGATTCGCCGGGCGAACGCGGCCTTCGCGCGGCGGGTGCAGCTGAAGCTCCAGGAGGTCCCCGGGAAGGTCTGCCACAAGCTTCTGGCCGGGCGCGATCAACCGTGCGCGGGGTGCCCGCTGCTCAAGGCGCGCACCGAGTCCGTCTCGGAGGTCGACGTGCTGATCCCCGGCGAGAAGCGCAAGTCGCTGCTCCGCGCGTCCGCCCACTGGATGAGCGACGACCCCCACGAGAAGGCGTCGGTCATGCAGTACCAGGACGTCACCCAGGCGCGGCAGCTCCAGGATCGGCTGCGGGAGAGCGAGCGGCTGGTGGCGGTCGGGCAGCTGGCCAGCGGCGCGGCGCACGAGATCAACAACCCGCTGGGGTTCCTCACGTCGAACCTGCGCACGCTGCGGGGGCTGCTCGACGAGCTCAAGGAGCCCGTCCGCTCGCTGACGCAGGCGCTCACGCTCGTGAACGAAGGGCGGCTCGCGGAGCTGTCCGACGTGCTCAACGCCGCCGGCGAAGTCGACGCGCAGGCGATCGAAGACGGCGCGGAGATGATCGACGAGTCGCTCGACGGCGCCCGCCGCGTCGGGGAGATCGTCAAGGGCCTCCGAGAGCTCTCCCGGCTCGAGGTCAGCCGCAGGGAGCCGGCGAACGTCAACGCGTCGGTCAGCCGCGCGGTGCGCACGGAGCTGGGGGAAGCGGGGAACCTGGTGCTCGAGCTCGAAGCCAAGGCCATGGCCGACATCCCTCCGCTCCAGCTCGATCAAGCGCTGACCCACCTGCTGCGCAACGCCCGCCAGGCCGTGCGCGACACGCAGCGGATCACCGTGCGCACCTGGAACACGCAGAGTGAGGTGCTGGTCCAGGTCCGCGACGACGGCGTGGGGATCCCCAAGGAGAACCTCCGCCGCGTGTTCGAGCCGTTCTTCACCACGCGGGGCGTGGGCAAGGGCATTGGCCTGGGGCTGACGGCCGCCTACGGCATCGTCAAGCGGGTCGGCGGGGAGATCGACGTCGAGTCCGAAGGTGCGGGCCGCGGCGCGACGTTCACCTTGAAGCTCCCTCGGATCGACGTCGCGCAGCCGCTGTCGAACGTGGCCTGAGTCGACGCCGCGGCGCGGAGCAACGCGGCGACTACCCGCGGCCCAGCGGCGGGAGCGCCGACAGCGCGGCCCAGGCAGCCTCGCGGGTGGGGAACAGCGCGCTCTTGGCTTCGGTGTCGGACGCGCGGCGAATGCGGTGGCCCTGCAGCTCACCGACGGCGCTGTCCACGATGCGGGCGGAGTAGTCCATGCCGTGCTCGGCGGCCCAGCGGTTGAGGGCGGCCAGCCGCTCCGCCAGCTCCGGGGCGACGAAGCCAGCCAGGCGCATGTCGACGATGCAGCGGAACGGGCCGGCGAGCGCGACCACCGCCTCGCGCACCCGGCCTTCGTAGACCTCGAAGTTCTCCTGCGTCACCTTCTTGGGGTAGCGGACCTCGAGGATCCGCTCCGCCGGGTGCACCGTGAGCGTGAAGTCGTTCACGGCTCAGCCCCCTCGCCGGTTGAGCGCGTTCATGGCCTTGGCCATGCCTTGCGTCGCCCAGGCCTGGGCTGCGGCCGAGGCCTGGTCGATGAGCTCCGGCAACAGCTTGCGCTCTTCACCCGAGAAGCCGCCGAGGACGTGGCCGACCACCCGTTCCTTCGCGTTGGGCCCGGTGGGCTTGCCAATACCGAAGCGCAGCCGGCCGTAGGTCTCTTCACCCCAGCTCTCACGCAGCGAGTTGAGCCCGTTGTGGCCGCCGGTGCCTCCACCCAACTTGAGCGCGAGCCGGCCGAACGGCAGATCCAGCTCGTCGTGCACCACCAGCACGTCCTCGGGGGCCACCTTGTAGAAGCGCGCGGCGCCGCCCACCGCGGTGCCGGACAGGTTCATGAACGTCTGCGGCTTGAGCAGCAGCACCCTGTCGCCGCCGAGCGACGCGGTGGCCAGATCGGCGTCGAACTTGTGTTGTGTGAAGCTGGCCTTGAGCGCTCGCGCGAGCGCGTCGACGACCATGAAGCCCACGTTGTGGCGGTGCTCCTCGTACTCTCGGCCGGGGTTGCCCAGCCCGCTGATGATCTTCATGTCGCTCTCCGCTTCGGCGGCTGTTCGATCGCGCCGCGCACAGACGACGGCCCCGCCGGCTCGAGTCGAACTTCGAGCGGGCAGGGCCTCAGGACACGACGCCGCAGAAGACTGCGCGCGCCGCTTACTTCTTGCCAGCCGCGGGCTTGGCCGCCGCAGCGGGGGCCTTCGCGTCGCCAGCCTTCGCGTCGCCGCCCTTCGCGTCCTTCGCACCGGCCGCAGGAGCCGCCGCACCAGCCGCAGGCGCCGCACCCGCCGCCGCCGCGTCTGGCGTGGCTGCCACTTCGGCCACCTTCTCGACTTCCGGCGCCGTGATGACGGCCAGCGTGTAGTTGACCTGCGTCTTCACCTTGATGCCGGCCGGGAGCTTCACGTCGTTGATGTGGAGCGCGTGGCCGATCTTCAGCGCGGTGATGTCGATGTCGATGCTCTGGGGGATCGCCGCCGGCAGCGCCCACACTTCGAGCTCGCGGCGCATCTGCGAGAGAATGCCGCCGTTCGTCACGCCTTCGGCCTTGCCGGTCAGCACGACGGGGATGTTGACCTTGACCTGCTCGTTCTCCTTCACGGCGATGAAGTCTGCGTGCAGCAGCTCACGGGACACGGGGTCGAGCTGGTATTCCTTGAGCAGCACCATCTGCTCGCTGCCGCCGTCGACCTTGAGCCCGATGATGGTGTTGAGCTTCTTGGGCGTGGCCACCGCTTCGCGGACGGCCTTCGGGTCGAGCGCGACGGTCACGGGCGCCTGGAGGTGGCGGCCGTAGATGACGCCGGGGATGAGGCCGGCGGCGCGGGTGCGGCGGGCGGGGCCCTTGCCGGAGCCCTGGCGGGACTTGGCTTCGAGGTGCGTAGAGATGATCGACATGGCGTTCTTCGCTTTCGTGCTGCACAGGGGGTGTACGCCGATCGCTCGGCGAGACCCGCGTTGACGCCGCGAACGAAAGAGGCTGGAGCGCCCGGCATCCTGCCCCGGTGGCAGGCCCCGAAGCGCCCAGGTGTTCACGGCGGGGCGGCTCGCTTATGTCGCCCGAACCGGGGCCGTCAAGCTCCGCGCTTGCGCGACCAGGACGGCTTTGGTAGCAGGGCCATCCTTCGTTTTCCCAACACACGAGCAGCGAGAGAAGCCATGCGCCAGAGCGCGATCGAATTCGTCGAGTCGAAGTACCTGCGGAAGGACGTGCCTGACTTCCGCGCCGGAGACACCGTCCGCGTCAACTGGAAGGTGAAGGAAGGCGACAAGGAGCGCACCCAGGCCTTCGAAGGCGTCGTCATCAAGAAGACGCGCGGCGGCACGGACGCGAACTTCACGGTCCGCAAGATGTCCTTCGGCGTCGGCGTCGAGCGCATCTTCCCCACGCACTCGCCTCGCTACGAGAGCATCGAAGTCGTCAACCGCGGCGACGTGCGCCGCGCGCGCCTCTTCTACCTGCGCAGCCTGCGCGGCAAGGCGGCCCGGCTCGATCTGCAGGACGCCAACGAGAGCGCTGGCGCCGCCGAGCAGCAGAAGTAAGCTGCCGCGCGCGATGCGTTTGCTCGAGCTGGCGGTGCAGGGCGTTCGCGGGTTCTCACCTTCGGCGCGCTTCGCCTTCTTGCCGAGCCTGCAGGGCCTCCAGGGGCCGGCGGATCTGCCGCCGCCGTTGATCGGCCTGTACCTGTCCCTGGCCTACCCCGACGGGCGTGGCGCCGAGTCGTCGTTCCTCGCGCCCGGCGCCAAGCTCGGCCGTGCGGGGCTGTCCTTCGAAGGGGACGATGCGCAGGTGTGGCGGCTGGTGCGTGAGCTGGGTGGCGCCGGCGCGCTGCACCGCATGAACGCGCAGACGAACAAGTACGAGGTCGTCTCCACGGAGAGCGCGGAGATGGCGCAGGTGCTCCGTGGCACCGTCGGCCTGTTGCCCCGCGACACCTACGCGGACCTGTACACCTTCACCGTCTCGCAGCTGCCGTCCAAACACCGCAAGGGCAAGTCGAGCGCGTCGGGAGTCCGGTCGAGCCCGTCGAGCTTCGGGCATAAGGTGGTGCCGCAGCTGTCGGCCGAAGAGCTGGTCGAAGCCAAGGCCCGCGTGGCGGTGCTCGAGAAGGAAGTCGCCACGGTGAAGGAGCTGGCCGAGTACCAGTTCCGGGTCGATGGCGCCCAGTCCGAGGTCTACAAGGTCGAGACGGCGCTCAAGGCGTACGACGATCTCAAGGCGAAGGTGGCTGAAGCGAGGCAGCAGCTGGCCACCGCGCCGTCACCGCAGACGCTCGGGCTGCCGGACGACATCGTCCAGCGGGTGCGGGCCTTCAACGCGGACAAGAAGAAGATCGACCAGGCGCTGCGCAAGCTGGCCGACGAACGTGAGCAGGCCGGGGTGGCCGATCAGATCATCGTGCAGCCGCTCCACAAGGACCTGCGGTTCGTGGGGGCGCTGGCGCTGGGGCTGGTGTTGCTGATCGCCGGGGCGGTGACCACGGGGCTCATTCACTACGTGGCGGTGCTGGCGATCCCGGCGTTCTCGTTCGCGGCGCTGCTCGCGCTGAGGTTCATCGAAGAGCTCCAGTACGCCAGCCGCGAAGGCGCCAAGTCCGACGTGTTCGAAGGTCGGGAGAAGAAGCTCAAGGACGAGCTGACCGCGCTCGTCAGCGTGGTGGAAGGCGCCATGGAGAAGGTGGGCGCGACGACGGGCGACGAGTTCGCGGAGATCCTCGCGCGCCGCGAGACGATGGTGCCCGCGGTGCAGCAGCTCGAGGCGGAGCTGGCGCAGCTCGAAGCCGATCCCGCGACCGCTGGACTGGCGGGCGAGCTCGAGCACTTCAAGGCCGAGTACGAAGAGCTGCACGAGCGCCTCACGCAGATGGGCGGCGGTGGGTACCTGCGCGACGCGCGGGAGATCCAGGCCGAGCTCGAGGAGCTCAAGGAAGCGGTGGCTGAGGCCGAGAAGAAGCCGGAAGCCGTGTCCGCGGCGCAGCCCACGGTGCCGTTCACCGCGGTGCCCGTCGAGTCCGCCGAGCAGTTCGAAGACCCTGCGCCGGCGCTCTTGGGCCTCGCAGGGGACCTGTTCGCTGCCGATCCCGTGTCGCTGTGGAGCGTGCTGCGGGAGCGTTCGCTCCAGTACTTCACCGCGTTCACCGATCGTCGGTACCACGACGTGGACATTGGCAAGTCGGGCGCCGCGACCGTGGCCGCGCCGGGCCGGACGATCGCCGCGGGGGAGCTGCCGGGGAAGGACCTCGATCTCCTCTACTTGTCGATGCGCCTGACGATCGTCGAGAAGTGGAGCGCGCAGCAGCAGCTGCCGGTGATCATGGAAGACGTGTTCGGGGCGCTGGTGGATCCGGCCAAGCAGCAGCTCGTCAGTCGCATGCTCAAGCACCTGTCGGCGATGACGCAGGTGCTTCAGGTCGCCGGGAAGAGCCAGAAGGTCTACGCGGACGACGTGCAGGCGGTGTGAGGCGCGCTGGGCGAGCTAGCGGCGCGTGCCCTTGAGGCAGGACCCCGCGGCGCAGTCCTTGACGCAGATGTGGCCGGCGCCGAGCGAGGCGCAGTCGGCGTCTTGCGCGCAGGGGATCGAACAGAGCAGGCGGCTGGCGTCGCACGTCAGCCCTCCGTCGCGGAGGTCGCGGCTCCCCGAGGCGATGCAGCTGGTCGGGCTGGCGCAGTCCTTCGCGGCCACCGTGCACTCTTCGCCGATCGACTTGGGGCCACAGGACAGGACCAGCAGTGCCACGGAGCAGATGCGCCACATGGGCCGGACTATCGGTGAGGACGCGGCAGCCACGCCAGCGCGACGGAACAGGAACCGACGGCGTGGGTCCTGACGCCGTCTTCGCGGCGCTGGCCTGCTGTCAGCCCCAGCGTGGTAACAGGACCGCAGCATGAGCGGCTCGGACGAAGGCACGGTGTGGCTCTGGCCTCAGCAGGACGAGGCGCGGGCGCGGGCCGAAGCGGTGATCGCCAAGGAGGTCGGCGTCGATCCCCTCGCGGCGCGGGTGCTGATCCAGCGCGGGCACGACACGCCCAAGGCGGTGCACGACTTCCTCAACGACGGCCTCGCGCAGCTGCCGGACCCGTTCACCATGAAGGGCCTCCAGGCCGCGGTCGATCGCCTCGCGCAGGCGGTCCTCAAGCAGGAACGCGTCACCCTCTACGGTGACTACGACGTCGACGGCGTGTCTTCGACCGCGCTGCTCACGTCCTTCCTCGCCGAGGTCGGCCTTCAGGTGGACACGTACATTCCGCACCGGCTGGGCGAAGGGTACGGCCTCAACGTGAAGGCGATCGAGAAGATCGCCGAGGGCGGCGCGAAGCTCCTGGTGACCCTCGACTGCGGCATCACCAGCCACGCCGAGGTCAGCCGCGCCAACGCGCTGGGGCTTCAAGTCATCGTCGTCGATCACCACGCCGTGCCGGAGACCATGCCGCCGGCGCTGGCCGTGCTGAACCCGCTCCAGCCCGGGTGCGGCTACCCGACCAAGTGGCTGTGCGCCGCCGGCGTCTGCTTCAACCTGGTCATGGGCCTGCGCAAGGTGCTGCGGGAGCAGGGCCACTTCGCCGGCAAGGCCGAGCCGAATTTGAAGCAGCACTTGGATCTGGTGGCGCTGGCCACGGTGGCCGACGTCGTGCCGCTCACGCAGGTCAACCGGATCTTCGTGAGGCACGGGCTGGACATGTTGACCGACGGGCGGCGGCCGGGCGTGCGCGCGCTCAAGGACGTCGCGGCCCTCAGCGTCGAGCGGATCACCGCGTCGCATGTCGGCTTTCGGTTGGGGCCCCGCATCAACGCCGCGGGCCGGCTCGACGACGCGTCGGTGGGGTTGCGGCTGCTGCTGTCGAAGACGTTCGAGGCGGCGCTGCCGCTGGCGCGGGCCCTCGACGCGGCGAACGCGGAGCGGCAGCAGATCGAGCGCGCCATGCTGGACGGCGCGGTGGAGCAGGCGACGGAGCTGGTGCTGCGCGGCGCGAAGGGGCTCGTGTTGGCGAAGGACGGCTGGCACCCCGGCGTCGTCGGCATTGTCGCCTCGCGGGTGGTGGAGCGCTTCCACCGGCCCACGGTGCTCGTCGGCATCTACGAAGGCATGGGCCGTGGTTCAGCCCGCAGCGTCGAAGGGTTTCACCTGTACGACGCGCTCAAGTCCTGCAGCGAGCACATGGCCAAGTTCGGCGGGCACAAGGCGGCCGCCGGGCTGTCGGTGGAGCCTGGGCGCATCGAGGCGCTGCGCGCGGCGTTCGAAGAGGTCTGCGCGCAGCGGCTGACCCCGGAGCAGCTCCGCGCCCGCTGTCGGATCGACGCCGTGGCCAGCCCCCTGGAGCTCACCGAGGCGTCCGTCAACGCGCTCGAGAAGCTGCAGCCGTTCGGCATGGGCAACCCGACGCCGGTGCTGGGGCTCAAAGGGCTGCGCGCGTCGGCCCGGGTGCTGGACAACAAGTCGCCCGGGGAACCGGGGCACCTCAAGCTGACGCTCGACGCCGCGCCAGCGCTCGACGTCATCGGCTTTCGGTTGGCCGAGGACGCCGCGCTGGTGGACGGGCCGGTGGATCTGGCCTGTCAGGTGGGTGTGGACGAGTTCCGCGGCGTGCGGCGGGTGGGGCTCAAGGTGAAGACGCTGCGCGCGTCGCCCTGAAGCCCCCGACGCCCAGCACTATTGCCGGGTGAACCGGTACGCGCTGTTCCCGACGACCCGTCCCTGGTTGACGTTGGGCGCGACGGCGAAGGTGCCGGTCGCATTCTCGAGCCAGACGGTCGCGGCGCTGCCGTTGACGCCCGTCGTGGCCCAGCTCATCGTCCCGTAGTGGTACTCGATGGTGCCGTCGTCGAAGACCTTCGCCTGGAACGTGAGGTCGCCGTTGCTCGCGCCGAAGGAGTACTGGAGCATGTTGGTCCACTGGATCACCCAGTGCGCCCCCGGGGACTGTGGATCCTCGCCGGCGGCGAAGCGCTTCGTGTAGACGCCCGCCGCGCCAGACGTGGGGATCACGAGGTCGTCCCAGTACACTGCGAGGCCCCCGTTCGGAGAGCTGCTGTTGGGCCTGGTCTCGTTGAAGCTGCCCGACGAGGTCACCGTCGGCGCCAGGAAGCCGTTGGTCGACACGCCGAACGACGTGACGCCTCCATCGCCGCCGAGGTTGATCGGCGCCCCCGTCGCCATGACCGTCGCGTAGTCGTCGTCCTGGCTGGTGAAGGTCACCTTCGTGCCCGTCCCCGAGATGTCGGTGAACCGCGACGGGATCGCCGTCATGAGCACGCCGAAGCACGACTCCGAAGTCCCCGGGCTGCCGAGCTGCTGTGGCGCCTGCGTACCGAAGGGCCGCCGCGCAAAGCACGCCCGCCCGCCGGGCTGCGTCCCGCTCGGATCGGACGCGAGAATGTACGGGGTCGGGTCGAACAACCCAGCGACGCCCGCATCAGCGCTGCCCACGAGTACCGTGCCGCCGGCGTCCGCGCCCGCGTCCGTCGCCCCCCAGCGCGCTCGGGCCGCGATTCCAGGTCCCGTCAGCGTGATGGTGCCCGCAGTCGTCGGCATGGAGAAGCCGCCGCCGTACACGTAGTGCGTCACGACGTCGTCGTTGTCCGGGCCCGCGTCCGCCTGGCCGAAGACGTGGAAGGCGCTGGGCGCCAGCACTGTTCCGGGCGCGATCGTGTGCGTGCTGCCACCGAAGTCGATCGTCCAACCGCTGACGTCGAACGGGCTGGCCGACGCGTTGAACACCTCGAACCACTGGCCCGCCGTGAGCGCCGGGGCCGGGTTGTACATGACCTCGCTGATCCGCAGATCCGCCGCGCGAATGGGCGTGATGGTCGACACCCGCATCAGGCCCATGCCCACCTCGAGGAAGCCTCGCTGCGGCAGCGCCGACGCGGCGGTGACGCTCAGCGGCGAAGGCTTGGGCCCGAAGAAGGTGACCGCTGTGTTGGAGCCACCGTAGGTCATTGCCAGGCCGAGCCCTGCAGTGCCTTGCAGACCGAAGACCGGCGCCGTCGTGGGCGGCGTGAACGTCATCGTCCCGTAGGCCACCCGAACCTGGCCCGCTTGGCTCACCTGCACCTGGAACGTCAGCGTTGACGTCATCTGCGAGGCGACTTTCACGCCTTGGAACTGGACGATCAGCGTCCGCTTCGGCGCGGCGCCCTTGATCTGCCAGAGCACCTGACCCGTTCCGCCCAAGTCCAGATCCGCCCAGAACGGGGCGATGACGTTGTCGTACGTGCTGCTGGCGCCTCCGGGGAACCCCGTCGCGGGCGTGGCCGTGGCGGAGATCGTGCCGGTGGTGAACTTGAGCCACCCGTTCGTCGACACGCCGATCCGCTCAGGCATACGCGCGCCGTACAGGAAGGTCTCGAACCCACGCAGGTCCACGTACTGAACGGCGTCGTTGGTCGACGGGAAGACGACCGGCGTCCCCGTCATGGCGATGTCGTCGAACGCGCCGCCCGCCACGATGTCGGCGTGGGGGTAGCCCACGAGCTGCGCGTTGGGCGCGCCCAGACTCCAGCCGAGGTCCACGTTGGTGGCGGTGTCGAAGATTGGCCCGCCGTCGACCGCGCCGAGCTGCAGCGCCGGCACGGCCGACGCGGAGAGGGTGGCGACGACCGGCGCGTCGACCGTGTTGTCGACACGCAGCGTGTACGTCGTCGTGGCCTGATTCGGGTAGACGGTGGCGGTGCCCATCTCGGCGGCGACGCCTTCGACGTACCCGACGGTGAGCTCGCCGTTCTCGAGCACGCGGGCCCGGCGCGCGTTGGGTGCGCTCCAGGTCAGCGTGACCGGCGTGCCTGGCATCACCGCGGTCATCGGGTTCGCGGTGAACGTGGGCGTCGCGACCGCGCCGATCGGCGTCACGATCCGCGCTTCACGCACGACCTGCCCGGTGATCGTGTTCCGCGCGGTCAACACGTACTCGGTCGGCGCGGACGGCGTCGCCAGGCGCAGGCCACCGTCGGTGACCTCCGCGAGCGTGGTCGACGTGAAGAGCCGCGGCCCTCCGTCGGTGCCCAACTCAGCGACGTCGGCGTTGATGGCGCTCCAGCGCAGGGCCACGCCGCTGTCCGGGGTCGCGAAGAGCGGGGCGCTGAAGCTGACGATGCGCGGGCCGTCGCCGAAGACCAGCTGCGCCGTCTGCGTGCTCGCGCCGCCGGGTCCACGGGCCTCGAGCTGGTAGGTGATTACGCTGCCGGCCGGGGCGGCCACGAGCGTGTCCGCGTAGGTCCCCATCGCCACCATCGCGCCAGCGCTGACCGTGGTCAGCGGCATCGCGCGGCCCGTCGCCGTGAGCGTCACCGACGTGGCGTTCGTCGTCTGCCACGACACGGTCACCATGTCGCCCGTGGTGCCGCTGCTGCGGCTGAGCTCAAACATGCCGATCGCCGGGCGTCGCTTCACCGTCGCGGTGCGCGTCGCCCCGTCGGCGGTCAGCGTGTAGACGGTCTCCACGCCCGTGGGGTTCACCTGCACGCTGCCCGCTTCGACCTGCATGCCCAGGTTCAGCGCAGCGCCGCCCATGGGGACGATGCTGACGCTCTTCGCGCCCTGCGCGGACCACACGAGCGTGGCCGGTTCGGTCGGGCCGACCTCGGCCGGCACCGCCGTGAACGTGATGCTGGCCGGCGTGCCCTGCACGCTGACCGCGGCCGTCGCGGTGACCTTCTGCTGCGCGGAGTTCGTCGCCGTCAGCAGGAAGACGCTCGGGTCGTTGATGGTGACGGTGGCCTGGCCATCGGCCTTTCCGTCGACGCCGGGCACGGCCTCCATGGACGCCGCGTTGACGATCGTGACCGTCGTCGAGTCGGTGACGGACCACGCGAGGGTCACCTGGCCGCCCTTGGCGACCGTGTCGGGGCTGGCGGTGAAGGAACCTACCGTCGGCAGCTTTGGGGCCGCGGGCGGGGTGGGGCAGGCGAACAGGACGCCGGTGCCGAGGACAATCAGCAGTACAGAGAAGTGTCGGTGCATGGACGTAGTTCCTCGAGGGCGCTCAGTTGCGAGGCGTGAAGCGGTACGCCGTCTGGGGGGCGATCAGGGGCTGGTTGATGCTGATCGGGAGAGCGGTCGTTCCGGCAGGGTTCTCGAGCCAGACCGTCGCGCTGTTGCCGCGGACGTCGGTGCCCGTGCCGATCATCTCTCCGTAGTGGTACTCGACCGTGCCGTCGTCGAAGAGCTTGATCTCGAAGTTGATGTCCGACGAGGGCGACAAGTACGGGTTGGCGTGGCTCCACTGAATGACCGTGCGGTTGCCGCGGCGGGCGATGAAGACGCTGCCGTTGAGGGTGTCGAGGTCGTCCCAGAACACCGCGAGCGTTCCCCTCGGCTCCGAACTGCTCGGCGACGACTTGTTCGACAGCCCCGCCGTCGTGATCGCGTTGAACGTGATGAAGCCGTTGGTCGAGATGCCGACGCTCGAGAACGTCATGCCGAAGTAGCGGAAGGGGGACAGTGGGAGCGTGGCGATGCCCTCGTCCTCCGCGTCAAAGCCCGTGGCCGTGAAGGTGACGGGCGGCGCGCCGGACAGGTCCTCGAAGTCCACCGGGATCGCCGTCAGGGCGTAGTCGAAGCAGCTCTCGTTCGCGGCGCCAGGCGTTCCAGTCTGACCCGACCCGCCGAACATCATCATGCGCGAACAGGTCGTGGGCGGCAGCGTGCGATCCGGCGCCTGCACGGACATGCCCGGGGTCGCCCCGGCGCCAGGCATGCCGCCGTCAACCGTCGCCGCGCCCCACACCAGCCGAGACACCGGCTGCAGCGCGCCGCCGTCAGGCTGCGTGCCCGGAACCCGCAGCTCCACGCCGTCGCGATCCTGCATGGGCAGGTCGATCGCGCCCCAGGACACCGTCACCGGCGCGCCGCCGTTGACCGCCATGTCCGTGCTCTGCCCGCTCAGCAGGAAGCCGCGCGGCATGATCGTCGTCGACGCGGGGAACGCGAAGCTCGTCATCGGATCCGACGTGCTCGACAGCGTCAGCCCGCCGATCTCGATCGGCTCGCTGCCCGGGTTCAGCAGCTCGACCCACTTGCCTGACGCGACGCCCGCCGCGGGGACCGGCATGACCTCGCTGATGATCACCGAGCCCGGCGCGAACGCCCGCGCGACGGCGAACACCGGCACGTAGCCCGCCGACGTCTGCGCGAAGAAGCCCAGCGGCGTCGTCGCGGTGACGCGCGGCGTGAGCGAGCCCATGGCGCGGCTGGTGTCCGCCTTGAACCACTCCAGCTCGTCACCTTCGGTGAACGCCCCGGCCGTCGTCGTGTTGTACCGGTGCGCCCGGCCGCCCACGTTCTGGCCGCCGGTGAAGCCCACGGACGCGAAGCTGCCGTCCGCGCGCGGGCCCTTGAGGTCCTTGTAGAGGAACGAGAACTGGCCGCTCTCGAACAGCTGCACCTGGAAGGTCAGCTCGCTGCCGGTCTGGCCGCTGACCGCCGCCTTCTGCCACTGCACCGTCAGCTTGCGCGGGAAGCTCGAGCCTTCGAGCGCCCAGAGCACGCGACCCTCGGTGCCCAAGGTCAGATCGTCCCAGAACGGCGCCACGAGCGGCGGCGTGGTCGCGGTGGTCGACGTCAGGTCCGCGTTCGTCGCCAGCGACGTGGCCGACGAGAACGCGACGAAGCCGTTGGTCGACACCCACACGCGGTTCACCATGCGCCCGAGGTACGGGAAGACGAAGGCGTCGGGCAGCGCGAGCTCGGCGACCGCGTCATTCACGCTCGTGAAGGTCAGCGGGCGCGAAAGCGGGGCGCCGACGAGCTCGTTCCAGTTGGTCGAGGCGGTCACCGGCGTGATCGTGTCCGAGCTCAGGGGCGGCAGGCCGA
Source organism: Myxococcaceae bacterium (assembly GCA_022842905.1). Lineage (GTDB taxonomy): Bacteria > Myxococcota > Myxococcia > Myxococcales > Myxococcaceae > JALHOS01. The sequence goes on along the minus strand of JALHOS010000016.1, from coordinate 19,576 downwards.
GGAGCGCCGACGCGCTGAGTGACCCGACGTTCCAGCTCAGCTCGACCACGCTCGGGGCCACCGTCGGGTTCGGCGTCACGGTGATGCTGACCGGCGCGGTCACGTCCACCGTGCGCTCGGCCGAAGCCTTGTCCCCGGCGGCGTTGTACGCGTCGAGCACGAAGGTCATCGGCGCGGGCACCAGCACCGGCGCCGTCCCCATGGCCACCGTGGCGCGGACGTCCGTCGTGTACACGTTGGGCCCGTCCTTGACGTGCAGCACCACGCGGCTGGCGTTCGTGGTGGTCCAGGAGGCCATGGCCGCCGTCGCGGGCGAACCGACCGTCATGGGCATGGTGAAGGAGCCGATCGCCGGTGGCGCCACCAGCGCCGTCGTCAGCGTGCGCTCGGCGTAGAAGCCGGAGCCGTCGTAGGCGCGCAGCGTGTACCGCGTGTCGGCGCTGATGCTGGCGACGGCGTAGGCGCCGCTCAGGTTCGCGCCCGCGTTCGGGCGGAGCACGGGCAGCCCGTTCACCCACAGCTCGATGCGCACCGCGTTCGCCGTCGCCCAGGCCACGCTGAACGCCTTCATCGCGGTGATCGCGGAGGGCGCCGTGAAGCTGGTGATGCTGGGGCCGGTGCCGACCCGCGCGTTGACCGCGGCGGTCGTCATCTGCGCGGGGGCCGTGGTGGTCGCCTCCAGAATGAAGCGCAGCGGCTTGTTCGTGCTCGCCGCGCCGGCGTCGACCGCGCCGCCGTCGGTGCCACCGTCCATGGGGATCGTCATGCCCGCGTCGCTCCCAGGCACCGTGAACGTGAACCCGCCGCCATCAGGCTCCGCCGCGCCGGCGTAGAGCTCGCCGTACGTCTCTTCGCGCAGCCGCACGCTGTCCGCGCCACGGGTGCGCCAGGCAAGGTTCATGGTCCCTCCTTCACGCGCCACCGCCGGGTCCACCGTGAAGCTCGAGATCACCGGCTGCACCGTCACCGCCGCCGTCGCCGTGCGCGCGCCCGCCAAGGCAGAAGCGCTCAGCGTGAACGTCGTGCTGCTCTCGCGGGTCAGCGTGAGCGTGCCGGACACCATCGTCGACAGCTCGGTGTTGCCTTCCGAGACCTTCACGTTCTTCCCGCCGAAGGCCGACCACACCAGGTTGAACGGCTCACCCGGCTTCACCTCGTTGGGCACCGCCGCGAGGAACACGGTCTTCAGATCTTCGTCCACCGCGACCTGCACGAACGCCGCGCTGCCGCCGCCGTCCCCGATCGCCCGCAGCACGAAGAAGCCGGACTGCCGAGGCATGGCGGTCGCGCGGCCGGTCTGCGCCGCGGAGTCGAACGTCGCGGTGATCTCCTGGCCGGTCTGGTCGATCAACGTCACGCTCGTGGTGCGCTCGGTCGCGAACTCCAACGTCACCGTCTGCCCGCTGACGATGCGGCTGGCGCTGGCGGTGAAGCTCTTGATCGCCGGGCTCTCCGGCGGCGGCTTGGTCTGCATGGGGCAGCCGAAGGCGACGAGACAGGTGATGGCCGCGGCCACGATCCGTGCGTGCATGCGTTGGGTTCCTTCCAAAGAGAACGACAGCGACCGGCCCAATAAGGTGTCAGTCTCATGGCGTCAACCGCCGCCTCGTCGCTGGCTGACGGGAAGGGACTCTTCTCGCCCGCTCAGAACGTGAGGCCGACGCTGCCGCCGATCAACATGTCGTGCATGTAGCCGCGCACGAAGCGGGTGATCTCGAACCGAAACGCCAGCCGCACGGCTTCGTTCTCGGTGAGCGCGGGGCGAAACCGGAGCCCGATCCCATACTGAATCAGCGGTTTCACGGTGCTGATCGGCGTGCGGATCATGTCCTCGCCGTTGGCGATGAGCACCGTCTCCTGCGTGAAGTTCACGCCCGCGCCGAGCTGCGCGTACGCGAGGATCGGCAGCCGCTCGAACGCGTACCCGACCGCCGGCGCCACGGTGAAGTAGTGGTGGCTCGAGGTCACGGAGATCTGCGTCGTCCCGTCCTTCGACGCGCTCCACAGCCAACCGAAGTCGACGAAGAACATCTCCCGGAGCACCTGGTCGTCGATGATCCGCCCGAACTCCCAGACGACGCGGGCCCCGGTGAGGAAGCGGGGGTCGACGCCGCCCTGGGACGCCTCGAGCAACATCACCGCGAGCGCCCCTTCGAAGCCCAGGCCCAGGTTTGGATCGTCGTTGCGGCTGAGCTGCTCTTCTTCGATCGTCTTCTCGCGCTGGTCTTCTTCGCGCAGCCGCTCGTCGTCGCTGCGCACGTCCTCCTCGGTGCGCGTGCGCGCGCGCTTCTTCTTCTTCTTCACGGGGCGCGGCACGTCTTCTTCCTGCACCTCGTCGTACGGAATCGGCGCGTCGTCCTCCTGAGCGAAGGACGGCAGGGCCAGGAGCGCCGTGAGCGCCGCACACTGCCAGAGGCGTGGAGTCTTCATTCGGGCGGGTACTTGCAGAAGTTCTGGCGAGCCGAGGTCGAAGGGCAGGCCTTCATGAACTCGACGCCGGGCCGGCAGGGCCCCATGCCGCCGTTGTTGCAGTCGATCGCCAGCCGCGTGATGAGCTGGTTGCACAGCTGCCGCTTGAGTTCGCTCTGGTTGGGCGGCGTGTCGGAGATGTTCTCGACGATCGTGTTCGCCAGCGCTTCGACGGTGAAGTTCTGGCCGCTGCTCGCGTTCTGGCTCACGAGCCGCGCGATGTCGTTGTACGGCTTGGATCCGTTGTTCATGGCCTTCATCAGCCCCTGGCGCATGGCGCCTTCCTGGCCGGCGGCGAGGCCTCCCTGCAGCAGCGCCGTCGCCCAGATGTTGCCGTAGACGTACATGGCGGTGGACCGGACCCATTCATCGGGCGGCGTGCTCTCGAGCGCGGACTTGAGCGTGGAGGTCAGGCAGGCGTTCGTGCGGCCCACGTCGCGCTGGCTGGCGTACTGCTGATCTTCCAGCGACAGGTTGAGGAAGTTCGGCCGGCAGCCGCCGATCGGATCGCGGCAGGTGACCGCGTAGCCGTGGTAGTCGGCCAGGCCTTCGTCGAACGCGCGCAGCAGGTTGATCGGCAGGCCCGTCCAGCGGTTGTTGAGCGACGCGAGGTTCCCCGCCTTCCACACCTCGGGAATGCCGACGCCGCCGTAGACGCGGCTGTTGAAGACGCGGTGGGAGAACTCGTGGCCGATGATCCCCATGTTCATCGCGAAGGGGATCCGCTGCTGCGTCTTGAACGGCAGGATCATGAACGCCTGCAGCGGGGAGTAGTAGAGCGCGTTGTCCGTCAGCGGATCGGCGCTGAGCAGCCGGAACTCCGGGAAGTACATGAGCCTGAGCCCGCGGATGTCCTTGAGCAGCGGGTCCTGCTCCCCGTAGAGGTCCGCGAAGTACCCGTAGGCGGTCTCGAAGTTGAAGTACGTCGTCACCATGTTCCAGGTGTGGAAGTCCCCTGGCCAGTAGACGCCGCCGCGGTCGATGAAGTGGCCCCGCGGCTCGACGCCCTTGTCCTTGACCAGCACCTCGAAGCGCTGGGTGTCCGTCATGTTGTCGATGCCCTGGGACTGGAGCGGATCGTTCGGGTCGATCGTCACCCGGTTCGCGCCCGTCATGGACAGCACGCCGCCCCGCAGGTTGGTGAGGTTGGCGATCGACGTGAGCTCGACCTGCCGCGTCTCCATGCTCGTGCCGGACAGCCCCAGCACCATCACCTGCACCGGCGGCTTGGGCGCCGGCCCGCAGGCGGACACCTCGACGCTCACCACGACGTTCACCACCGACCACGCTGCCAGCCACGCCACGCGACGAAGACGCACGCGGGCTTTCTACTACAGCGCCGGGTGTACGTGACGGCTGACGCGCTGCGTGGGCTCCTGTATGTGCCGGGGCCTATGGCGACCGAGTTCATCTCCAAGACGAAGCGAACCCATTCCTGTGGGGCCCTGCGGGCCTCGGACATCGGCAAGGAAGTCGTGCTGTTCGGCTGGGTGCAGAACCGGCGCGATCACGGCGGCCTCATCTTCATCGACCTGCGCGATCGCGACGGGCTGACGCAGATCGTCTTCGGGCCCGAGCTCGCCGCCGAGGCGCATACGCTGGCCGAGCGCTTCCGCAGCGAGTGGGTCATCGGCATTCGCGGCACGGTGCGCAGCCGCGGCATGCAGTGGTCGAAGAAGGAGAACAAGGAGGTCCCCGCGACCAACCCGAACCTGGCCACGGGGGAGATCGAGGTCGTCGTGCTCGAGGCCACCGTGTTCAACAAGGCGCAGACGCCGCCGTTCGAAATCTCCGAGCACACCAGCGCGAACGAGGAGATTCGGCTGGCGCACCGCTACCTCGATCTGCGCCGGCCCACGCTCCAGCGTACGATCATGACGCGCTCGAAGCTCAACGCCGCCACGCGGCAGTACTTCGTCGACAACGGCTTCCTCGAGCTCGAGACGCCGTTCATGGGCCGCTACACGCCCGGCGGCGCGCGGAACTTCCTGGTGCCCAGCCGGCTCAACCCGGGGAACTTCTACGCGCTGGCCGAGTCACCGCAGCTCTACAAGCAGCTCTTCATGGTCGCGGGGTTCGACAAGTACTTTCAGATCGTCAAGTGCTTCCGGGACGAAGATCTGCGGCTCGATCGCCAGCCCGAGTTCACCCAGATCGACGTGGAGATGTCCTTCGTCGCGCAGGACGACATCTTCGCGGTAATCGAAGGCCTGCTGAAGAAGCTGTGGAAGGAAGTGCACGGCATCGACCTGCCCACGCCGTTCCGCCGCATGGACTTCGACGAGTCCATGGCCCGCTACGGCAACGACAAGCCGGACCTGCGCTTCGCGCTCGAGCACACGCAGCTCAACGACGTGATCGCCAAGTTCGGCTCGGACGGCGGCGTCGGGCCCATGTGGGACTCGGTGCAGCAGAAGGGCCTGGTGAAGGCGCTGGTGGTGCCTGCCAAGCACGCGCTGTCCCGGTCCGAGATCGACAAGCTCGAGGAGTACGTCAAGGGCATGGGCGCCGGAGGGCTCGCCCGCGCGAAGCTCGCCGACAACGGTGACTGGACCCAGGCGCCGCTGTTCAAGAACGCCAAGCCCGAGCTCAAGGCGGCGATCCTCGAGGCCACCGGCGCGAAGAACGGCGACCTGCTGCTCTTCCAGTTCGGCAAGCCGTCGCAGGTGCACACGATCATGGCCAACCTGCGCGTGCACTTGGCCAAGAAGCTCGGCCTCATCCCCGAGTTCGGCACCAAGGACGGGCAGTGGAACTTCCTGTGGGTCGTCAACCCGCCGCTGTTCGAATACGACGAAGACGCGAAGACCTGGGCCGCGGCGCACCACGCGTTCACCCGGCCCATGGACGAGTGCCTGAAGTACCTCGAGCCCGAGTCCTTCGACCCGGCCAAGGTGTACTGCTACCGCTACGACGTGGTGCTCAACGGCTTCGAGATCGGCGGCGGGTCGATCCGTCTCCACGATCCCGAAGTGCAGTCGAAGGTCTTCAAGGCCATGGGCATCAGCGACGAGGACGCGCGGAGCAAGTTCGGCTTCCTGCTCGACGCGCTCAAGTACGGCGCGCCTCCGCACGGCGGCATCGCGCTGGGCATGGACCGGCTGGCGTTCCTCATCACCCAGACCGAGTCGCTGCGCGACGTGATCCCGTTCCCCAAGACGCAGAAGGGCACCGACCTGATGACCGGCGCGCCGGGTGAGGTCGACGAGAAGCAGCTGCGCGATCTGTACGTGAAGTCGGTTCCGCCGGCGAAGTGAGCCGCCGGTGCCCAAGGTCCTTCGCCGCAGCGAGTTCCCCGTCTCGCGCCAGGAGCTGTTCGCCTGGCACGCGCGGCCGGGTGCGTTCGAACGGCTGAGCCCGCCGTGGGACGACGTGGAGATCGAAGCTCGCACCGGCGGCCTGGAGGTCGGCGCCAGCACGCAGCTCAAGCTGTCCGTCGGGCCGGTGCCGCAGCGCTGGAAGGCCGTGCACACCGCCTTCGAGGACGGCCACCTGTTCGTCGACGAGCAGCAGGGCGGGCCGTTCGCGTCGTGGAAGCACACCCACCGCTTCGGTGACGCGGGCGCGGGTCGGTCTTTTCTGGAAGACGAGATCGACTACGAGCTGCCGCTCGGAGCGCTCGGGCGCATGGTCGGCGCGCGCTACGCCGCCAGCCGGCTCGATCACACGTTCAGCTACCGCCACGAGGTCCTCGGGCTCGATCTGGCGCGGCACGCGCCGTTCCTCGATCGCAAGCGCCTGACGATCACCGTCACCGGCGGCAGCGGGCTCGTCGCCTCGGCGCTGATCCCGTTCCTCCAGACCGGCGGTCACACCGTTCGCAAGGCGAAGCGTGGGCCGGACAACACGCTCGATCCGGCCGACTTCGAGGGCGCCGACGCAGTGATTCACCTGGCCGGTGCGGGCGTCGCCGACGAGCGCTGGACCACCAAGCGCAAGGCCCTGCTCGTCAGCAGCCGTGTCGACTTCACCCGGCAGCTCGTGCGCGTGCTGGGCGGGCTCAGGGCGCGGCCCACCGTGCTGCTGTCGGGCTCGGCGATCGGCATCTACGGCGATCGCGGGGACGAGGTGCTCAGTGAAGACAGCGCGATGGGGAAGCGTGAGCCCACCGGCCCAGGTTTCTTGGCGGGGCTGTGCATGGACTGGGAAGCCGAGGCGGTCGCGGCCCGGGCGCTGGGCCTGCGTGTCGTCCCGCTGCGCATCGGGCTGGTGCAGTCGGCGGCCGGCGGCGCGCTCAAGAAGTTGGTGGTGCCGTTTTCGGCCGGCTTCGGCGGCCCGGTCGGTGACGGGAAGCAGTGGCAGAGCTGGATCTGCCTCGAAGATCTGATCGGCGCGCTGCACTGGGCCCTGTGGCGGCCTGAGCTCGATCGCCCGGTGAACCTCGTCGCGCCCACGCCGCTGACGTCGAAGGCCTACGCGAAGGTGCTGGGCAAGGTGCTCGGGCGGCCGGCGATCGCGCCGCTGCCGAAGGTCATGCTCCGGGCCACCTTCGGTGAGCTGGCAGATGGGGCGCTGCTGGCCAGCCAGCGCGTCGCTCCGGGCGTGTTGCAGGCCGGCGGCTTCTCGTTCGTGCACCCCGAGCTCGAGCAGACGCTGCGCTTCACGTTGGGCCGGCCGGCACCGTCAGCGACCTGACGCGCTGAAAAGGCGAGGGCAGGGCGGGCTGGTTAGCGATCGCCTCGTGGGGACGACGCAGCTCACTTCGCAGGCCGTGCGCGCGCAGTACGAACGGCACCCGTACCCCGGGCATGTCCCGCTCGTTGCGATCCCTGCACCGGCCGAGGAGCTGCGCTTCGACTCGGTGACGCCGGGCGCGCCGCCCACCGTCCTCGTTGCTGGCTGCGGCACGTTCGAGCCGCTCGTCGTCGCCCGCTCCAACCCGCGCGGGAAGATCGTGGCGGTGGATCTGTCTCAACGATCCTTGAGGCGGCTGCGCTGGCGGGTGCTGCTCGCGCGGGTGGTCTGGGCGCTGCTGCCGCACCGCCTGCTCCAACAATTGCTCGGGAGAGGTCTGGGCTCCATCACTCCGGTGCAGGGCGATCTGAATGACCGCACGCTCTTCGCGGCCGAGCGCTTCGACGCCATCGTCTGCACGGGCGTGCTCCACCACTGCGCCGATCCGGGTGCGGTGCTCGAGAACCTGGCGCGCTGGCTCAAACCCGGCGGCGCGCTGCGGGTGATGGTGTACGCGCCCACCAGCCGCCGGACGATCTACGACGTGCAGGCCACCTTTCGGGCCGCGGGCGTGTCACCGGAGCGCTTCTCCTCGCACCGCGCGCTGCTCGTCGCGTGTCGGTCGGTGCTGCGGCAGCTCCCGTTCGAAGAACGGCGGCGATTGAGCGTGGCCTTCGAGGGCTACCGCGACATTCACACCTTCAGCGGGCTCGTCGACGGCTTCTTTCACGCGCACGACGTCGCCATTCCGCTGGACGTGCTGGTCAGCCGGGCGGCGCAGGCTGGGCTCGTTCTTTCGCATTTGGGCCGTCGGACCCAGGAGGCGATCGAGCTCGACGCGCCGGTGGAGCAGCAGCTCGTCAGGCTCATCGGCATCGACGCGCGCCAGCACCTGCCGGTCAACCCCGTCTTGGTCTTCCGCCGGGCCGAGGCGCTCGCGCAGGCGCCTGCGCTGCGCCGCGCGGCGTGACGGTGGAGTAGCAGCGCGTCAGGCGCATCGCCGTCGACTTGCGTCGCCACCTGCCGGTGAACCTGCTCTTCGGCCGGGCCGAGGCCTTCGCCCAAACGTCCACGCTTCGCGCCGCAGCGTCACCGGAGCGCGGCAGCTGTCCCGCTCACCGGCATCGATGCATGGCGGCGCGCTCAACCCGGTCTTCGTTTTCCTCCGGTCCGAGGCGCTCGCGCGGACACCTGTGCTGCGTTGCGCGCTCAGGGGGCCGGACAACCCAGCTGGCCGACCTGATCGTACACAGGCCGAGGCGACGCCTGCATGCCGCCGACCGCGCAGCCCTGCTGGGTGCGAATGCGAATGCGCCCGACGCCACCACCGCCGCCGCCGCCGGCGAAGCCGTTCCAGTCACCAGCGCCGCCCGTCGAGCTGCCGGCGCCGCCCGGGCCGCCCAACGGCTTGGGGAAAGGAATGCCGCAGGTGCTCCCCGCGGCCGAGGTGGTCGACGCGCCGCCCGAGGCCCCGTCATCGACCTGCGCGGGGCCGCCGAAGTAGCCCCCGCACCCGCCGCCGCCGCCGTTCGCCGCGAGCGTGCCCCCCGGCGCGGTAAAGGACGTCGCCTCGAGGAGAATGGCGCCGCCGCTCCCGGCGCCGGAGCCTCCCTGAAGGTTGGCGACCCGCGCTCCGCCCTCGCCCGGCGCCGAGATGACGCCTGCGAAGGTGAGGGTGCCCGCCACCGACAACTGAAGTGCTCCGCCTCCGAGCGCGCGCGTCGCCGTCGACGCACCACCGAGCCCGCCCGGGCAGCCCCCACGGAGCGGACTCAGCCGATCGTTTCCGTTCACGATTCCTCCGCTTCCGCCCGAGAGGCCGCTCGTGCCACCGCCAGGGCCGCCGGATGATCCGAAGCCGCCGCCTCCCCCGCCGGAACGGTCCACGCCGCCGCGGGTGCTGCCGGCTTGGCCGCTGCCGGTCGTGCAGCTCGTCGGCGCGTTGAGCAGGGTGAACGACCCGGCGATCGTCGCGTGGGAAGCGACGAGTAGCACCAGCGGTCGGGCGCCGCGGACCTCCAGCTGAGCGCCACCCCGCACGTCGAGGCCTTCGACGTACGCGAACGCCACCTCGCCTCCGTCGGGTTGCTGGAGGACCGCCAGCTGCGCTCCCGCATCGGGGCACCAGGTGTCGTTGAGCGCGGTGGTGTCGATCGTCCCACGGCAGTCGAGGACGACCGGGGGCTGCGGCATGCCGATCGCAGACTGGGCCACGTTGCTGGGTTGGAAGGGCCACGGTTGGAGGCAGCTCCCTCCGACGCCGCAGACCCCGCCGTCGTCGCAGGGTGTCCCTCGTGGCAGATCCATGAACACGCAGCGCTGCTCGTCGACGCAGCTGCCGGTGAAGCGGCGGCAGGTCGTCAGCGGCCGGCAGTCGAGGCGCGTCCCGGCGCACCCTCCGTCCAGTTGGCAGCGGTCGTTGGCCGTGCACGCGTCGCCGTCGCTGCACGCCGCCTTGAGCGTGTACTGGCACCCGTCGCCGCGGCACGCTCCGACCGGCTCGAAGCAGGTGGTCGGCGCGCTGGTGCAGGTCCGCTCGACGCCGCCGGAGCACGTACGCTGGTCGCAGCGCTTCTGGACGAAGCACGCCGTCTCCGCGCAGGGCTGTTGATCACAGTCCTCGTCCTTGCAGTCGGTGAAGCCGTCGCCGTCGTCGTCCACGCCGTCCGCGCAGGCGCGCTCGCCGGCCTTGAGGACGAGCGCCGGTGTCGGCACCGGGTTGGCGGTGAAGCCCACGCCCTTCTGGCCCGATCGCTCGGCGGGGCTGACGGGCGTCTTGCAGTCGCGCTGGTAGCCGACGGCCTCGACGATCAACGTCTGAGGCCAGCTCTTTCGCACGATCTGGTACGTCAGCCGCTTTACGCCGCCGTCCGTCGCGCCACCGTCCAGCACGAGCCCGTCGGACTGCGCCCGGCGCTCGCCGGACGTGAAGTGCAGCACGACGCACTCGGTCTGCGCTCCAGCCTGTACGTCGACGGCGACGAGGATCGCCTCGGGCTTGTTCGGGGCGCAGGCGGCCAGTCCGCTGAAGGCCACCGCGAGCGCCACCCCCGTCGACCGCTTCGTCATGGCCGCCTTCTACGGTCGCGGCGCCGTCCTGGCGAGGGGGGCGGCGTGCTTAGGGCACGTCCCGCCCGGCGCCGAAGCCCAGCACCGCGAACGAAGCGGGCTGCACCTCGAGGGCCTGCTCGAGCGCTTGCACGGGTTCGAACTCGCCGTCGTCCGCGAGGGAGAACGTTCCGTAGTGCATGGGCACCGCCAACCGCGCGTCGAGGTCCAACGCCGCCTGGACGGCCTGCTTGGGCGACATGTGCACCGGGCTCATGAACCACTCCGGCTTGAACGCGCCGATCGGGAGGATCGCCAGCCGGGCCGGCCCGAAGCGCTCGCGGACCTGCGTGAAGTGCGCGCCGTACCCGGTGTCGCCCGCGAAGTACGCGTAGCCCGCCGCGCCGGCGAGCACCCACCCCGTCCACAGGGTGCCGTCGGAGTCCCCCAGGCCGCGGTTGGAGAAGTGCTGGTTGGGCACGCTGCTCAGGGTGATGGGTCCGAGCGCGCGACTGTCCCACCAGTCGAGCTCGGTGACGTTGTGCAGGCCTTGGCTCTCGAGGAACGCCTTGTTGCCCAGCCCGGCGAAGAGGCGCACGTTCGGCCAGGTGCCCTGCAGCCGCTGGAGCGTCGGGACGTCGAGGTGATCGTAGTGGTTGTGCGAGAGCACCACCGCGTCGATGCGAGGCAGATCTTCGTACTTCGTCCCCGGAGGCCGAACGCGCCGGGGGCCCGCGAAGCTCACCGGGCTGCAGCGCTCGCTGTAGATGGGGTCGGTGAGCACGTTGACGCCGTCGAGCTGCACCAACGTCGTCGCGTGGTTGATGAAGGTGACGCGGAGCTGCCCATGCCCCACGTCTCCAGGCGGGCGCGGGCCCGGCGGCTCGTCGTGGTACGGGCCCCAGGGCGTGGGGGTGCGCTCTTTCTGCCAGCGCAGCACCGCCGACAGCCCTTCGGCCGAGAAGCCGCGCGCGGGCAGGGTCGCGTCTTCGTTTCGGAAACGGGTGCCGTCGAAGTGTTGGGTGGCGGGCCCCGACCACCTCGGCGCGGCGAAGAAGCAGCCCAGGCCCAGCACGCCGCCGATCGGCAGCGCCAGGATCGTCAAGACGACGCGGCGCAAGGTCCTGCGCCTTTGCGCCGTACGTGGCGCGTGCACTGAGGTAGATGACGGCCCCATGGTTCGGGGTGGGCATGTAGCGCAGCTCCCGTGGCGCTGTCCGGCCGTGCTGGCGGTCGCGCTCGCGTCGAGCGCCTGCGTCAGCGCGACGCAGGTCGTCGTCAACGCGCCCGGCGCCTCCGTCTTTGTCGACGATCGCCTGGTCGGCTCGGCGCCGGTGACGATCGCCGAGCCCGCCGTGGCTGGTGCGCGGCTTCGGCTGCGCGTGGCGGCGCCGGGCTACCGGGACTTCATCGGAGAGCTCAGCGCTGACCGCTGGAACGTGGGCCGCGTGGTGGCCGCCAGCGTCGCCGGAGCGCTGACCGGTGGCGTCGGCCTGCTCGGGCTCGCCTTCGCCGCTGAGTGGGCCCCGCGCTACCAGGTGCTGCTCGAGCCCGTGTCGCCCGCCGCGCGCGCCGCCGCGGAGGCCGGGCGCATCGCCGTCAGGCCGGCGATCGACCCGCCGCTGCCCGTTCCGGATTACCGCCCCCCGAAGAGCCCAGAGAGTCGACCGTGAAGACCTTCTTCGTCGTCAACCCCAAGAGCGCGAACGGCGCCACGGGCAAGCGCTGGGCAGAGCTGGCGGCGGTGATCGCCCGCTCGCTGCAGGACTACGGCGTCGAGTTCACCAAGCAGCCGCTGGACGCCACGCGCATCACCCGCACGGCGCTGCGCTCGGGCTACCAGTGTGTCGTCGCGGTGGGCGGCGACGGGACGATCAACGAAGTCGTCAACGGCTTCTTCGACGACGGCCGTGCGCTGAATCCCGCTGCGGCGCTGGGCGTGCTCCCGCGCGGCACCGGCGGCGACTTCCGGCGCACCTTCGACTGGGACACGGACTTCGAACGCGCCGTGCTGCGGCTGCGCACGGAGGACACCCGGCCCTTCGACGTCGGCCAGCTCGAGTTCACCGGCCCCAAGGGTGAGCGGGGCCTGCGCTACTTCGCCAACGTGTGCAGCTTCGGCGTGTCCGGCGTGGTGGACCAAGAAGCCAACCGCGCCACCAAGGCGCTGGGCGGCAAGGTGTCCTTCGCGCTCGCCTCGCTCCGCGCGCTCTCCCGGTATTCCGATCAGCGGGTCAAGGTCGCCTTCGACGGCGGCCCCGCGCAGGACTTCTTCATCACCACGCTCGCCGTGGGGAACGGGAAGTACTTCGGCGGAGGGATGAAGGTGACCCCCGAGGCCGACGTGTCCGACGGCGTGTTCGACGTCACCGTGTGGTCCGGCTACGGCCTGAGCGACTTCGTCTTCAAGTCGGCCAGCCTGTACAACGGTCGCCACGTCGAGCGCCCGGGGACGCGCACGTTCCGCTGCAAGGAGCTGACGGCGACCAGCGACGAAGAAGTGTTGATCGACTGCGACGGAGAGCAACCCGGCAAGCTGCCGGCGACGATCCGTGTGCTGCCGTCGGCGATTCGGTTGAAGGTGTGACGCCGGCTCAAGTCTCGGTGCGAGGCCTTACCCGATCGACAGCGCACCGAGCTTGAGCCCGCGCTCGCGCAGCTCGTCGCGCAGCCGCGACACCATTTCCGGGGTGGGCGGGCCGAGCTTGCCCTTGATCGTCACCGCCACCGTGCCGGGGCCCAGCTTCTCGAGCTCCACCGTCGCCGCCAGGGCGTTGTTGAGGGTGAGGGCCAAGGCGGGTCGCTGCTCCTTCATGAACAGCTCGATGCGCTCGACCAGGGCGATCGCCTGGAGCGCCCGAATCGGGGTCGGCGGCTCGCGCGGCGCTTCGACGACGGGTGCCTGCGCGGGAGGCGGCGTCACGACGGCGAACGGCAGCTGGCTGGGCTTCTCGGCGGCGGCTGGCCCCAGGCAGCGATCGAGCTCGGCCACCAGCAGCTCGACCGAGCGCTCGTCGACCTGCACGTTGGCCGCGGCGTCGTGCGTCTGGCGGGCCTGCACGAGGCCCTGCGCCGTAGCCTGGTGCGCCGTTCGCGTCGCGCTCAGCCGGCTCGCCTCCGCGTCCACCCGACCTCGGGCCACCGCGACCGTTCCCGCACCGTGCGCCGTGGGGGCGCTCGACACGACCGCGACCGCGCTCAGCCGCGGCTTGCTGGGCTGCGCGCCCACCGTCGGGGCCACCACCTGCTTGAGCGTGCTCGCGAAGGACGCGCCCGCAGGACGGGCCTTCGGCAGCGGAGGGGGCAGCTGGGTCAGTGCGTGGGCTCGTGACATGACCCGGCGCAGTGCAGTGGCTGGGCCAGGCCCAAGCGTTCGAAATTACGAGCGAATTTCAGGCCCTCACCGGGTCGTGAGGCGCCGCTGCCTCGGGCGGAACGGACCCAACCAGTTTTCTGGCGGTGCGCGCAGACCGGCACCCACCCCAAGTCAGTGGGCGAAGCCGCCGGGCTGCTTGGGGGCCAGCCCCGTCAGCTCGTTGATCGCCGCGCTGCACTGCTGCACGTGCTCCGGCAGCGCGAGGATGACGCCGGCCCCGAAGTCGCGATCGTGGAAGAGGAGGGCGTCGCGCACCTCCACCTCGGTGACGGTCTGGTTCATCTCCCAGAAGCGCCCGCGGACCATGAGCCGGCCGCCGCGGGGGATCTTCTCGAGGTCGATGTACTGCTTGGGCGCGAGCTTCGCGTAGATGCGCACCGGCGGCGGGCGCTCCTTGATCGCGCCGACCAGATCGAGCGAGGTCTTGCGCGGGTCCGGCGGAATCCACTCCAGCACCGCGATCAGCTCCGACATGTCGCCGGGGGTGATCGGCCGCAGCTTCTGCCGACCTTTGCCCTGCTTGCCCTTCTGCGGGGCGTTCGACCCCAGATCGATCAGGATCGCGCCGCCCCAGGCCACGTCGCGATCGAGGTACTTGTCACGGAAGGCTCCGGCGACGTCCGTCGTGACGGCCGAGTTCGACGCCTTCACTTCGGTGAAGTACCGCTGCTTGAGGACCGGAATGCTGAAGTACGCCGAGTCGACCAGCGACACGCCGTCCGTCATCAGCTTGAGCTTGGCCAGGTCGATGATCTTCACCGTGCTGTTGATGCGCTTGGCCGTCTCGAACCACGAGTCCGGCAGGCGGTTCTCGATGCGCACGCGGCGCACCATGGCGGTGAAGTACCCCAGCGCCGGGAAGATCGGCGTCGACGCCTGGTTCGCCAGCGCGTCCTGGAGGATGGGATCGAGCACGAAGTTGTCGTCGCGCTTGTGGAGCATGGGCGAGATCTCGGCGAGCGACGTGAACAGCGCGCCGAGCAGCTCCACGCAGTTCGGATCGTCCGAGCCGGTGTCCAACATCTTCCCCAGCCGCGACTTCTTGAAGCGGCGGTCCATGGTCTCTTCTTTGAATTGCGACACCTTGCCGGTGCCGAAGAGATCCATGTCGTCGGGCACCGCGAGCTGCGCGGCGGCGGGGAAGGACCCCAGCAGGGCGAGGGCGACCGTGATGCAGGGGAGGGCGCGGCGGCTCATGGCGAGGTCAGGTCCTACGCGAGACGGAGGCTCCATGTCCTGTATTCTCGTCAAGTGAGCACGGCAGGGTGCGCGGGCGGCGCAGGCCGGCGCCTCAGGCCTACGAAGGCGACCGCGAAGGGCAGGGCCTCGAGCGCCGCGGCGACCAGGAAAAGCGTGCTGCCGCCCAGCCGCTGGTACGCCCAGCCCGACGCAGAGAAGCCCACGATTCCGCCCACGCCGAAGGTGGCCGCGGCGAGCAGGGCCTGGGCTGAAGCGCGGCGTGTCGGTGGGCTCCGGGCGCCGACCTCCGCGACCGCCGCGCCGTAGAAGACGCCGAACGTCAGCCCGTGGAGCACCGAGCTGCCGACCAAGACCGCCGGGTGGCTGCTCAGCCCCATCAACCCCCAGCGCACCGCGCTCGCGCCGAAGGACACGAGCAGCAGGCTGGACGTGCGGAAGCGCGAGGCCCACTTCGTCCACGTCAGGAAGATCGCCAGCTCCGCCAGCACCCCCACGCTCACCGCGGCGCTGACGAGGACGGTGTCGAGCCCCAGCGCCTGGACGTGCAGCGCCAAGGTCCCGTGGTACGGCGCGCAGGCGATCCAATGCAGCGCGGTCGCCGCCAGCAGCCAGACGAGGCCCGGCGCGCGCAGCAGCTCGCCCCAGTCGGTCCCGGAGACGTTCCCGGACGTGGTCCCGCGCGGCTCGTTTCGCGCCAGCGTCAGCCCACACCACAGCGCCGCCGCGGCCTGGCAGAGCGCCGGCCAGAGCGCGACCGAGCGATCGACGCCGGTGGCGAGCACCCCGAAGCCGACGCTCGAGAGCACGAACGCCAACGAGCCCAACGATCGCACGCGGGGGTAGCCGGCCGCGTCGCCCCCGAGCGCGCGCAGCGTCACCGAGTCGAGCACCGAGGTCAGCGGCGTCGAGAACGTGGCGATGACGGCGAGCGCCGCCGCGGCGCTCCACACGGTGCTGGCGAACGCGAGCAGCGCCCAGCCGACGGAAGCCCCGCCGAACAGCACGGCGGACACCAGCCCCGGGCGCCCCCAGCGATCCGCGAGCGCTCCCCACCACGGCGGCGCGAAGAGCGTGAAGGTGGGGTTCACCGCCAGCAGCCAGCCGACCTGCGTGGGCGTCAGGCCCAGCCCGTGGAGAAACGCGGGCAGGAACGGCAGCGTGACCCCGACCGCCAGGAAGAGCAGGAAGTACGCGCCACCGAGCGTGCGCAGCTGTCCTGCCTGCTGGCCAGTCATTGGGTTTTGCTCTATCAGGGCCCGCGCGATGGCGGCGAACTCCGAAGAGGTCAGGGTGCTCCCGGTGAAGGGCGACGGCCAGCTGTTTCAGGCCCTCGCGATCCGGGAGATCGTCTTCATCGAAGAGCAGAGCGTGCCCGAAGGGCTCGAGCGCGACGAAGAAGACGCCAAGGCGTTCCACGTGCTGGCGATGCGCGGGGGCCACGCCGTCGGCACCGGGCGCCTGGTCGAGCTGGGGCAGCCTCCGGACGGCAGCGCGGGCCAGTGGGGCCGCATCGGCCGCATGGCGGTGCTCCAGTCGGAGCGCAAGCACGGCGTCGGCAGCCGGCTCCTCGACGCGCTCGAGACCGAAGCCCGGCAGCGCCGCTACGACGGGATCATGCTCCACGCGCAGCTGTCGGCCATGGAGTTCTACAAGCGCCACGGCTACGCGGCGCACGGCAGCGTCTTCGAGGAGGCCGGCATGCCGCACCTCGAGATGACCAAGAAGCTCTAGACACACGAAGGCCGCCGTTCCTGTTCGAGCTTTCCTCGACGGAACGACGGCCTTTGTGGTGCGCCCGACAGCGGCCCCGCGTGAGCAGGGCCCAGTCGGATTCCTACCGCCGACTCACTTCTTCTTCTTCAGCTCGTCGTCGATCACGTTCTTGAACGCGTCGATCGGCTGTGCACCGACGACCTGGCGGCCGTTGATGAAGAAGGTCGGCGTCCCGTTGGCGCCGATCTTCATGCCTTCGTTGCTGTCCGCGGTGACGTACGCGTCGTACTTGTTCGAATCGAGCGCCGCCTTGAACTTGCCCATGTCCAGGCCCAGCTCGCTGGCGTAGCGATCGAGCGCGTCGCGATCGAGCGAGCCCTGATTGGCGAACAGCTTGTCGTGGTACTCCCAGAACTTGCCCTGCTCGTTGGCCGCCATCGACGCCATGGCCGCCGGCTTGGCGTTGTTGTGGAACGGCAGCGGCTGGTGCTTGAAGACCACCTTCACCTTGCCCTCGTACTGCTTCTCGATCTCCTTGAGGGTCGGGACGACGCGGCTGCAGAACGGGCACTGGAAGTCCGAGAACGCGACGATCGTGACCGGGGCGTTCTTCGGGCCCTTCGCCGGGGCGCCTTCCAGGTTGATGTCCTTGACCACCACCGGGGCCGGCTCGGGGGCCGCCTGCGGGGCCGGGGCGTTGGCCGCTTCCTTCATCAGCTCGGCGTAGAGGTTGTCCGGCTTGACGCCCTTGGCCAGCATCGCGTCCGCCTTCTTGATCTCCTCGTCGATCATCCCCTTGAAGGCTTCGAAGGGCTGCGCGCCGACGAACTCACGCCCGTTGATGAAGAAGGTCGGGGTGCCGTTGGCGCCGACCGCCATGCCCTGCGCGGAGTCTTCGTCGACCTTCTTGGCGAACTTGCCGTTGTCCAGCGCCGCCTTGAACTTGCCCAGGTCCAGACCCAGCTCGCCCGCGTACTTCTCGATCGACGCGCGATCGAGCGCCTGCTGGTTGGCGAAGAGCTTGTCGTGCATGGGCCAGAACTTGCCCTGCTCGTTCGCGGCCATGGACGCCTCGGCGGCGATCTTCGCGTTGTTGTGGAACGGCAGCGGCTGGTGGCGGAACACCACGCGCACGTCCTTCCCGTAGGTGTCTTCGATCTGCTTGAGCGTCGGCACCACGCGGCTGCAGAACGGGCACTGGAAGTCGGACCAGGCGACGATCGTCACCTTGGCCGTCTTGGGGCCCTTGACCGGCGAGTCGGCCGGCACGTCGATCTTCCGCACCGACGGCGGGGGAGGAGCGGCCGGCGCAGGCGGCGCGGGCGGCGGGGGAGGCGCGGCCGAAGCCTTCTCCATGATGCGCGCGTACACGTCCTTCGCCGCGACGCCGCTCTTCACCATCTCCTGCGCCTTGGCGAGCTCCGCGTCGATCACGCCCTTGAACGTGTCGTACGGCTGCGCGCCGGAGATCTTCCGGCCGTTGATGAAGAAGGCCGGCGTGCCCGTCGCGCCGATCGACTGCGCCAGGCCCTGCTCCTTCTGGATCTGGCCGTCGTACTTGCCGCTGCTCATGTCGGCCTTCCACTTCTCGACGTTCAGGCCGATGTCCTTGGCGTACTGCTCGAGGTTCGCGTCCTCCAGCTGCTGCTGGTTGGCGAACATCTTGTCGTGCATCTGCCAGTACTTGCCCTGCTCGCCCGCCGCGAGCGCCGCCAGCGCGGCCGGCTTGGCCCGCGGGTGGAAGCTCAGCGGGTTCTGCTTCATGACGATGCGGACCTTGTCGCCGTAGTTGTCCTGGACCTGCTTCATCGTGTTGTGCGCGCGGCTGCAGAACGGGCACTGGTAGTCCGAGAACTCGACGATCGTGACCAGCGCGTTCTCGTTGCCGGTGATCGGCGACTCGTCGAGCGGGACCTTCACCGGCGCGTCCGCGCTCGGCGCCGGGGCGTTGCCCTTCGGGGAAGGTGAGGGCGCCGCGGCGACCGGCGAGCCGCCCGACGGCGCGGCCTGGTTGTTGGTGAACATCTTTCCGGCGGCGAAGCCGACGATGCCGCCGACCAAGAGTGCGACGATGACTGAGGGTTTCATAAAGGTGTTCGCTGCTCCTTGAAGAGGAATTGAAAAAGGCGCGCGTGCATAGCAAACGCGCAGAAGACCGCGCAATGCGAAG
Source organism: Myxococcaceae bacterium (assembly GCA_022842905.1). Lineage (GTDB taxonomy): Bacteria > Myxococcota > Myxococcia > Myxococcales > Myxococcaceae > JALHOS01. The sequence continues at coordinate 926 of JALHOS010000016.1, read as the reverse complement.
CCTTCATGCCCTGGCCCGCCTGGAAGTTTCAGCCGTCCTCGTCGACGCGCGGGGAAAGGCCTGCCCGCTGCCGATCGTCGAGCTTGCGCTGGCGCTCCGCGCGCACCGACTGGTGGAACTGTGGGCGGACGACCCGGCGGCGCTGGTCGATCTCAAGGCCTTCGTCGAGTCCACCGGGCACCTGCTGCTGGCCTGCGACGATCCGCCGCTCCGCGCTGTCCTTCGGCGGGGTGGGGGGCTGTAAGCTGGCGACGTTCCTCGGGAAAAAAGCGGACGGTGCGCGGCGCGGCGCGTAGCATGCGCGTCCGACATGGAAGATCAGGACATTCAGTTGGGCCGCGCGGAGCAGGAGTTGTCGCAAGAAGAGGCTGCCCTTGCGACGGAGGTGACGCGGCTCGAGGTTGCAGCGACCGAGGCGAGCCGGCGGCTCGCCGCCCTCAACCAGGCGGTCGCGCAGGCGCAGGCGAGCGGAGCGAAGGACGCGGCCCTCGCCCAACGGGTGGCTTCGGCCCACGCGCCGACGATCGGCACGGGCCAGCTCCTCGTCCCCGCGCGGCAGGCACGGCAGGCCGCCATTCAGGCGAGGCGGAGCGCGTCGGTGACGCTCAAGCAGTCCATCGCCGGGTGGAAGGCGCAGCTCGCCTCGCTCAGCCAGGCGCTCAGCGCGGACGAAGCCGCCGTCGCCAAGCTCGCCGCGGCTCCGCGCCCCCCAGCGCCAGCGCACTCATCACCCGGAAAATCCACAGCGCGGCCTGGTCGGAGCCGTTTCCCGTCAGCAGGAAGGCCAGCGCCGGCAACAGCACCCCCAGCGGCGAGGTGAAGGTGTGCAGCCGATCGCCGGGATTGAACACCAGCCCCTGCCCCTCCGCCAGGTTCCGGCTCGCGCGGAAGGTGATCCAATAGTCCTCCCACGCAGATCGGAAGAG
>JALHOS010000015.1 GCA_022842905.1 Myxococcaceae bacterium | reverse complement strand
CACCGGTCCAGCGCTCCCGGCTGCGTTCGGGCGCCCGGTCCCCGTCCTGAGCCCAGAAGCGGCGCCCGAAGCGAGCCCCGCCAGGCCCTCGCCGCTGCCGCCGTTCCGTGCGGAGGACTCCGCCGAGCTGTCCGACGACGAAGTGCTCGATGACGGGGGCAGCGCAGCGGAGGCCTCCGCGCTCACCGTCGAGCAGGGCGACGCCGTCCCCTTCGCCGACGTCGCGCCCATGCTCGAGACGACGGAGCACTTCTGGTTGGGCCAGCTGGTGCACGGCTACGTGCCTCCCGAGGACGCGACGTTCGATCGCCATACCCCGCCCACGACGATGCCGGGCCGCGACACCTGATCTCCACCCGCCCCGCACAACGCGGTTTACCGGCCTTCGTCGAAGTAGCAGACTGCACCGCACGTTTTCGCACCCGTCCCGCCGCGCCAGCCGTTCCTCCATGTCGCGGACTCTCTTTCGAGGCACCAAGCACACCGCATGGAACGCCGCGTCCTGATTGTCGAAAGCCGTAACGATCTCGCCCTGACCATGGCGTCAGGCCTCAAGGATGCCGGCTTCGTTCCGAGCCTCGCCGCCAGCGCCGCCGAGGCCACGCGCGAGCTCGATCAACGCACGCCGGACCTCATCATCATCCGCGCGGAGCTGCCGGACACGAACGGCTTCGTGCTGTGCGGCAACATTCGCAAGGGCCGCTTCGGCACCAAGCTGCCGGTGATCCTCCTGTCCAGCGACGTCGGCACCGAAGGCCTCCAGCAGCACGCCGCCGGGCCCACCGCCGCCAACGGCTACCTCGCCATACCCTTCGAAATGGGGGAGTTGACCCGCTTGAGCCAGACCTTCGCTGGTGCCCCGCAGGCCGCGCCGTCCGCGGACGACATGGACTCGACGTTGGACAACGCGTTGCTGGGCGGAGGAGCGGCGGCTGCCCCACCGCCAGATCCAGGCGCCCCGCCGCCGCTCAAGGCCGCCGGGCCGCCGCGGCTACCCAAGCGCGAGCGCCGCAGCGCGCTCACCGAAGAGGATCGCCAGTTCCTCGACCGCGCGTTCCAGTCGATCGCCGATCGCAAGACCGAGCTGCTCGCCGAGTCCCGCGAGCTCAAGCGCCCCACGCCGCGCCGCGATCAGCTCGGCACCCCGGAAGCGAAGATCCAGCTGCTGCGCGACGAGCTGAAGGTCCGCGAAGCGCAGGTCGCCCGCATCTCCGAGATCTGGAGCGTCCGCGAGCGTGAGCTGCTCGGCGTCGAAGACCGGCTCAACGAGAAGGACGTCGAGATTCAAGGAGTCAAGCTCCAGCTCGACGACATCACCCGCCGACTCAACGACGCGCAGAACACGCTCGTCGAGAAGGAACGGGAGCACGGCCGGCAGGTCGAAGATCTGCTCCTGCAGAAGTTCATCGGCGAGAAGGAAGTCATCGAGGTCGTCTCGGCGAAGGAAAAAGAAGTCAACTCACTGCGCCGCGAGGTGTCCGCCAAGGAAGACGAGCTGAGCCGCCGCGCGCAGGAACTGGAGAGCCAGCGCAGCGAATACGAGCAGCTCGAGAAGGAGTACCAGGTCGCCACCCTGGACTTCGAGGTCAAGCTGACCGACCTCACCAACGGGCTCAACGCGAAGACCGCCGAGGCGCAGCGGCTGACCGGCGAGCTCGAGCAGACGACGACGAACTTCCAGGCGTCGGAAGCCGCGCGCGACACGCGGTACGCCGAGTACGACGGCCAGCTGGCGGCGCTCAACGAGACGCTCCAGAAGACGCAGACCGAGCGCGACACCACGGTGCTCGACCTGGAGTCGAAGCTGCGGCTCTCGCAGGAGCACGCGCAGCGGTCGGACACGGAGATCGCCCGACTCGAAGACGAGCTGGCGCAGACCCGCGGCCGGGCAGCGGAGAAGGCCGGCGAGCTCGAAGGGGAGATCGCCGCGCTCAAGAGCAGCTACGAGACGCTCGGCGCCGAGAAGAACGAGCTCGAGGCCAGCCTCACCGAGAAGATCGCCACCCGCGACGGGCGCGTCTCGCAGCTCGAGACGGAGTTGGCTGAGACCGTCGAGCGCAAGGACCGGCAGGAAGCCGACCTGCAGTCGCAGATCCAAGAGCGCCTCGAGCGCATCGGCGAGCTGGAAGGAGAAGTCGAAGCCGCCAAGGCCGCGCTGGCCGACCGCGAAGCCGAGCTCACGCAGCAGCTGGACGACCTGAACGCCGCGAAGGACTCGCTCGAGGCGGACCTCAAGCAGCAGCTCGAGCAGGCCAACGGGACGATCGACACGCACACCGCGACGATCGCCGACCTCAACGAGACGCTGGCCGCGCGCCAGGCGAGCCTCGATCAGCAGGCCGCCGACTTGGCCGACCGCGCGAGTTCCATCGAGCGGCTGGAAGGGAAGCTGGCGCAGGCCACCGCCACCATCGCCGAGCGCGACGGCACGGTCAGCTCGCTGGAGCAGACGCTCGAGCAGCGTCAGACGGAGATCGTGGGGCTGCAGGCCACAGTGGCGGAGCGCGACGGCACGCTGAGCGCCCTCAACGACGAGCTCAACCAACTCCGCGGCACCCTCACCGACACCGAAGACCGCCTGGGCCAGACGCTGGCCGAGCTGGACAAGCGCAACGCCGAGCTGGGCAGCACCACCCAGACGCTCCAGCGCACGCAGAACGAGCTGGCGCAGACGCGCAAGGAACGGGACGAGCGGCAGGCCGACCTGGTCGCGGCGCGCACCGAGATCCAGCGGCTCTCGGGCGTCCTGCAGCAGACCGAACAGGCCAAGGCCGACACCGAGACCGCGCTGACCGGGGAGATCGGCGGGCTCAAGACCGCGCTGTCCGAGCTGCAGGGCGCGCACGAAGCGCTCACGGCCGCGCACCACGAGGTCGGCGCCCACCGCGACGAGCTGTCGCAGAAGCTCGAGAAGACGACCGCCGAGCTCCAGCAGACCCACGGCACCCTGGAGCACGCCAAGAAGCTGCTCGAGCAGACCCGCCACGCCCTGGACACCGAGCAGAAGGCCAACGCCAAGAGCACCGCGGAGTTCCAGGCGCGGGTCGCCGGGCTCGAGGGCGAGCTGGCCAACGCCCAAGACCTCGGCCAGGACTTGAGCGAGCAGCTGGCGGCGACCAAGCAGGAGCTGGGGCTCAAGGTCGGCGACCTCACCCAGCTCAACGCGCAGTTCGCCCAGGCCGAAGACTCGCGGCAGAACCTGGAAGACCGGATCGCCGTCCTCACCGAGGAAGGCACCCGCCGCGAGGAGCTGCTCAAGAACGATCTCGCCGCCAAGGCCAAGGAGCTGGCCGACACGCTGCGCAAGCTGACGACGGCGCAGCAGGAGAAGGCGCGGCAGGTCGACGCGCTGTCACGAGAAGTCACCGCGAAGACCGAGGCCGGCAAGGCGCTCGAGCTCAAGCTCAAGGCGGCGCAGGACGACGGGAAGAAGCGCCAGGACGAGCTGACCGCGAAGGTGACTCAGCTCAGCGGAGAGCTCGACGCGGCGAAGAAGGACGGCGCCGCGAAGGCCGCCGAGCTGAAGAAGGCGACCGAAGCGCTGACGCAGGGCCAGGCCGAGCGCGAAGCCAGCAAGACGCAGACGCAGGCCGCGCTGACGCAGGCCAACACCAAGCTGCAGGAAGCCGCCGCTGCCCTGACCGCCGAGAAGGCCCAGGCCAAGAAGGCGATCGAGGAAGCAGCCGCCAAGGCGCAGAAGGCCGAGCAGCGGGTGGCCCAGGTCCAGCAAGAGACGACCGCGAAGCTCACGGAGATGGAGTCGCGGCTCAAGGAAGCGCAGAGCCAGCTGGCGCAGCGGCAGCGGCGGGCGTCCGAGCTGGAGCAGGCGCTCGAAGGATCGTCCGCGACGAAGACCCGGCTCGAGAAGGAGTTCCAGGCGAAGCTGGCCGCCGCCGAGGCCAAGGCCCAGGAAGCGACGAGCAAGGTGCAGTCGGCCGGCGGCGACCGCAAGGCGCTCGAGGCCGCGCACCAGAAGGCGATCGACGAGCTCAACGCCAAGCAGAAGGCGGAGCTGGAGCGCCGCGAGCAGCTCAAGGCGCAGGAGATCAAGAAGCTCCAGGACTCGGTGCAGGAGAAGACCAAGCAGCTCAAGGTCGTCGAGCTGGAGCTGGCACGCTACAAGAACAAGCCGGCGACGAGCGCCGCGCCGCGGCCGGCCACGGCGGGGGCAAAGCCTGCGGTCGCTTCGTCGATCAACGCCGCGCTCGGCGAGGACCCCGAACCGCCGACGTCGGTGAACGCCGTGCCTGTCGACGCAGCGACCGACGCAGCCGTGCCGGCGACGAAGCCTCCGGCCAAACCCGCAGCGAAGCCCGCCGCCGCGCCTGCGCGCCCCGCTGCCCCTGCCAAGCCCTCAGTGCCTGCGTCCGCGCTGCCCAAGGCCGCGACCGACGACGAAGCCGACTTCACGTCGATCATCGACAACCTGGGCGAATGACCGCGACGGCCGACGTCACCCGCCCGGGTTGATGCCGCTGACGATCGTGCTCAGGTCCAGGCCGCCCGTGTAGCCGTAGCTCACGTAGCTGTCGAAGCCGTAGACCGTCACGCCCGCGCCCGGCAGCGTCGTCTGCCCAGGCTTCGCGGCGACCTGGATCGTGTGCGTGCCGATCGGCACCGCGACGTTCGCCACCTTGAAGGTGGTGGTCGGGATCGTGGTCCAGGTCGTCACCGGCCCGCCGTTGACGGTGACGCTCGCGACGCGCGCGTCGTCCACCACCAGGCCCAGGTAGTTGTCGCGAATGCCCGGCGCGGTGAGGACCGTGTAGTTGCTGCGCCACTGTTCGATCGGCGGCAGCAGCACGAGCGACGGGTCGCCCTGATCCGGCCGCACCGTGCCCGTCGTCGCGTTCTGCCCCGCAAACATCTGCGCGACTTGGATCGGCCGGTCCGCGGTGATGGTGAAGGACTGCTTGCTGGTGAACTCCACGAAGCGGCCGCCGCGCAGCCGGCAGGTGTTCTGCGCCAGGCTCGTGCCCGGAGAGCAGCCCATGCCCGCGGCCTGCGAGAGCACGTTGCCCGGCGCCGGGACGCCGTTCTGTGACAGGGTGATCAGCGTGCCGTTGGGGCACTGGCTGTCGGGGCAGCCGGCGACGATCTTGTAGTAGTCCGGACCGGCGTTGGCCGCGTCGGCGAAGGTGCCGTTCACCAGCCGCAGCGGCGCGGTGCGCACGGCCACGAAGCGCTGCCCCCAGGTGACGAAGGGGAAGAGCTGCTCTTCGACGTGATCACACGCGGTGTCGCGGTAACCGCGCAGCGTGCACTTGGCGCCGCCGAAGACGGCGATGGGGTCGCTCGAGGTGATCACCGTGCCCGTCAGATCGCCCGACACCCGGCAGACCTGGCCGCCCCCCGTGGGGAACGGGTTGGTTCCACACTCGAGGTTGCCCACGGTCGAGCCGGTCTGCAGCTCGATCGGGTTGTCGCTCGACAGCTGCAACACCTCGTAGCGCGCCAGCGTGAAGGTAGCGGTCCCTCCCGCGGCGATCGCGGGGATCGGGGTGCCCGTGGTGCTCGCAAGGGTGCGCGCCGTTGCCTTGACCGTCACCTCGGTGCCGTTCTTCGTCGCGACGATCGACAGGGTGTTGTTCCCGAAGATCTGCGGCGCCGAGCTGGAAAGCGGGCTGCGGGCGGTGACGTGCTCCGGCACCAAACCCACGTACGACGTCCCCAGAATGTGTGCGGGCAGCAGCAGCGACGCGTCATTCGAATACGAGTACGTCTGGCAGCGGCCGTTCACACACTCCGCGTCCGGGCTCGAGCAGAACAGCAGACACGACGGCCCCGTCACCACCGCCGCCAGCGGGTTGAACTGGTACACCGTCACCGGGCGGTTGGACGTCAGCCGGTACGCGTACAGGTCGCGCGCGGTGATGCCGACCGCGTCGGTGCGCCGGCCCAGCGACTGCCACGGCACCTTGATCACCGCGACGCCCTTGGTGGCCGCGTCGTTGCGGCCCGGCACCATCTGGTCCTTCACCGTCTCTTCGGCGCCGTTCCGCCAGCGCTTGACCTCGACGCGGGTCGGCAGCGCCGAGCGGTTGGACACCACGAACGCGAACTCGCTGTCGACCGTGCCCTGCCCTTGCAGCGTGTTGGCCTTGAACTCGACGGGGGCGACGCCGTTGTCCATGACCGTCGTCCAGTACTCACACCCGAAGTAGCTCTTCTGCCGCACGGCGTCCGCGCACTCGTCGACGCAGGCGCCGTTCTGGCACTCGGAGTTCGCGGTCGCCCCCGGCTGGCTCGCGCAGACTTGGTTCTGCCATGCGCCGGTCGGCCCGCAGACCTGCAACGTCGTCAGGCTCAGGCACTGCTGGGTGCCCGGCACACAGGCCGGCGCCACGCAGGCCGGGACGCCGCTGGCCGACGTGCACTGCTGGGTGATGCAGGTGCCGTCGAAGTTGTCGCCGACGTCGGCGAAGCCCAGCGCCAGCTCTTCGCGGGGCTGCCGCTGGCACTCCTGCACGCTCTTGCCGTCGGGGCTGCAGCGGCGCATGCCCTGGGCACACTCCGCGCAGAGGCCCGCCTGGCAGGTCGCCGCGCCCGCGCAGGTGATGCTGCGGTAGCCGGAGCCGTCCGGCCGGCAGACCTGCGCCTCGTTGAGCGGCGTCGGCGGGCAGCGCGCCGTGCCCGGCCGGCACGCCAGGCAGCGATCGTTCTGGCAGAAGCCTTCGAGCCCCGGGCACTCCTGCGACGTCGCCCACCCGCCGTCAGCCGCGCAGCGCTCGACCGCCTTGTTGTCCGCGCGGCAGCGCTCGGCGCCCTCGGTGCAGACGACCCGCCGGCCCGCGTCGACGGCCTGCGTTCGGTCCACACACTGCCCGAGCAACACGTCACAGCGCTTGGCCGAAGGGCACTGGGAGTCCCGGGTGCACACGAAGCGGCAGGTGCCCTGGATCAGCTGCTCCCCTTCGGGGCACACCGGACCACCGTCGTCCTGGGTGCGAACGCGGACGGTCTCACACCCGGCCAGTGCCACCAGCCAGCACAGCCCCAAGACTCGGTTCGCACGCGACATGTCGAAGGCACCCTTCCCGCTCCTCACGAAGCAGCGAGGGCGCCCCTATAGCCAAAGTGGCCTACGGCCGCACCACCAGGTACGCCCGGCCGTCGAAGTCCCCGGCGACCCCGGTACCTTCCGGGAAGACGCCGTAGAGCGACAGCTGGCTGTCCACCGCGTAGGCCGCCACCGGCGCCACCGGCCCCGCGCCGGACCTCGGATCGCGGACGCGCACGTCGGACAGCTTGAGCGCTGGAGGCACGAACCACCCCGGCGGCGCCACGACCGGGTTCGGCGCGGTCAGGTCGAACTGCACCACGTACGCGCGGTAGTCGTTGCCGATCGTGGGAATGCTCCGCTCCCCCGCCGTGAAGCCCAGGAAGATGCGGCCGTCGGGCAGCACGTTGAGCGACGGGCCGAACGCGTCCCAGACGACCTCCGGCCGCTTGGCCGGCAGCAGCGGGTGCACGTTGAGCGGGCTTCGGTACTGCACGTTGAGGTCGCTGCCGGTGCCCCACCGCTTGAGCTGGGCGTTGAAGAGCGAAAAGTAGATCGTGGAGTACGGCACCATCGCGGCGTTCTGCTCGGTCGACGTGTACGCGGCGACGACGCGCTTGGTGACGGGGTCGATCGCCACCGTCGAGTAGTCCTGCAGGAAGGGGTTGAGCACGCCGAGCGGCGCCGGCGGCTGGGCGCCGAAGGGCGAGTTCGGCGCGCGGAAGACGCCGTACGTCTCCGGGTCGCGGCGGCCGGTCGAGTCCGCGACGCGCTGGGCGGTGAAGGTGACGTGGATCGTCGGCTCGTTCGGCAGGGACGCCACCGCGGGATGCTGGGGTGAGCCGATGGCGCCGAGCCCCGCGTCGGCCTCGTCGTTGCCGGTGAACGCGACGTCGGTGCCGGTGACCTGCAACGTCGGGCTGAGCAGGCGCACCACCAGGCTCGGCGGCTCCACCGTCACCAGCACCGCGCCGCCGCCCTGGCCAGGTGACAGATCGCAGCTGCCGATGAGCCCACCCGCGCCGCCGTCGACGATCGGCGGGTCGATCGACAGGGTATCGAGCAGCCACGTCTTGCCGAAGTCGGTGCTGCGCCGCACCCGCACGCCGACGCCGGCCGTGTAGCAGACGAACACGGTGCGGCTGTCCGGGTTGTAGGTGAGCCGGGCCTCGGAGCCGCGGGTGTCGATCAGCACGGTGGTGTCGACCTCTTCGGTCACATAGTCGCGGCCCCGCTTGCTCGACACGTGGGCCACCACGTTGCTGTCCTGCTGCGCCACGGTGACGACGCGAGCGGAGTCGATCGCCACGACGTCGGGGCGCGACGCGGTGAAGCTCCCGAGCGCCACCGCTGGAGGCGGTGAGATCGGCCCCACGCTCGCCGTGACGACGGCGGACACCATCGGGAAGCGCCGATCGACCGGCATGCCCGCATCGCGCCGGAAGATCCCCGCGTCGAAGGTGCCGGCGTCGCCGAGCTGGCGCAGGCAGACACCAGGACGGTCGCAGGCGTAGTCCTGCGGGCAAGTCATGGGCCCTTGCACCACACACAGCTCGCGGCGGCACTGGCCCGCGCTGCACACTTCATCGAACGGGCACTGAATGTTGGACGTGCAGCGCAGCACGCCGGCGTCCGGATCCGGCAGGCCGCCGTCGGGAATGCCGAGCGCGATGCTCGCGTCTGCCGTGAAGCCCACCACGAAGAAGCGCCGCGTGAAGCGCTCGGCGCCGCCGTCGGGCAGCCGCAGCCCTGCGTCGCGGACGATCAGCGTGCGCGCCTCGCCGGGGAGCACCACCTCGGGCAGCAGCTCGTCCGCCGCGTTGCGCGAGACGACCACCCACTGATTGACCTCACTCGAGGGCTGCTGGGTGGACCAGGCCAACGCGAAGTCGCGCTCGTCGCCCACCACCACCAGGTGCACCCCTTCACCGCCGTCGGTGACGGGCTGCGGGCCCGCGTCGACCGGCTCCACGCCGGCGTCTTTGGCAGGGTTGACGAACATGAGCCCGTCCACGCACGCCTGCGACAGCGCGTCGAGCTCGGCGTAGCAGCCGTCGCGCAGCGACAGCCAAGCGCCCGGCGCGTCCACGGTGCAGGTCGGCAGGCGGTCGAAGCAGCCGAGCGCCTTGTCCATGGCCTCGACGTCCTTGGCGCTGCACGCGGCCGTCTTCATGCCGCAGCTCGCCTTGTCCGCACCCAAGAACGGCGGCGGCAGCGCGCTCATGCAGGCCTGCGTCTTGTTGGACAGGTCAGCCTTGGAGACCTTCTCGCAGATCGACGGCGCTGGGCACCCGGCCAGGAGCGCGGCGGCGGCCGCGGCGAGGGCGATGCGAACGAGGCTCATGGGCAGTCTCTCTTGAGGAGCGGACACGGCGGTGAACCGCTCGGCCCTTACCGCTGTCGTTTGGCTTTGTCTCGCGCCTCAGCTGCCGCCCCGGACCTGCCGCGTCAGCTCGTCCAGGCGCACCGCCGCGAACGCGTGCTTGAGCCTGGCGCCGAAGGGACCGCGCGTGCGCCGCATGTTCGCCGCCACGCTGCGCGCGAGCAGGTAGGTCCCGAGGACGACCAGCGCACCCGGGACGATCGCCACCAGTGCCACCGCCACCATTCGCGCCAACGTCATGCCCATGCCGGCTTCGTTTTGCAGCCAGCGTGCCCAAGGCGCAGCGCCGTCATTTCGGCCGCTTCGACGGCACAAACCCCTGGCGCCCCTTCGGCCTCGGGCGCCGACGCCTCAGGCAGCCGTGTCAGGGCGACAGCGCCCGCAGTTCTCCGACACCTTTGGTTCGGCGAACGCTGGTACAAGCCCGCGCGCATGGAGTTCTCGAGCATCGACGAGGCGAAGGCTGGGCTGGAGCGCGTGGGCTACCTGCCGTCGAAGGACATCGCGACGGTGGCGTTCTTGATGGACCGGCTCCAGAAGCCAGTGCTGATCGAAGGCCCGGCCGGCGTCGGCAAGACGGAGTTCGCCAAGGCCGCCGCGCAGGCGCTCGGGCGCACGCTGATCCGCCTCCAGTGTTACGAGGGGCTCGACGAGACGAAGGCCCTCTACGAGTGGGAGTACGCCAAGCAGCTGCTCTACACCCAGCTGCTCAAGGACAAGATCGGCGAGCTGCTCGAAGGCGCGAGCACGCTCGAAGCGGCGGCAGAGCGGGTGTCCAAGTCCGACGCGGTGTTCTTCTCCGAGCGCTTCCTGCTCCCTCGCCCGGTCCTGCAGGCGCTCCTCTCACCCACCCCCGCCCTGCTGCTGGTGGACGAGGTCGACAAGGCGGACCCGGAGTTCGAAGCGTTCCTGCTGCAGGTGCTCGCCGAGAACGCGGTGACGATCCCCGAGCTGGGCACGCTCACGGCCAAACACCTGCCGCGGGTGGTGCTGACGAGCAACAACGCGCGGGAGCTGTCCGACGCGCTCAAGCGCCGCTGCCTGCACCTCTACATCGACTTTCCGACGAAGGAGCGCGAGCTGGCGATCGTCCGCAGCCGGCTGCCGGGCGTGAAGGACACGCTGGCGCAGGCCGTCGTGCGCGCGGTGACGGCGCTGCGGGGGCTCGAGCTGAAGAAAGCGCCGTCGATCGCCGAGACGCTGGACTGGGTCCAGGCGCTCGCGCTGCTGAACGCGGACACGCTGTCGTCCGAGCTGATCGCCCAGACGCTGAACCTGGTGCTCAAGCACGAGTCCGACATCGAGAAAGCCAAGGCCCAACTGCCGGCCGTTGCGCGGGCGGCGGCGGACGGCGGCTGAAGCACGGCCCCCGCGGCCGAAGACCCCGCGCAGGGAATGCCGGACCGCCCCGGAATGCCTCGCTTCGAGTCGCACGAGGAAGCGGCCCGCAGGACGTTCGTCGGCGCGCCAAGGGGGCTCCGTCGATGGGAGCCCCTGCTCTAGACGTACTTCACGCCCACGACGGTGAAGTCCACCTCCCCCTTCGGTCGGCGCACGGTGACGGTGTCACCCCGCTTGCGTCCGAGCAGCGCGCGCGCCACCGGCGACTCGACCGAGATGCGGCCCGCCTTCAGATCCGTCTCGTCCGGGCCGACCAGCTGGTACGTCACCCTGCCGCCGTCTTCGTCGCTCTCGAGCGTGACCGTGGCGCCGAAGTACACCTTGGACCGGTCCGCCTGCGCCGTCGGGTCGACGACGGTCAGCCGCTCGATCCGCTTGTCGAGCCACCGCAGCCGCCGGTCGATCTCCCGCAGCCTGCGCTTGCCGTAAATGTACTCGGCGTTCTCGGATCGATCGCCCAGCGACGCGGCGAAGGACACCTCGGCCGTCACCTTGGGCCGCTCCACCCGCAGCAGGTGCTGGAGCTCCGCCTTGAGCTTCTGGGCGCCAGCGGGAGTGATGTAGAGCGCGCCGCGCGGCGCGTCTGCTTCGTCGTCCGCGTCGTCGTCGTCGGAGTCGTTCGCCTCACTCACGCGGCGAACAGTGGCAGCGGGGCGGACGGAGGCAACGCAAATCGCCGGTCCAGCTCGGTGCCGGTCAGGCCGAAGGCGCCGCGCAAGGTCTGGTGCAGGTGCTGCGGCTTGAGGCGGGTGGCGTTGGCGGCCGACGTCGGCGCCGAGCCGGTGAGGTTGTCCGGCGTGACGACCTTGGGCTTGTGCCCAGCATCGGTGGCGCCCAGCGCGCGGCCAGCCGAGCGCACCACCTGCCGCGGGCCGGCGAGCATCGCCGAGGTGATGTTCCAGTGATCCTTGCCGTTGCCCGCGTTGTACCCGGGGGTACGGCCGAACTCGGAGGTCACGGCCACGTAGATCTTGTCCCGCAAGCCGAGCGCCGTGGCCTTGGTCAGCAGGTACCGCAGCGCCAAGAGGAGCTTTCCCAACACGACGGTCTGCGCGTCATTGTGGCTCGAGTGCGTGTCGAAGCCGCTGACGTGCAGCGACGCCGCCGCCGACAGCCCGGCCTTGAAGGACAGCAGGCTCAGCTCGATCTGCCCGAGCGCCGCGTCGAGATCTCCCAGGCGCCCGTCCGCCGCCGACGCGAGGTGCGGGAAGTGGGTCTTGGCGGTCACCGCCGTGGTGGGCAGCTGACTGACCAGGGCCGCCAGCGCGTCGGTGCGCGCCTGCGCGTCCTTCATGGCCGACAGCGCCGCCTTCGCGCGAGGCAGCGCGGCTTGCGCGAGCTGTGCATTGAGCGAGTCGTTCCGCGCGCGCATGACCCGCTGGAAGACCGGGTCCGGCAGGTTGAGATACTGCGCGGAGTACCCGTACTGGCGATTGGGGGTGCTCACTTCCTGCAGCACGCTCGCGTTCACGCGGGACAACGACACGACGCCGCCGGTGAATTCGAACCCGCCGGCGCCGATGAAGGCCAGCGGAACGTCGCGCTGCTCCGACACCTGCGCGCCGATCAGCGCGGCGAGCGCCGGCAGCGCCTCGATGGACTTGCCGCACCCCATCGCCTGCGTTCCGACTTCATGGTTGTTGGTCGCGGTGTCGATGCCGTTGAGGAAGACGAAGTCCGCGCCGTGATCGCGCATGAAGTTGCCGACGGTGTCGAGCTGAAGCGCGCTGGCGGTGTTGGGCCCGTCGACCAGCGGCACGTCTGCGTACGGCATGCCAGTCGGCCCGAACGTACGCAGCTGCGCCGACGTGAACGCGTTGTTCACGACCGTCGAGCCGTTCATGAGCTTGGGGTCGAAGGACAGCGTCGGGTCCCACCCGCCGGCGGCGTGAATGTTGAAGAAGAACGGCCCTTCGTACGTGAGCGCCTGGCCGTGCGCCTGCGACGACGCGGCCCAGGGCAGCAGCAAGCCAATGCTCGACGCCGAGGACGCTCGAAGGAAGGTTCTGCGTGACAGCGCCATGGGCACCTCGCCTGCGTCGACTACTCCATCAGGAACCGCGGCTCGCTCAGCAGGTACCAGACGACCGCCTGCCAGGCGCGCAGCGTGAAGTTGGGATCCGACGTGATCTGCCGCGCTGCCGGCAGTGGCTGGAGCTGGTGGTTGACCACCGCCCCAGCCATGTCGCGCACCGGGTTGTCATGGTCTTCGGTCGCCGCGCACCCTTCGATGATGCCGCCGTTCGAGAAGCCTGGCTGTCCCGCCGTGCGCAGCAACTGCCAGGCGTCGGCGAGTAGGGCGAAGGACTGGTCGATGCGCGCCGAGCTGGGCTCGAGTTCCTCGTTGAGCAGCCGCGCGTGGAGCCGCACGAGCGCCCGCCGGAGCTTGGGCGCCCCTTGCGGGTGCGGCACCCATTCCCCGGCGACCTGGGTCAGCGGCACGTCCCCCAGCTCGATCTCCGGGAAGAGCACCCGGTCCGCCGGCGCCTTGCTGAAGTCGAACCCCGTCGCGCGGCACGCGACGTACGCGGCCATGCGGCCCATGAGCGCCGCCGACAAAGCGCCGAGCTGCGTGGGCCGCGTCGTCACGCTGTTGCTGTCGATCCCGCCCGCCTGAATCGGGTAGCTGTCGAGCAGGTAGTCGTGGCGCTTGGGCCCGGTGTGCGGGGTGTAGTGGCCGATCCCGTAGAGCATGCCGGTGGTTGCCAGCAGCTTGCGCGAGAGCTGCTCCGGCGTGAGCAGCCGGCCAAAGCCGAACGCTCCGACCAGGTTGGGGTCCGTCGAGCTGTGCGATCTGGCGCGGTAGTAGGGGCCTTTGACGATCTCGCGGACGAGCCACTTGAGCGAGAAGTTGTGCGCTTCGGCGAACTGCTTGGCCAGGCCCTGCAGGTAGTCGTCTTGCGCAGCCCACGCGACCCGCTTCGTCTCGAACGCCGCTTCGGTCGGATCCGTCGGGTACTTGAGCAAGGCCCCGCCCACCAAGGCTCGGAACATGGTCTGCGTCACCGCCAGGCTGAAGCGCTTGTCTTGGACCAGCTGCTGTGCGCCCCAGCGCGTCGCGCTCGAGTACTGCTCCGACGGCATGAGCGCGCCGCTGAAGCCCGGCGGGTACATCTCCGGGTGCCACTGGTGCGCCCCTTCGAAAGAGAAGTTGTACAGGCCGTCGTGCTCCTGGAAGCCGCGGAAGAACCCGGCGATGGGGTCCATGACCTGGTGACACACCGAGCAGGCCGCGTTGTTGCGCTCGGCGTTGATGATCGACGTCAGCGACGACGTGTCGACCCCGCGCTGCGAGAGCGTGAACAGGTCGGTCCCGAGGAAGATGCGGTACACGGCGCGGCTGCGCGCCCGGCTGCGGTTGGTCGCCGTCGTCACGAAGCGCCCCAAGAAGCCTGGCGACGTGAGCACCCCTGCCAGCGGGACTTCGACCTGAGCCGCCGTGCCTGGTTTCGAATAGACGTGATCCACCCGCGTCCACACGTCCTTGTTGGCGTAGCTGACGGTCTGCAGCCCTCCAATGCCCAGAATGTCCCCCAAGGACGGGTTCACGAACGTGTACTGCGCCGTGAGGATCTCGGTGAACGGCCGGTCTTCGCGCACGACGTGTTCGATCAGCTTGAGCGGCTGCTCGACGACGCCCCACACGGCGGTCCAGTACTCTTCGGCGCTCGCGTACCCTGACGTGCCCACGTTCTGGTAGTGCACCGCGCGCGGGTGCTCACTGGGGTGGAACTCGTAGACGCCGGGCAAGCCGACGGTCAGCCCTTTGCGCACCAGCAGCTGATCGTTCCAGACGTCCTTGAGCCACGCGTAGAACTCGGGGCGGCGAAGCACTTCGTCGAGCTGCGCGTCGAGCCCCGCGTCGGTGGCCGCCTGCGCGAGCGCGGCTGGTGAAGGCACGTACCCGCCCAAGCTCATCGCCGCCTTTCGCAGCGTCTGCGGCGCCGTCAGCAGCTCGAGCCCGTCGAACACCCGGGAGTTCTCACCCGGACAGGTGACGAGCCGATCTTCTCGAAGCGCGCCCACGATCTCCGCGAGGGCCCGGTACTCATCGCTGTTGGCGGTCAGCACCGTCCCGCCGCCGTGCCCCGCCTGGCCGAGCGCCTTGGCGAGCAGCTTGGGCGTGCCGGCGACGTCCTCGATCGCGATCGACTTGATGGCCGCGAGGTTGAAGTCGATGAACGCGGGGTACGTCTCCCGCTGGAGCAGAAAGCGCGCGCCGCGCTCCGAGGCGGTCCCGTCGGGCACGTGGCAGCCCGCGCAGCTGCGGCTCATGAACGCGCTCCACACGTCGCGTTCGAAGCGCGCGTGGGTGCTCACGCAGTCCGTGGGGCCGCCGGCGTCCACCGTTGGCTCCGTGACGGGCCCGCCGCCGTCCTGCCCCGGCAGGCGGATCCTCGCCATGCCGTCGCAGCCGACGAGCACACACGACACCAGGCACCCCACCAGCCACTTCGAAGCCACGGTTGGGGGTCCTCAGCCCAGGAGCGGCAGCGGCGCCGTCATGTCCGCCAAGGGGAAGCGGCGATCGAGCTCGGTGCCGGTGATGCCGAAGGCCCGCCGCAGCGCCCCGTGCACGTGCGCGGGCTTGAGCCTGGTGGCGTTCGCGTCGTTGGCCGTCGCCGTTCCCGTGAGGTTGGTGGGCGTCATGAGCAGGGGCGTGTGCCCCGGGCCGCTGGCCCCGACGCGCTGCCCCAACGTCGAGACCGTCGAGCGCGGACCGCTGATCAGCGCGCTGCACACGTTCCAGTCGTCCTTGCCGCAGCCGTTGTAGTTGGGCGTCCGGCCGACGTCGGTCGACATGAGGAAGTACAGCCGGTCCCGAATGCCGTACTCGACGGCCTTCTGCAGGACGTACCGGGCGATCAGCAGGCTCTGGCCGATGAGCACCGGGTGCTCCAGGTCGTGGTGGCAGTGCGTGTCGAACCAGCCGAACTCGAGCGTGGACGAGACGGACATGCCTTCGCGGAAGCCCTGCAGCGCCATCTCGGTGTGGCTGAGCGCCGCGTCGAGGTCGTCCAGCCTGCCTTGCGGGGCGGTGGCGAGCTGAGAGAACACGGTGCGCGAGCGCACGGCGTTGTTCGGCAGCCCCACCAGCGTCGCCAGCGCGTTGGACCGAGCCCGCGCGTCCTTGAGCGCATTGAGCGCGGCCTTGGTGCGCGGCAGCGACGCCTGCGTCAACTGCTTGGTGAGCTGGGCGTTCCGGGCGGCCATGACCTTCCGGTACGCGCTCTCGTGCAGGTTGAGCCCGTTGGTGTTCGCCGGGTTCTGCCGGTTGGGGTAGGCGACCTCGGCGATCACCGACGAGTTGCGCCGCGTGACCGGCACCAGCCCGGCCGAGAACTCGTAGCCTCCGCCCCCGACGAAGGCGAGCGGCACGTCGGCCTGCTGCGACACCTTGGCGGCGGCGAGCGCCGCGAACGCGGGCAGCTCGGTGATGCCGTGGCCGGACCCCATCGCCTGCGCGGCGACGCCGTGGTTGATCGTGGCGACGTCGATGCCGTTGACGATCGTGAAGTCGTTGCCGTGGTCGCGCATGAAGTTGCCGACCGTGTCGATCGTCACGCCGTAGCCGCTGAGCGGAATGTCGGCGTACGGCACGGCCGACTCGCCGTGGGTGCGGACGTCGGACTCGCCGAACAGGTTGCTCAGGTTGGGCTTGGGATCGAAGGTGAACGTCGGATCCCACCCGCCAGCGAGGTGCAGGTGGAAGAACACCGGGCCCGTGTAGCGAATGGCGTCTGCGCGCGCCTGGGACGAGGCGCCCCACGGGAGGATCAGGGACATGCTGCCGAGGGTCGCGCCTCGAAGGAACGTGCGGCGGTTCATGGTGTGGATCACTCCGTGAGGAACGAGGGGTCGCTGAGCAGGTACCAGGTGACGGCCTGCCACGAGCGCAGGGTGAACGTGGGGTCAGTGGTGATTCGCCGCGCCATGGGCAGCGCCTGAACGGCGTGGTCGGTGACGGTCCCCCCTTGCCCGAGCACGCCGCTGGTCACCGGGGCGTTGGGGTCGAGTTCGGCCGCGCAGCCCTCGCCGACGCCAGCCCGCGAGAGATCCACCGTCCCCTGCTGCCGCAGATCCCGCCACACGTCGACGTACAGGTCGAACGCGTCGTTGATCGGCTCGTCCTGCGGCCCGAACTCCCGGCCGAGCAGCCGCGCGTAGAGAGAGACCAGGCCGCGGCGAATGTGCTGCTCACCTTCGGGGTGGGGGTTCATCGCCGTGCCTTCGTCGTCCGGCACGAGGGGCACCTGCGCCAGATCGATGCCGGGGAACAGCGTGCGCTGGCTGCTGACCTTCGAGAAGTCGTACGGCACCGCGACACACGCCACCTGCGCCGCCATGCGATCGAGCAGCGCGCCGCCGATGGTGCTGAAGCTCGTCGGCCGCGACACCACGACGTCCGAGTCGATGCCGCCGGCCGACAAGTAGTGGTCGTCGATCAACGTCTCGTGCGGCTTGATGCCGAGCGGCGTCGTGACGTAGCCGCGCCCGAACCGAACCCCCGTGGTCGCGAGGATCTTTCGCGAGAGCTGCTCGGGCGTCAGGAGCTTGCCGGCGCCGAACACCGCCAGCACCTCGGGCTCAGACGCGTCGTGAGCGATGCTGCGGTAGTACGGCCCCTTGATCAGCGTCTTGAGGAGCCACTTCATCGAGTAGCTGCGCTCGGCGAACTGCGTCGCCAGCCGCTGGAGGTACTCGTCCTGGGCGGTCCACGCGCGCAGCTGCTGCTCGAAGCGCGGGTCGGCGGAATCCATGGGGTACGGCAGCAGCGGCGCCTGGGTGAGCGCGCGGTACATGTGCTGGGTGACGGCCAGGGCGAAGCGCCGGTCGCTGGCAAGCTGCGCCCCGCCCCACGCCGCGGCGCGCTGGTACTCGCCGGCCGGCATGAGCTGCCCGTTGAAGCCCGCGGGGAACATGTCGGCGTGCCAGGCGCGGTTCGGATCGAACGCGTAGTTCTTCCCGTCAGCCTCGCCGAAGCCCATGAAGAAGCCCGACACCGGCTCCATGAACTGGTGGCACACCGCGCAGCTGGCGCTGTTCCGCGTCGCGTTGATCACCGTCGAGAGCTGCGCCGCGTCGATGGGCCGCGTCGCCAGGGTGAGCACGTCGGACCCGAGGAAGATCTTCATCACGTGCCGCGCGCGGCCGCGGGAGCGGTTGCTCGGCGTCGTGGGGTAGCGCGCCAGGAAGCCCGGCGTCGTCAGCACGCCGGCCATGGGCATGGCGACGGGGCTGCTGCCCTGCCGCGCGGTGACGGTGCGAGCCAGCTGCCAGTACCCCTTATTCTCCGCAGTCGGAGCCGGCAGACCGGGCACGCCCAAGAGGTCGGCGAGCCACGGGTTCACGACCGTGTACGAGCCAGTCAGCACTTCGGAGAACGGGCGATCTTCGCGAGTGATGTACTCGATGAGCTCCAACGGCTGCTCGGCGATCGCGTGCTGAACCAGCGCGTACTCGTCCGACGTCGGGCGCCCCTTGTAGTAGGTGACGCGCGGGAAATCGGCCGGGTCGAAGTCGTCGAGCCCCACGGAGCTGGCGGTCCCGCGACGAACGAGCAGCACGTCGTTCCACGCGTCCTTGAGCCAGTCGAAGAAGCCCTCCTGGCGCAGCAGCTCGTCGAGCTGGCGATCGAGCCCGTCGTCGGTCTGCGCGAGGTCGAGCATGGCGGGAGTGGGAACCGTGCCGGCGACGCCGAGCGCCGCCTTGCGCAGCGTCTCTCGGTTGCCCAGCAAGCGCAGCCCGTCGAACACGCCGTGATCTTGCGGCGGGCAGGTCGCCTCCTGGCCGGAGCGCAGCGTCCGCACGAGCGAGGCGAGCGTGTTGAACTCCTCACCCGCCGGGTTGAGCACCTGGCCGCCACCGTGGTTCGCCAGGCCCTGCGCCTTGGCGAGGATCTTGGGCATGCCCGCCACGTCTTCGAGGGCGATCGTCCGAACCGCGGCCAAGTTGTAGTCGAGGAACGCCGGCGTGTTCTCGCGCTGCAAGATGAAGCGAGCGCCCCGCTCCACCGCGCTGCCGTCGAGCGTGTGACAGCCCGCGCAGGCCCGGCTCATGAAGCCGCTCCACACGTCGCGCTGGAAGACAGCCTTGGTGCTCCGGCAGGTGCCCACGAAGGGCCGGCTCGGCCGAAGCCCCAGCGTCGGCAGCACGGGCGCCAAACTCGGCTGCTCCGGCATAGCGCGGATCACGAGCTGGCCGTCGTTCGTCGGCTGGCAGCCCGTAAACACCAGAAAACACAGAATTGAACCGACTCGGGCTTGACGCATGTCCAGCATTATCAGGGATTGAGAAGCTGAGTTGACAGTATGAATTCGCCCACATGAAGGCCTGCGTGGTACAGGCCCGCGGCCATGGCGTTGCGAATCGCGGCAGGGCTGTGGTTGGTGCTCGCGCTCACGGGCTGTGAGCAGGTGGACTTCATCGAGCTGAGCCCGAGCACGATCGACTTCAAGCAGCTGAACAACGAGAAGTTCGTCGAAGCCAAGTGCATGGCCCGGACCGGTGTCCGCGCGGTGAAGGCGCAGGTGACGTGGTCGTCGAAGGACCCGTCGATCGCGACCGTCACGCCGAAGGGGCTCGTCAAGCCGATGAAGTCAGGCACGACCGAGATCATCGCCAAGTACGGCGACGTCGAGGCGCGCTCGACGGTGAACGTGATCCTGGTGGAGCGGATCGAAGTGGAGCCCAAAGTCGTGACGCTCAAGGAAGGCGACTCGGCGTACCACCCGACCGTCAAGGCGTACGCGGCGGACGGGCGGCTGCTCACGGATCGCCAGGTGACGCTGTCGACGAAGGACAAGGCGGTCGCGCAGATCGTCGGCGGCGGCGACATTCTGCCGCTCGACCCCGGCAGCACGCAGATTGACGTTCAGGTGGACGCCGTGAAGTCGTCCTTGCAAGTCACCGTGGAGGCTGACAAAGCGAAGAAGTGACACCGGCGAATCGACGCTCTATGAGTCGCTAGCTCAGCTGGTAGAGCACCGGCCTTTTAAGCCGAGGGTCGGGGGTTCGATTCCCCCGCGACTCACACAAGTGAATCTGGCCCCATCGTCTAGAGGCCTAGGACGTGGCCCTTTCAAGGCTAAAACCCGGGTTCGAATCCCGGTGGGGTCAACCAACTGGTTGAGCTGGTCGTCGAGCGTCGGTGATCGCGTCAGCGATCAAGGCACGAGTCACGGCAGCCGGACCTTGGTTGCGATCGCTCGGTAGCCGCCGTCGTCGCTCACCGCTGAGCCCCAACAGACCGTGCACGTCGAAGGACCGCTTCGCAGACTCCTTCGACCGACTCCAGGAGCCAACGACCTGCCTCACTCCGATGCGCCTCCCAGGTTGAATGGACGAGTCAGTGCCGTCCGCGGGTGAAGTCCCCGAACTGCGCCCAGTCAAAGCCGGCGGGAGCCAGCTTCGCAGGCAGGGACGTCGGGCGGCTATAGCGCTCGTCTCCCGGCTGAGCTGGGCGCTTGCCGCCAGTGAGGACTTGCTCGAAGACCATGCGATTGCCCTTGAGAATCAGCGCGCTCACGGTGAACGGCGTGCGCGATCCAGCCAAGGGAATCCGCGCCAGCACGTCCTTCCTGTCTGGTGCTCGCGAGGACCAAGCCGGGTTGAAGCCCGTCGGCGGCGGCTTGAGGTTCTCGACCGCGTGCTGAACCTCGGTCCGGGTGAGGCTGGCGTCGAGGGCGGGGGGTACGCTGGCGAGCTTGTGCCACGAGTCCGTCGTCATTTCTGCGCCAGGCGACTTCAACGAATACGAGTGGATGTAGACGGCCTCGCCCACGCGCGTCGCGGTGCGACCCTTGGTCCAGTCGCTGTCGACGACGACTTTGGCGGCCCCCGCTGGAATCTCGGGCGCTTTCGAGAGCCGAACCGTGCCCTTCTCGGCCAGAGCCGTCCGAACCTCGTTGCGAAGGAGGTCGCGCGGGGAGACGAACTGTTGGGTCGAGGCGTTGCGTTCTTCACCGATGCGGACGGACATGGGATTCACCGTGGGGCTGCGAGTTACTTCATTCTCCCAGCAACGTCGGTGCGGTTGTTGGGCGCTGGCGTGAACGACGCATCCCCTTAAGCCGTGAACAACCAGAACTCGGCCCGCGTCAACGCTCCCTCACTGCGGCGGTGTTCGCGCAAGGGGTTACTTTCGCGACATGCCGACTCGACTTCGACGGCGGCTCGCCGCAAGCACTGCGAGCCGCAGCCACGCCGCGCACCTCTGGCCCGACCAGGCGCAGGGCGCGTACGTGGACGGCTGACACGACGGGTCTGCGTTGGGCTCCGACAGCCGTGGCGGGACGTGAGCGCCGGGGCGGGGAGGGTCGGACGGCGCGCCTGACGAACGCCCGTCCTGCGGGCGGGAAAGCCTCGACGCGACGCACTCGAATCGAGGTTCACCGGCGTCGCTCGTGCGCGGCGCTGATCACCGCTTGGGTCACGGCAACCGAACCCTGGTTGCGATCGCTCGGTACCCACCGTCATAGCTCACGCTGAGCCCCGGGAAGACCGCGCGCGTCGCAGGACCGCTGCGCAGGACCCCGAGCACGAACGCGGACCCGCTCGAGTGGCCGACGACCCGCCGCACGCTCAGCGCGTGGACCGACTCGTCGAAGCCGCCGTCGCTCAGCTGAAACACGTAGCGCGCCTCGTCTTCCCCCATGAGCGGCAGGTCCGACACCGCGTAGCCTCGGCCCGCCGCCGTTTCGAACGAGCCGGCGAGCGACGGAATCACGCCGATCCGCCGAGGCAAGGCCGTCAGCGACCGGAGCTGCCCGTCGCCGCCCAGCTCGAGCACAAACGCGGTGGTGGGTCCCGCATCGACCGCGCCGACCCGGAGGCGCGCCGGGGCGTCGTCGTCGAACGCGCAGCCAACGAGCGCGCCGCCGACGCCGGCTTCGACGAGGCTGCAATCGAGATCCGCGAGCCCGTCGTGCGCCGTCGATCCGACGAGCTGGTAGCCCGCGCCTCCGTCAGACACGGCGAAGTACGTGCTGCCGGGGAGCTGCGCGGGGAACAAGCCGCCGCTACCGCCGTCCGCCAAGGCTTCGCCGACGACGAGCCGCGCGGCCCCGAGCTGCGCCATGCCGCCCAGCAGCACCTCGGGAAAGTGCTCGACGTGCTCGAGTCCACCGTCGAAGCGAACCCGGACGACCGCGGTGCCTCGCGACACGGTGACCCCGGCACTCGACCCACCCGCTGGCAGCGTCATGGCGACTTGGGCGGAGGTTGGGGACTCGAGCCATGCGCCGATCACCCGATCCGTCGAGGCGCCGCCCAGCCGGTGCGCCCAGCGCGGCGCCAGGTCCGGCCCAAAGCCAACGAGCAGTACGTCGGTGCCGGCAGCGACGCCGAGGCTCGGCAGCTCGTCGATCGCCCCGGACACGGTACCGACCGCCAGGAACCCGAGTTCTTGCGGCAGCAGCAGGAGCCGGTCGAAGTCCGCCGTCGCCCGCACCGTCAGCCGTCGCACGCCGGCGACGCTGCCCGCGCCATCGACGCGGACGACCAGGAGCGACTGCGCGCCGGCGTCCACCGGGAGCCACTGGTCCTGGAGCCACACGCTGCCGCCACGGCCCGCGAAGACGGCGCCCTCTCCCCACGGCGCCAACGCGGTCAGCGCAAAGGGGCCCGGCGACGTGAGCTGCACGAGCCATGGCCCGCCGTCCACGCTGCCGGCGTCCACGCTGCCGGCGTCCGCACTGCCAGCGTCCGCACTGCCAGCGTCCGCACTGCCAGCGTCCGCACTGCCAGCGTCCGCACTGCCAGCGTCCACACTGCCAGCGTCCACACTGCCAGCGTCCACACCGCCAGCGTCCGGAGCCCCGGCGTCCGCGCTACCTGAGTCCGGTCCACCCCCATCCGCGCCGGCATCGACCGGGCCGCCGTCGGCGAGCCCCGCGTCCTGCCCGGCGCCCGCGTCACGCATACCGGAGTCGGCGATCCCTCCGTCGCAGTGCACGGCACACTCTGGTGCTGCGGCCGCGCACACCCTGGCGCAGTACGCCTCGCGATAGGCGGTGGCATCACTCGTGAAGTCACACCCCTGGGCAAGGGCGGCCAACAGCAGCGGTAGCGCGCGCCTCACCACGGACCTCCGGCGAAGACACCGAGCTCGCCGCGGTCGAGCCGAAGTGACAACGGGGCCTCACGAAAGCCGAGCAGCCGCCAGACCAAGCCGCCGACGATCGCCGCGAGCCCGACCCCACCGACGATCAGCCCGGCCGTGGCGCGCCCGGCGGCATTCCTGAGGACGATGACCGCCTCGCCCGGAGTCCAGGCCGGGGTGGCGGACTGGCCACTGGCGACGACGGCGTCGCGATCGGTCAGGCCAGTCCCGAGCAGCACGCTGCCAGCCACGAGCGCGGCCAGGCCGGTCCCCATGACGAGCCACGGCGCGACGGGAATCGGCGCGGCGAGCGGCGCGCCGCGCAGGTGGTGCAGGAGCTTGCGCTCGACCTCCGCGGCGACGGTGTCCACTTGCGGGAGCAGCGCGTCGAAGTTCTTCGCCGTCGCTGACGCAGACGCCAGGGTCTTCGCGTTGCGCACGTCGACCACGCGCACGTTGAGCAGCAGCGTCGCGTCGAGCCGCACCACGTCACCGACGGCCAGCGCGTCGACCCCCAAGGCGCCGGACAGCTCGGCCAGGCAGGAGTCGTCCTGACAGCCCAGCAGCTGCTTCTGCCGTTCCAGGCCCAGCACGGCCGCGACGGCTCGAGGCGTGAGGACTTCGGCCCGCCCCGGCCGCGCCACGCCCTGCGCGAAGCGTTCTTGCAGCGCGCCGACGATCTGCCGGTCGACGTTTCCGTTCGTCGAAAAGTCGTTCACCGCGAGCTTCACGGGTGCAGCAGCCAGCACGAAGACCGTCATCCACATGGGCGATCGAAGACTCTTTGAAGAACCGACGAGGGGAAAAGGCGGGCGGAGCAAAGCACACGGGCCCGGGCCCCCGGCGCACAAAGCTTCAGCTGACCGTCGCCGGCTCGACCGCGACGAAGCTCACGCCGCCGCCCTGCGCGTGGGGAACGCGAAGCAACCCGCGGGCGCCCAGGGCCATGCAGACGCTCCCGGCCAGGGCCCAAGCGAGGCCTTCTTCGACGTGCACCGCCGGCCGCCAGAGCGCGGCGAGGCCAGCGGGCTGGGCGTCGACCGCACACACCCGCCGCACCGCCGGAGGCGCGCTGCCGTCTTCTTCCGACCAACTCCACACCCAGACGTAGTCGCCCGGGAAGTAGTCGCCGAGGAGCACGTGAGCCCCGTGAGCCAAGAGCGCCTGCGCGCCGCCGGGGTGCGAGGCGAGCCGCGCCTCGAGCTGCGCTTGCACGTAGCCGAACGCGGCCTCACTGCCCGCCAGCAGCTCGAACAGCGCGTCGGTCATGACCAGCCCGTCGAGCTCGGCGCGGGGCACGCGCGTGAAGTAGGCGAGGTGATCCTGCGCGTCGAACAAGCGCCAGTCGGCCAGGTCCGCGGACCGCTCGACGACGGCGCGCACTGCGCCCTGCCGACCGACTTCGGCCAGCAGGTCTTCGAAAGCCTGGGACAGCCGCAAGGCCTCGGCGCGGGCGTCGATCGTCAGCGCCGGTTTCGGGCGCGGCGCGGCGGCCCCCGTTCCCTTCGTCGACAGCTCGGTCAGGCGCAGCCCGTCGGCGGTGCGGGCAAAGCGCAGCTCCACGGACGACCAGCCCGCCGGGGCGAGCACCATGACGCTGTCGTGCAGCGCCCAGATCAACGGCTGGACCTTCGAGCCCATGGGGCGCGCGCCATACCAGCGTTGTTGCTCCGCTGCGCGGGTGTCTGCATGCTGTCAGCCCCTTCGATGACCCACCCGGCGCAAGAGAACTCCCGTGGCCGCTGAGACGAAGCCGCCGCTCGTCTTGATCGTCGACGACGAGCCGTCGGTCCTGCAGCTGGTCGACAAGGTGCTCACCAGCGCGGGTTTCCGGACGCGGACGGCGAGCGGCGCGACGCAGGCGTTGGAGTCGCTGCTGGGCGAGGCGATCGACGTGCTGGTCGCCGACAAGAACATGCCGACCATGGACGGCTACACCCTCATCGAGCACGCGCGCATGAAGCAGCCGGACCTCGCGGTGGTGTTGATGACCGCGCACGCCGAGCGGCTCCCGCCTGGGGTCCACGTCGACGGGTACCTGCCCAAGCCCTTCCGCGCGATCGGCGAAGTCGCCAGCACGGTGCGTTCGGCTTTGGACGCCCGGGAGCGACGCCGGCTGCAGCAGCAGCTGTCGGCGACGATGGCCCAGCTCAAGTCCAAGCCTTGACCCCGGGCGTTGACGGCCCGGCGCTTTTTGCCTTTGTCGTGCCCCATGCGCCCACTGACGGAAGTCGCCGCGTCGCTCGACCTCAAGCCGGACGACCTGCTGCCCTACGGCCCGCTCGCGAAGCTGTCCTGGGCGACCATGAAGCGGCTGTCCGGCTCGACGAAGCGCGGGAAGCTGGTGCTCGTCTCGGCGATGACGCCGACGAAGTACGGTGAAGGCAAGACGACGACTTCAATCGGCCTCGTCCAGGGACTGCGCAAGCGCAACGTGAGGGCCATGGCGGCGCTGCGTGAACCGAGCCTGGGCCCGGTGTTCGGCGCGAAGGGCGGCGGCACCGGCGGCGGCAAGGCGACGCTCGAGCCCAGCGCGCGTATCAACCTGCACTGCACGGGAGACCTCCACGCGATCACCGCGGCGAACAACCTACTCGCTGCGCTGGTGGACAACGCGATCAACTTCGATCAGCGCCGCTTCAAGCAGGTGACCTGGCGCCGCTGCATCGACATGAACGATCGCTTCCTGCGGAACACCGTCATCGGGCTGGGGGGCCCCGCCAGCGGCGTGCCCCGCGAGGACGGCTTCGACATCACCGCGGCGTCGGAGATCATGGCCACGCTGTGTCTGGCCGACGGCGTGGCGGACCTCAAGGCGCGGCTGGGCCGGCTGATCGTCGGCGTCGATCGCGACGGCAAGCCGGTCACCGCGGGAGATCTCAACGCCGTCGGCGCCATGGCCGCGCTGCTCGGCGACGCGCTCTTGCCGAACCTGGCGCAGACGACCGAAGGCTGCCCCGCGCTGGTGCACGGCGGGCCGTTCGCCAACATCGCCCACGGGTGCAACTCGGTCATGGCGACGAAGGCGGCGCTGGCGCTGGCCGACGTGGTGGTCACCGAGGCGGGCTTCGCGTTCGATCTGGGCGGAGAGAAGTTCCTGGACCTCAAGTGCCGGGCGGCGGGGCTGTGGCCACACGCGGTGGTGTTGGTCGGCACGGCGCGGGCGCTGCGCTTCCACGGCGGCGATCAGCCGGGCCTCGGCGCGATCGAGAAGGGCTTCGCCAACGTACGTCGGCACCTCAACTCCATTCGGGGCTTTGGCCTGGAGCCGGTGCTCTCGCTCAACGTCTTCAGCACCGACACCGAAGAGGAGCTCGGCCTCATCGAGAAGCTCGGCCGCGCCGAAGGGGTCACCGTGGCCCGCAACGAAGGCTACGTGCGCGGCGGCGAAGGATCGGTCGCGGTGGCCGAAGCGGTGGAGCGGGCGCTCACCAAGCCGGCGCCGACGCCCAAGTTCACCTACGAGCTGACCGCCTCGCCCGAAGAGAAGATCCGCGCCATCGCCCAGAAGGTCTACGGCGCCAAGGACGTGGAGCTGACCCAGGACGCCCGGAAGGACCTCGAGCGCATCAAGGCCTGGGGCTTCGATCAGTGGCCGATCTGCATGGCCAAGACGCACCTGTCCCTCTCGGACGATCCGGCCAAGCAGGGTGCGCCCGAAGGCTTCACGATCGCCGTTCGGCAAATGCGGGTGTCCGCCGGCGCAGGCTTCCTCTTGGCGCTCACGGGCGAGATCTTGACCATGCCTGGGCTGCCCAAGGTGCCGGCCGCGTACAACCTGGACCTGCGCGACGACGGCGAGGTCGTCGGCGTGCAGTGAAGTTGAAGGCTAAGCCCGCATTTCTCTTGCCCAAATCACGTTGACTCGCGGGGGGCGGCTCCTTAGAAGCCAGGGCCTCACGTGAGCACTTTCGCCCTCGATCAGATTCAGCAGCAGCTGCCCGACGCGCTCGTCGAGCGGTACGTGGACCGCGCCGGTGACGCCTGGGGCGTGATCAAGCCCGAGCGCATTCAGGACACCGCCCGCCTGCTCAAGGACAAGCTGGGCTTCCGGCTGTTCGTGTCCATGGACGCGGTGGATCGACTCCACCTGCCGCCCGAAGAGCAGTCGCCGCGCTTCGAAGTCCTGTACTTCATCTGCAGCCCGGAGCGCTCGGAGCACGTGCGCCTCAAGGTGCGCGCCGACGAAGGGCAAGAAGTGCCGACGATCCGCTTCATCTACCAGGGCGCGAACTGGGCCGAGCGCTTCGTCTGGGACTTCTACGGCGTGCCGTTCAAGGGCCACGGCGATCTGCGCCGCATGCTCATGTACGAAGAATTCGTGGGCCACGCGCTGCGCAAGGACTACCCGCTGCGCGGCCGGCAAGGGCTCATCGCCGAGCGGCCCATCAAGGACATCTTCCGCGGGCCGGGGACCAACGGCGTCGCCGAGTGAGCGCGCGCCCCGCCCCTTCCTTTCGACCTTTCGACACGAGGACAGACCATGGCCCAAGCCGGTGACGACTACGATCCGACGCCGAGCGAAGACGAGCTCGAAGCGCACCTGCAGACGCGCAACATGGAGATCAACCTTGGCCCGTCGCACCCGGCGACCCACGGCACCGTGCGGCTCAAGCTGGAGCTGGACGGCGAGACGATCGTCAAGATGGACCCGGAGATCGGGTTCCTCCACCGCGGCTTCCAGAAGAGCTGCGAGAACGTCACGTGGACGCAGTGCATTCCGTACACGGATCGCCTCGACTACGTCGCGTCGCTGACCTGCAACTTCGGCTTCATCACCGCGGTCGAGAAGCTCATGGGGGTCGAGATCCCCGAGCGGGCCAAGTACATCCGCGTGATCGGCGCGGAGCTGCACCGGATCGCCAGCCACCTGACGACCGCCGGCGCGCTGGGGCTCGAGCTCGGGGGCTTCGCGGCGTTCCTCTACGCGATCGAAGGCCGCGAGCTCATCACCGATCGCGTCACCGAGCTGACCGGCGCGCGGCTGACGACGAACTACGGCCGCATCGGCGGCATGAACCGCGATCTGCCGCCCGGCTGGGAAGAGAACGTCCTCAAGTCGCTGGTGAAGATCGAGCAGTACGCGGCCGAGGTCGACGGGCTGCTCACCCGCAACCGCATCTTCGCGGACCGTGTGCGCGGCACCGGCGTGATCAGCAAGGACGACGCGCTGGACTTCGGGTTCTCGGGGCCGTGCCTGCGCGCCTGCGGCGTGAAGTACGACGTGCGCAAGAACAAGCCGTACTGGGTCTACGACAAGCTCGACTTCGAAGTGCCCGTCGCGTCCGACGGCGACAACTTCGCGCGCTACTACCTGCGGGTGCTGGAGATCGAGCAGTCGATTCGCATGATCCGCCAGGCGATCGACATGATGCCGGGCGGGCCGGTCATGGTGGACGACTGGCGCATCGCGCTGCCGCCCAAGGACCAGGTGTACAGCACGATCGAAGGGGTGATCGCCCACTTCAAGCTGGTCATGGAAGGCGTGCCGGTGCCGGTCGGTGAGGTCTACCACGCGACGGAGTCGGCCAATGGCGAGCTGGGCTGGTACCTCAAGAGCGACGGCTCCGGCCGGCCGTACAAGGTGCACGTTCGCGCGCCCGGCTTCCAGCTGCTGTCCGCGCTCCCGCGCATGTGTGAAGGCCGCATGCTGGCCGACCTGATCCCCACGTTCGACACGATCAACATGATCGGCGGCGAGGTAGAGCAATGAGTGACGACAAGAAGGTCGAAGCGCCCAAGCCGGCCGGTCCTCCGCCGGGCCCTCCCCCGCCGAAGAACCCTGGTTTCGTCACGTTCACCGTCGACGGCAAGGAAGTCGTCGTCAAGCCGGGCACCAACATGGTGGACGCGGCCAAGACGGTGGGGGTGGAGATCCCCTACTACTGCTACCACCCGCGGCTGAGCGTGGCGGCCAACTGCCGCATGTGCATGGTCGAGTCGTCGGCAGCGCCCAAGCTGGTGCCGGCCTGCCAGACGCCGGTGACTGAAGGCGTGGCGATCAAGACGACCACCGACAAGGTGCGCGCGCAGCAGCGGTCGGTCATGGAGTTCCTGCTGCTCAACCACCCGGTGGACTGCTCGATCTGCGACCAGGCCGGCGAGTGCAAGCTGCAGGACTACTACATGCGCTACGACTTCAAGTCGTCGCGGCTGACGGGGCCGAAGATCCTGCGCAACAAGCGCAAGGTGCTCGGCGACCTGGTGGTCATCGATCAGGAGCGCTGCGTGCTGTGCACCCGCTGCGTGCGCTTCATGGACGAAGTGGCCAAGCAGCCGCAGCTCGGCGTCTTCGGCCGCGGGTCGCACGAGGTGGTCGACGTCGCGCCGCACTACGGCAAGCTCGACTCGAACTACTCGGGCAACATCGTCGATCTGTGCCCCGTCGGCGCGCTGCTCAACCGCGACTTCCGCTTCCGGGCCCGCGCGTGGTTCTTGTCGGCGGCGCCGTCGGTCTGCACCGGCTGCTCCCGCGGCTGCAGCACGGTGGTCGACTTCATGGGGCAGGACGCGTACCGCTACCGCCCGCGCGAGAACGAGGCGATCAACAAGAGCTGGATGTGCGATCAAGGCCGGCTCTCGTACAAGCAGCTCAACCAGCACCGCGTGCTCCAGTCTCGCGTCGGCAAGGCCGCCGACGTGAAGGACGTCAGCCGCGCGGAGCTGATCAAACAGCTGGCCGAGAAGCTCAAGCCCGTCGCGGGGCAGCTCGCCTTCGCCGTATCGCCCATGCTGTCGAACGAAGATCTGCTCGCGGCCTTCGCCTTCGCCAAGGAGTCGTTGAGCGCGAAGGTGGCCTACGTCACGGGCCGCGCCGCTGGGCAGGCCGACGACTTCCTCATGCAGGCGGACAAGAACCCCAACCGGAAGGGCCTGGAGTGGATCGCCAAGGCCGCCGGGGTGGAGCTCAAGGCCTTCGCGGACCTGACCCAGGCGATCGACAAGGGTCAGGTGCGGGGCCTGGTGGCCTTCGGCGCGGACGTGCCCGAGAGCGCCGACGCGTTCGCCAAGCGGCTCGAAGGCGTGGAGCTGGTCGCGGTGGTCGCGCAGAACGACTCACCGGTGACGGCCCAGGCCGGCTTCGTGCTGGCGCAGTCGAGCCACGTGGAAGACGAAGGCAGCTTCACGCAGGCCGACGGCATCACCCAGCGGGTGCGGCGCGCGTTTCCGCCCAAGGGCGACTCGGCGCCGGCGTGGAAGTGGGCGGTGGATCTGTCGGCGGCGCTCGGCGGGCAGGTGAAGGCGACGAGCTCGCGTGAGGTGTGGAAGGCGCTGGCCGGGCAGGTCCCGGAGCTGGCGAGCTTCGAATGGGACAAGCAGGCGCCCATGAACCAGGCGCGGCCGGGCATCTCGATCTTGGCGTCGGGCTCCGACGGGCGGCCTCCGGGCTGGCGTGAGCAGGGCTCGCCCAACGTGCGTGGGCTGACGCTGGTGCAGGCGAACACCAAGTGATCGAACGGAGCTGAACAACCATGCGCGCACTCAACGTCTCGATCGGCATCGCGGTCATCATCGGCAGCCTGTTCGGCCACATGACGGTCACGTACCTGGCCGCCGGGTGGCTCGAGAATCTCCTCCAGGAGCACGGGCTCAAGGGCGGCGGCTTCATCGTCAACATTCTCAGCTTGATGCTCGCGGTGGTGATGATCATCGCCACGCTGCTGACGATCGCCGAGCGGAAGTGGTCGGCGCTCATGCAGGACCGCATCGGCCCCAACCGCGCGCGCCTGTCGATCCTCCCAGTGCTGGGGAAGATGCCGCTCGCGGGCATTCCCCACATTCTGACCGACGTCTTCAAGATGCTGACCAAGGAAGCGTTCCGCCCGGCCGGCGCCAACGCCTTCCTGTTCAAGCTGGCGCCCATGCTGGCCTTCGCGCCGGTCTTCGCGCTCTTCGCCATCGTCCCGGCGGGGCCCACGCTGACGTTGTGGGGCAAGCCGATCATCATGGCGCCGGCGAACCCGGACTTCGGGCTGCTGTTCATGTTCGCGATCGCCTCGCTGGCCGTCTACGGCACGTCGCTGGCCGGCTGGTCTTCGAACAACAAGTTCGCGCTGCTCGGCGGCGTGCGCGCGTCGTCGCAGATGATCAGCTACGAGGTCGCGCTGGGCTTGTCGCTGGTGGGCATGATGATGGCGTTCTCCACCGTGCGGCTGGCGGGCGACACGGGCATGGCGGCGCTCCAGGAGAAGCTCTTGTGGTCGACCAAGGTCGGCGGCCTGGAGATCGGCGTGCCGCAGTGGGGCTTCTTCCTGCAGCCGCTGGGCTTCCTGCTCTTCTTCGCAGCGGCCTTCGCCGAGACCAAGCGCGCGCCCTTCGACACGCCGGAAGGTGAGTCGGAGATCGTCGGCTACTTCATCGAATACTCCGGCATGCAGTTCGGCATGTTCATGATCTCGGAGTTCGTCGAGGTGGTGGTGCTGTCCGGTGTGCTGGTGGCGATCTTCTTCGGCGGCTCGTCGATTCCCTTCGTGAGCACCGAGTCGGTGCTGGCGCTGCTGCCGACGGGCGGCGACTGGCCCAACCACACCACCGCGCTGGCCGGAGGCTTCTTCGGCATGGTGTTCTGGGTGAAGGTGGTGCTGCTGTGCTACCTGCAGCTCGTCATTCGCTGGACGTTCCCGCGCTTCCGGTACGATCAGATCCAGACGCTCGGCTGGCAGATCCTGCTGCCGATCGGCCTGGCCAACGTCTTCGTGTCTGGCGCGCTGATTCTGTGGGACCCGTCGCTGCGGTGGCTGACGCTCTTCGGCTTCGCGGAGCTGGCCGTCATCGCGTTCTTGACCGTCACGCCGAACCGTCAGAAGCGCCGCGAGGCGGAGGCGGCTGAGCACGATCACGGCGGACATGGCCACGGCGGCGGACACGGCGCCGACGATCACGCGGCCGACGCGCACGGCGGTCACAACCCGGTGCCGGCGCTGGACGCGCACTGAAGCGAGGACGAGACGCACATGGGCCACGGTCACTCAAGCCACGCGGTGAAGAAGAAGGAGCTCGTCGAGCAGGACGTGCGCGAGCGCAGCTACGTCCCCGAGCTGCTCAAGGGGCTGGCGATCACCACGCGGCACTTCCTGAAGAACCTCTTCGTCGAGCGCGATCCGAACCCGCAGGTGGTGGACCGCGAGGGCAGCCACGTCACGACGGTGCAGTACCCCGAAGAGAAGATCCCCTACCCGCCTGGGTACCGCGGGCTGCACCGCCTGGTGCCGCGCGAAGACGGCCAGCCCCGCTGCGTCGCCTGTTACATGTGCGCGACGATCTGCCCGGCGCAGTGCATCTACATCGAAGCGGGCGAGTACTCGCAGGACGACGCCGCCGCCGAGTCGCGCGTCATCGAGAAGTACCCCAAGCAGTTCGTGATCGACGAGCTGCGCTGCATCGTCTGTGGCCTGTGCGTCGACGCGTGCCCCAAGGACGCGATCCGCATGGACACGTACACACACACGCCTTCGGGCGAGACGCGGCAGAGCTTCGTCTGGGACATTCCTCGGCTGCTGCAGGGACCGCCGGTCAGCCACCCGTCGGATCCTTGGTACAAGCGCGGCAACTCCGAGCAGCCGGACGACTCGCACAAGGAAGCGCACACGCGCGTCGGCGAAGGGCTGCACCTGGGCGGCGGAAACAAGTCGGTGGAGATCGACACCAGCAAGCCGGTCGCGGTGACGAAGTTCCTCAAGGGCTGAGGCGATGAAACGAGCGCTGCGGCTCCTCGCCTTCAGCCTCGTCTTCGCGCAGAGCTGCGGTCGAACTGGCCTCTCGGACGACGCGATGGACGCGGGTGCTGACGCTGGGCCCGCCGTCAACGGCGACGGCGGTAAGCGCGACGCCGGTCAACCCGACGCCGGCGGCGACGGCGGGAGCGCCGATGCTGGCACTGAGCAGCCGTTCGGGATCGTCGTCGCGCGGACCAACAGCTGTCCTGCCGCAGGCACCGAGCAGGACATGCGCCCGAGCTCGCCGGCAAACCAGCTCGTGACGGCGACGGTCGAGCTCCGAGAAGAGTGCAGCGGCGCGGGCGGCGAGTGGATCGTCGGACAGAGCACGGCCTCGTCGGGGCGTTTCTTCCTGCTCGGTGGTCACGCGTGCTGGTTCTTGCGGCCGATGCTGTCGGGGGTCACCGAGCGCGCGTTCGGAGTCGTGCGGTACGCCGCGACGATGGTGCCTCGTGACGGGCCAACGGGCTGGTGCATCACCAGGCCGGACGGCGGCGAGCCCGTGCGAACCGCGGACGACGTCGCGGCGGTGGCGCTGTTTCGCACGCGGGCAGGGGCTGACGCCGCGCGGGCCGCCTGGAATCGCTGAGCGTCGGCACGGACGGCTCGGCACGCCCACCTCAGCCAGCGTCCGTCGCGCCTCCGTCGCCCGAGCCCGCATCCGCAGTACCCGCATCAAGCCCGGCGTCCGGCGGCGCAGTCCCCGCATCGACGCCTGCGTCGAGCCCCGCATCGATGCTGCCCGCATCTACCCCGGCGTCGGTGGCGCCCGCGTCCGGAGCCCCGGCGTCGCCGCTGCCCGCGTCGACGGACGCGTCTGGGAGCTGCCCCGCGTCGACCGTGCTCCCTGCGTCCTCCTGGCTGCCCGCGTCAGTATCCGACCCAGCGTCCACGCCCGAATCACCCTCACCGGCGTCCTCACCCTGCCCCGCATCCATCACCGGGACACATCGGCCGGCGACACAGACCAGCGTCTCCCCTGACTTCTGCTTGAGCGGGCAGTCGTACTTGTCTTCGCACTCCTGGGTGCACGCGGCGAAGAGCACGAGCACGCACAGCACCCCAACACCAACCGCCTTCGGCCACGTCAGCTTCACTTGCCACCTCCACGGCCGAGCGCGGCGATGCGATCGAAGTGCTTCGGCTCGACGGGCTGGACCGACAGCCGCTGGCCGCGCTGGATCACGAGCAGCCCCTTGAGCGCCTTGTCGGCCTTGAGCTGCGCGAGCGTGACGGGCTGGCGAAAGCGCTCGACGAACCGAACCCGAACTCCGAACCACCGCGGCTCGGCGCGACTTGCGAGCGGGTCGAAGTACTCCCCCTTCTCGAACTGCGTCGGGTCCACCTCCGGGCCGCTGGCCACCCGCGCGAGCCCCACCACACCCGACGGCTCGGCGTTCGAGTGGTAGTAGAGGACGTCGTCGCCCACCCGCATCGTGTCGCGCATGAAGTTCCGCGCCTGGTAGTTGCGAACCTTGTCCCACAACGTTTCGCCGTCGCGCTCGAGCGCGTCGATGCCGTAGACGTCGGGCTCGCTCTTCATCAGCCAGCACTGCCGCGTGGACTTGGAAGCCATGACGGGCCCGTCTTAGCGCAAGGGTGCGCGGAGCGAGGCGGCTAAGGTCCCGCCGGGAAGCGCCGTGGAGAACGACTCCAAACCCAAGGCCGAACTCTGGCGCGTGGTGACGCGCAAGCGGGTGCTCGCGGTGGCGGTCTTGTCCCTGTCGAGCGGGCTGCCGCTGGGCTTCGTGCTGCGCTCCATGCCCCAGTGGCTCACGAAGCTGGGCGTCGACATCAAGACGATCGGCGTGCTGACGCTGGTGCAAGCGCCCTACGCCTTCAAGTTCCTCTGGGCGCCGCTCATGGATCGCTACGCCCTGCCCTTCCTGGGCCGAAAGCGCGGCTGGGTGCTGGTGACGCAGCTGCTCCTGGCCGCGTGCATGTTGGCGCTCGCGTGGGCGGCGGCGCACTTGAGCGCAGGGGCGGGCAGCGACGGCACCTGGCTGGTGGCGAGCATCGCCGGGCTGACGCTGCTGCTCGCCTTCACGTCGGCCTCGCAGGACATCGCCCTCGACGGGTACGCGGTGGAGGTCCTCGAGCCGACGGAGCAGGCCGCCGCGAGTGGCGCACGCACGCTGCTCTACCGGCTGGCCATGTGGATCTCCGGCAACGCCGTCATCTCCCTCGGGCCCCTCTGGGGGTGGAGCTGGACCTTGGCGGCGCTCGGCTGGCTGTTCCTGGCGCTGGTGCCGGTGACGTTGGTGGCCGAGGAGCCGCGAGGGCTCCCGCGCCCCGTCACGACGCTCAAGGACGCGGTGTGGCTCCCGCTGGTGGGCTTTCTGCGCCGGCCGCAGGCGCTGCAGATCGCCGCCTTCCTCTTCCTCTACAAAATGGCGGACAACCTCGCCGAGTCGCTGATCACCCCCTTCCTCACCCAGCGCGGCTACGGCGAGTGGGACGTCGGCGTCGGGCGCGGCGTGACGATCCTCCTCGCCGCGTCGGCCGGCACCTTCGTCGGGAGCTGGGCCACGCTGCGCTGGGGCCTGGTGCGCGCCTTGTGGGTGTTCGGGGTGGTGCAAGCCGTCAGCAACCTCGGCTACGCGGCGCTCGCGGTCGCCCCGGTGGAGCGCGTGTGGCTCTACGCGGCCACCGCGCTCGAGTACTTCACGTCGGGGCTGGGGAGCGCGTCCTTCGGGCTGCTGACCATGCGGCTGACGGCCAAGCGCTTCTCGGCGACGCAGTTCGCGCTGCTCACCAGCGTCTGGGCGCTGGGTCGAATGCTGGCCGGGCCGCCCGCGGGTGCGCTCGTGTCCAGCGTCGGCTGGGCGTGGTTCTTCTCGCTGACGCTGCCCGCCGCCTTGCCGGGCCTGTGGCTGTTGCGGCGCTTCCAGGGCCTGGCCGAGACGTCACCCGACGAAGAGACGCTCACCCCGGCCGGCGAACCCTACGCACGCTCCCAGCTCGCCCGGACCGGCGCGTGGGTCGGGCTCACCGCGGCAGCGTTCGCCGTGCTGATCGCCGGCCTGCTGGTCGCGCTCAAAGGCCTGCGAGAAGGCGGCGCCTTCGACTTCGTCCCCGCGCTGCTCACGGTGCTCCGGCCGGCCAGCCTGAGCGGCGGCCTGGACCTGATCGGAGCCCTGGCCTTCGGGCTCATGGCGGGCCTGGCGACGGCCGCGGGAATGGCCGCGAGGGGTCGCAACGTTTCTTGATGGGCGCGTACGGCGGCCCGGAGTTAAGGGAGGCACGTGTTCCCGGTCGTCCGAATCCTCTTCGGGGTCGCCTTCTTCGCGACCTTCGCCTTCCTCAACGTGTACCTGTACCGGCGGCTGGTGCGGGACGTGACGGAAGAGCCGTGGCTTCGCCGCGTCGCCGTGGCGTTCATGGGCGCATGCTTCGCGGCGATCCCCGCGGTGCGCTGGCTGGGCGCGCAGCTCGAGAGCCCCACGCTGGCCGCCACCTTCATGAGCTGGTGGGGCTTCCTCGTCCACGTGCTGATGGTGCTGATCGCCGTCGAGGTCGGGCGGTGGGCCTGGCGGCGCAAAGCCCGGCGCGTGACGTCGACGTCTGAAGGCGCCGCGCGAGGTCAGGTGGACGTCGACGATCCCGCCCGGCGGCTCTTCCTGGCGCGCACCGTGGCGGGGGCGGCGGCGGGCACCGGCGCCATGCTCTCGACGTACGGCGCCTACCGCGCGTTCACCAAGCCGGAGCTGACCGAGGTCCCCATTCGACTGCGCGGGCTGCCCAAGGCGCTCGACGGCGTGTCGATCGTCCAGCTCACGGACATTCACGTGGGCGCGGTGATCCAGTCGCGCTTCCTGGACCAGCTGGTGGAAGTCGCCAACGCCGCCAAGCCGGACCTGGTGGCGATCACCGGCGATCTCGTCGACGGCCCGCCCAGCGACCTGCTCCGCCACGTGCAGCGCCTGGGGCGACTCCAGTCACGCTGGGGCACCCACTTCGTGTCGGGCAACCACGACTACTACTCCGGCTGGGAGCGCTGGGCGCCGGAGCTCGAGCGGCTGGGCTGGGTGCTCCTGCGCAACCGCTCGGTGCGCATTGGCGACGCGGCCGCGTCGTTCGATCTGCTCGGCGTCGAAGACTGGGGCACCCGCTTCGGCGGCGGTGACTACGATCTCGACGCCGCGGCCGCGGGCCTCGACCCGTCCCGCGCCAGCGTGCTGCTGTCCCACCAACCGCAGAACGTCGAAGCCGTCGCGGCCAAGGGCATTGGGCTGCAGCTGTCCGGTCACACCCACGGCGGGCAGCTCTTCCCGGCGACGCTGATCGGCCAGGCGATCTGGGGCAGCCTCAACACGGGCCTGTCGAAGGTCGGCGAGTCCACCTTCGTCTACACGAGCCGAGGCTGCGGCTTCGTCGGGCCGCCCATGCGCGTGGGCGCGCCGCCCGAAGTCGTGAAGCTGATCCTCACCTCCGCCTGAGCCGTCCGCGTGAGCGGCGAGGCGCGCGGCTTCAGTCCACCCAGGGACGGGCCTGCTTGACGAACAGCTGGCCCTTCGCGTCGAACTTGAACTCGATGTCCATGGCGAACTGCTTGTCTTCGTCGGCCACGCCGTAGACGCGGCGGAAGTGCGCCTGGATCTTCTCCATGGCCGCGCGCAGCTGCTCGAGCTGGGGCTTGGTCATGACGCGCTTGCCGCCTTCGGTCAGCGTCGAGTTGCGAATGTACTGGGTCTCCCACTCGCCGTTCGGGCCGATGGCGGAGATCAGCAGCTCGTCCGGCGTCGCGGACGGGTCGGGGTTCGTGACCAGGCTCTCGCCGACCTGCACGTTCACGTAGAAGCCCGGCCAGTTCGGGTCGTAGATGTTCTTCGTCACCGCGACGCCGTTGACCTGCTCGTCGTCGAAGTTGCGGTGCACCATCACGCCCATGGCCGCGGCGAAGTGATCGACGCGGTGGAACTCGCGCTCTTCGAACGCGCGGTAGTTCCACAAGCTCGCCCAGACCTGCTTGACGCTCTTGGACAGATCGCCTTCGTCCGGCCGGTGCGTGAACGAGTCGTAGAGCCCGGCGCCGTTGAAGCCGGCCAGGTCTTCGTTGTTCGTCGAGCTGCGGCAGCGAATCGGCTGGCCCGGCGGGAACTTGGCCTGCAGCGCGGTCAGCTGGCTGGCGAGGTGCGCCGGCACGGGCGCCTTCTTCACCAGCTTCTGAAAGTCCTTCAGCAGCTTCTCGCGGACTGCGGGATCGCGCTGGAAGTCGTCGCGCGCCATCATCTCCTTGGCTTTGTCGTACAGGCCGTTGGCCTTCATGAAGTCGTCGTAGAAGGAGAACGGAATGCCGTAGCCGTCGGGCACCTGCGCCGCGGGCAGTACGTTGCGCAGCTCGCCGATGTTGGCGACCTTCGCGCCGAACGCCTTGAGCGCGCGGTGATCGAGCTGATCGACGTCGACGATCTTCTTCACCGACAGGTCGCGCGGCGGGCGCTGCGGGTTCGCCGGGCGGTTCTTCTCGAGCCACGCGGCGGCCTCTTCCTGCGAAGCCTCCCGAAGCTCGAAGCCGTCCGGGCCGACTTCGTAGCGCACCAGCTTGCCGATGAAGGGCGCCACGCGGGGATCCGTCGCGGCGTCCTTCACGTACGCGTTGGGCGTGTCGTTCTGCTTGGCCTTCAGGTTGATGTGCGAGAGCGGCGTTTGCGGGCCTTCGGAGATGACACCGCCGACGTGGGACAGATCGTTCGGCAGCGACTTGAAGATGACGATGTCGCGAATCGACGGGGGCCGTGCGTCGGGCTGGTTGGCGTCGATGACGCGGAGCACGCCGTAGCCGACGCCCGGGTTCAGCGGTGAGTACTTCACGTTCTTGAACAGGGTCGCGGTGTCGACGGACTTCACGCCCGCATCGGCGAGGACCGCCTTGTCACGCTGGAACAGCCGCTCCTGTGTGTCGCCCGACGGGTGGTAGCGCAGCTGGTCCTTGGCGAAGGGCATGCCGTCCTTCACCAGTGAGAACGCCTTGGCCACGTGCTTCCCGGCGACGGGGTCGGTCGGCCAGAACTCGAGCGTGTAGAGGCCCTTCTGGCCGCCCTGCTCGAAGCTGTCGTGGGCGATGATCGAGCCGGCCAGGTTCTTCCGCGCGTCGGTG
The DNA here is from genome assembly GCA_022842905.1 of Myxococcaceae bacterium. GTDB lineage: Bacteria > Myxococcota > Myxococcia > Myxococcales > Myxococcaceae > JALHOS01. The sequence goes on along the minus strand of JALHOS010000015.1, from coordinate 2,347 downwards.
AAGTAGGTGAGCCGGTTGAACTCTTCGATGCTGATCTCCTGGCCCAGCCCGTCCGTGGCGAACTTGATGTGGTACTCGTGCTTCTTGGTGTTGATGAAGAACAGCTTCGGGTTGGGGCTGTCGACGTCGAGGATCAGGAACTTGAGTTCCCGAGCACCCGGCGCCCCCGGCGTGTCGTCGCGGCGGGCGAGCGCTTCGAACTGCGCGCGGGTGTCGACGCTGATGGAGCCGGCGCCCGGCTGGAGGCGTGGTCCGGCAGCCGCACGCACACCCGGGTCGGCGGGGTTTCGAAGCCTCGGCGCAAAGCTGAAGTCCAGCGGCGCGGACTTCGCCGAGGCACCGGGCGCCGGGGTCGTGGCGATCGGCGCAGCCCGCCGGGCCGTGAAGGGGCCATTCGGTCCGAACAGCGAGAAGCCGCGAGGCGCCTGAATCGTCATGAGAGAGCTTTCCTGTGACCGCGTCGACTGCCCTGGTGAGACGGCTACTGCACCGGCGTCCATGCTCCGGTCAGCGTGTACGAGACGACGCAGCCGGTGACGCCCTTCATATTCGGTGAGCGGCGGACGAGGTCGGCCTCCACGCGCTGGCACTCCACCGAAGGCCCGTCGAGCGACAGCAGGTCCTTGACATCGACCGTGCAGGTTTCGCCCTGGTCGGTGATCGTCCACGTCTCGAGCACCTTGAGCCCGCAGGTGGTGTTGGTGATCGCCGCTCTGGACTCGGTGGTGTACGTCAGCTCGTTCCCGGCGATCGCGAAGACGATGCCGGCGTCGGAGTCCTTGCAGGTGGTTCGGCTCAGGTGCGTGCAGTCCTGCGCGACGGCGGTCTTGGCGTCCTTCTCGACGCGGTAGAGAAAGAAGCGATCCGTCCCCGCATCGATCGGGCCCAAGCTCTGGCGCAGCCCAGGCTCGTCGGAGCACTCGCCGAAGTCGACGGTGGACGATGTCACACGCCAGAACGCGAACTCGCCGCCGAACGGGCCGGGCTTGCGCGGCTGCGGGCCGCAGGAAACGACCAAGCCCACCAGAACGACCACCGCACCGATCCACCGAAGAGCGCCCACGCGAAGGCACACCGTAGTCCCGCATGAGCCTGCTCGCGAGTCGCCCGGCGACGTGGCCCGACTAGACTCGCCCGCCACCATGTACCGCCCCCTCCAGCTGACCTTGTTGCTCTGCGCGGTCGTGGCGGCCAGCGCCTGTGCGCCCCAGATCGTCGTTCGCCGCGACGTACCTCCGCGCGTCATGCTCGAAGCGCGCACGGTCTCGGTGCAAGCCAAGGGCTTCAGCGGCGACGTCGCGATGGACGTGCTGCGCACCGTGGTCGATCCGTTCGGCACCGCGAGCCGCCTGACGCTCTACACGCCCGAAGCGCAGCGCTGCGTCGAGCAGGGGCTGACGAACAGCGGCCTGTTCCAGGTGGTCGCCGGCTGCCAGGCACCGTGTCCGCAGGCGGACCTGACGATCTGGGTCCAGGTCTCGGACAGCAAGGTCCAACTGAGCAAGGAAGAGGTGAAGGAGGACTCCAAGACGAAGCAGAAGACGGTGAAGCGCACGTACTTGGGGTCGGCGGACCTGCAGATCGCCGCCGAGGACCGCGCGCGCGTCTTCGTCTACCAGCACCAGTACGGAGGGAGCGCGACGGGAGAAGACCAGACGCCCTTGGTGCGCCGCGCCGTCGATCGCGCCTGCGGGCACTTCCTGGCCGACGTTCAGCCGCAGACCGTGTCGGACACGTTCGTGCTGGCGAAGGACGGGCCGCTGAAGACCGCAGGTGAGCTGGCCGCCAAGGGAGAGCTCGCCGAAGCCGAACGCAGGACGCGCGCGTTCCTGGCCGGCAGCCCCAACCACGCCGAGGCCTATTTTCACCTGGGCGCGTTCCTCACCGCGCAGGGCAACTTGGAGGGGGCGATTGAGGCATTCGACCAGGCCGCGGCGCTCAAGCCCGGGTTCGCGCAGGTGGCGACGGACGCGCGGCAGCGTTGGCAGGACCGAGAGACGCTGCGCGCGTTCCTCGAGCGGCGAGGAGGCAGCCGGGCGCAGTGAGCCGCGCCCGCGAGCGCTGAGGGCCGCTCCGGACTCGGCCGGCCTGCGCTAAGGTGACGCCCTTCAAAGGCCAGGGGGAAAGCACATGCGTCACGTCGTGATGGGCTGCTGCTTCGTGCTCGCGCTGGGGTGCGGCGCTCCGAGCGGAACCGATGGAGGAACTGCTGGGTCCGGTGGGTCAGGCGGCGCCGGAGGCACGGCTGGTGCGGGTGGTGCGGGTGGCTCGGCTGGTGCGGGCGGAACGGCTGGCGCGGGCGGAACGGCTGGCGCTGGTGGCTCCGCTGGCGCTGGCGGCACGGCTG
>JALHOS010000014.1 GCA_022842905.1 Myxococcaceae bacterium | reverse complement strand
GTTCCTTCGAAGCGGTGCCGGCCACGCCGCCACCTCCCGCGGAAGCCCCGGCGAGCTCCGAGCGGCTGCCGTCAGGGGAGCCGGTTCCCGAGAGCGGCCCGGGCGCCATGCTCGACGGCCACCCGCGCGAAGGCGCGTTCCTGTCGGGGCCTGGGAGCCTCACCTTCATTCTCCACCACTCGCTGATGACGGGCATGGGCCTGCTCGGCACGCAGATGATCCCCCGGGCCATCGAGGGCGCGCTGCTGATGCCGCAGGACTCGACGAAGTGGACCAACGCCGACGCGCGCGGCCTGTACTTGCTCGGCGCGCTGGGCGGCGGGGCGCTGGGCTTCGTCAGCTCTGCGATCTGGCAGTTCACCCACTGGATGAGCCACCGCACCGCGAACTTCGGCATCATCAACTCCTTCTTCGGCGGCGCGCTGTTGGGCGGCTTCACCGACGCGGTGTCGGCCAAGGCCGATCCGACGGTGCAGGAGAGCGTCAGCCGCGCCTACGCGGTCGCGTGGATGACGGCGATCGGCAACAGCCTGGGCGCCTGGCTCACGGCGATCATCGGCGGCGGCGATCTCGCGCTGAACAAGGGTTTGCTGATCACCTCCGGCGGCGTCTGGGCGGGCATCTACACCGCGCTGATCGTGGGCATCGTTGCGTCGCTCGGCGGGCTGTCCAGTGCGCGCGGGGCGATGGACGCGATCATGATCACCCCGGCCTTCGGCGCGGCGGCCATGGCGCTGGCCACGCTCAAGTTCGATCCGTCGGTCGGGCAGATCATGCGCGCGAACCTCTTCGGTGCCGGCGCGGGCGCGTCGGTGCTGCTCATCAGCGGCCTGGCGATGGGGCCCAACCCGATGGCGGGCAACCGCTGGTTCAGCCACTTCCTGCCCTACTTGCTCAGCGCGGTGGCGGCGATCGGCGCGAAGACCGTCGTCAGCCTGTTGTGGGTCGAAGCGGCGGCGACGCCCAAGGCGTCTCTGACGCAGCAGCAGCGGCTGCTCGAAGTCCTCTGGTGAGGCGGCGCATGGCCAGCAAACGTGGCTCGAAGAAGGGTGGGCTCAAGCAGAAGGTCGACGCGGCGCCGCCGGCTCGGCGGTCGCTCCTCTACAAGGTGGTGGAGCTGTCGAGCGTGGACGAACACGGGCTCGAGCACGTCATCAACCAGTGGGTCGCCCAGGGCTGGGCGTTCGACGGCGTGCAGTTCGCCATGCGCGAGTCGAGCAAGCGGCCGGCCATGGCCTTCGTCTTCTTCACGAAGGAAGGCGACGCGGTGGTCGAAGAGCCGTCGCTGGTCGTGACCGCCGCCGTCGCGGTGCATGACTTCCGGCCTGCGGACGACGCCGAAGCGCACCTCAAGCGGCTGGCTGCCGAAGCGGCGGCCGAAGGTTCTCCCATGAACGATGCGTGGGAACGGCTGGCAGCGCTCGCCAAGGACGAGGCCGGCGAATGAGCGCGGACCGGCCCGGCCTGCGCGTCGTCCGAGGTGATGAGCGCGATCCGTTCTACCCGAAGGCGTCGCTCTTTCTCCGCGCGGGCGCCCGGCTCATCGACGTGGCGATCGCCTGGGTGCTCTACCAGTCCACCGGACCCGCCGGCATCGTCATGGCGCTGCTCTACCTGGTGTTCGCTGACGGCATGCTGAACGGCCAGAGCCCCGGCAAGAAGGCCTTCGGGGTCAAGGTCGTCTACCTCCCGACGCGACAAGGGGCCCGGCACCGCGACAGCGTGCTGCGCAACGCGCCGTTCGGCCTCATCATGATCCTGGGGATGATGCCGGAGCTCGGCTTCCGCGCTTTCGTGGGCGGGGTGCTCGTCATCGGCGGCATCGAGGCGCTGCGCTGCGTGCGCGATCCCGAAGGGCTGCGCCTGGGCGACGTCTGGGCGCAGACCCAGGTGATCGACGGGAAGGTGCCGTTCGATCAAGCCCAGCCCGTCTCGACCGGCCAGGTCCCCGCCCGCGCTGGCGCTCGCCTGAAGGATCTGCACGAGAGCTGACTTTCAAGACGAGCCGGCTCGTCCACGAACGCACTTGGAGCGAACGAACACACCATGCGGATTGCGCTGACCCACAACCTGCGCCTGAGCGACGCGGAAGAAGAAGCAGAGTTCGACACCGAAGCGACGGTGCACGCCCTGGCCGAGGCGATCGAGCGGCTGGGCCACCGCGTCGAGCGCATCGAAGTGTCGGGCCCGGCGTCGGTCACCGCGGCGCGGCTCGAAGCGCTCTCGCCGGATCTCATCTTCAACACCGCCGAGGGGCGGCGGGGCCGCTTTCGCGAAGCCTTCTTCCCCGCGCTGTTCGAAGAGCTCGGCTTCCCGTACACCGGGTCCGACGCCTACGCGCTGACGGTCACGCTCGACAAGCAGCTGACCAAGTTGATGCTCCGGGAGCATGGCGTGCGCACGCCGGGCTGGCAGTTCGTCGAGCGGCTGGGCGATCTGAAGCCCGAAGAGCTGCACTTCCCGTTGATCGTCAAGCCGAACTTCGAAGGCAGCTCCAAGGGCATCACCCAGGACTCGGTCGCGGAGAACGTCGACGCGCTCAAGCAGAAGGTCCAGGCCGCGCTCGAGCGGTACCCGGCGGGGATCTTGGTCGAGGAGTACATCGTCGGGCGGGATCTGGCGGTGCCGTTCCTGGCGAACGTCGACAACGACTTCGCCGGAGTGCTCGCGCCGGTGGAGTACGTGTTCGACCCGGAGGTCACGCGGGGCCGGCGCTACGCGATCTACGACTACGAGCTGAAGACGAAGCACGATCGCGCCGTCACGGTCCGCGCCCCGGCGCAGCTGTCGGTGGACATGGCGGACCGCCTCCGCCGCACCGCGCGCACGGTGTTCCAGAAGTTCGACTGCAACGACCTGGGGCGCATCGACTTCCGGCTGTCGGACGCGGGCGTGCCGTTCTTCCTCGAGCTCAACGCGCTGCCGTCGCTCGAGCCGGGCGCCGGGCTGTTCGCCGCCGCCGCGCTCGAAGGGCTGCACTACGACGGGGTGATCGACGCGGTGATCCAGTCCGCTGCGCGGCGCTACCGCATTCGCGAGAACAAAGGGCGGGCGCAGTCGCGGCCCACGCGCAAGGGGCCGCTGCGGGTCGGGTTCGCCTTCAACGTCAAGCGCGTCAAGCCGACGGCGGACGGCGCCGAGGATCGTGAAGCCGAGTACGACAGCCCGACGACGCTCCAGGCGATCCGCGAGGCGATCGCGTCCTACGGGCACGAGGTGATCGATCTGGAGGCCACGCCGGATCTCCCGCTGCTGCTCGGCGCGACGCCGGTCGACGTGGTCTTCAACATCGCCGAAGGGTTTCGAGGGCGAAACCGCGAGAGCCAGGTGCCGGCGATCCTCGAGCTGCTCGACATTCCGTACACCGGGTCGGACCCCGCGACGCTCGCCCTCGCGCTCGACAAGGGGCTCGCGAAGAAGGTCGTTCGCGCCGCCGGCATCGACACGCCGAACTTCCAGCTCATGACGACGGGGCGGGAGCGGCTCGATCGGCAGTTCACCCGGTGGCCGCTCATGGTCAAGCCGGTGGCCGAAGGGTCGAGCAAGGGCGTGGTGAAGAAGAGCGTGTGCCATTCCGAGACGGAGCTGCGCGAGGTGGTGCGCGAGCTGGTCGAGCGCTACCAGCAGCCGGCGCTGATCGAAGAGTACGTGGGCGGGCGGGAGTTCACGGTGGGGCTGCTCGGCGAGAGGCGCCCCAAGGTGCTCCCGGTCATGGAGATCGTCTTCACCGACAAGTCGGACCCGACGCCGATCTACAAGTTCGAGGACAAGCTCGAGGCGAACGATCGCATTCGCTACGAGGTGCCGGCGAAGCTCGAGCCCGCACAGGTCGAACGGATCCGCGCCGCGGCTCGCGGGGCCTTCATCGCCTTGGGCTGCCGAGACGTCGCCCGCATCGACTTCCGCATGGACGAGACAGGGCGGATCTACTTCCTCGAGTGCAACCCGTTGCCCGGCCTGACCCCGGGCTGGAGCGACCTGGTGTTGATCGCTCAGGGAGAGGGCATGGACTACCGCACGCTCATCGGCGAGATCCTGTCGGGCGCGATCAACCGGTACAAAGAGCGCGCGGTGCGACGGCGCGACGCGGATCTCGCCCGGTAATGCGGTCTCCAGAGCTCCCGCCCCGTCTCAGCTCGCCTTACCGAACACGCGCAGCAGCGTGTTCCACAGCGCCGCTTCCTTCTTCGTCAGGGCGGAGCGCTCCAGCGGCCGCAGGGCGTCTTCGAGCGCGTGGCGATCGCTCGACTTGAGGAACCCGGACTTGTCCAAGGCCAGCTCGAGGGACATGCGCAGTCCGCGGAGCTGCGCGTCGTCCGCCAGGGCCGGGGAGGGCGCCGGCGCCACACCCCGGCGCGCCTGGTGCACCTCGTACGCGTAGACGACGACGGCTTGGGCGAGGTTGAGCGAAGGCTGCTCGTCGGCGGTGGGGATGAAGGACAGCGCGTGGCACTGCCGCACGTCGTCCTGGGTGAGCCCGTTCCGCTCGTCTCCGAACACCAACGCCCAGCGCTCGTCGTTGCGCGTGGCGGCTTGGTCAGCGAGCTCCCTGGGCGTGGCGCGGCGGCGCCCGTCGATCAGCCGCATCGTCGTCCCCACCACCCAGCTGCAGTCGGCCACGGCCTCCTCGAGCGTGTCGACGCGGCGCACGGACTCGAGCAGCTCGCCAGCCTTCACGGCCAGGCGGTTGAGGCCGGGGACCTCGAGCAGCTGCGGGTTGGGCGAGACGACGACCCAGTCCGTCAGCCCGAAGTTCTTCATGGCGCGGGCGACGGCGCCCAGGTTGTCGGCGTTGCGCGGGCGGAGGAGCACCAGGCGAGGCGGCTTCATGGCGCCCTTGGTATACGCGCTCGGCGATGTGGATCATCTCCCCAGTGAAGGACGGGCTGTTCTTCTTCGGCTCGACGCTGGCCGTGTTCGTCGTGTGGGCGGCGTCGGCGGCGGGGGTGAACCCGTTCTTCATCTTGGCGGGGGTCGCCGTGGCGTCGAACGGGCCGCACCTGGTCTCGACCTGGACGCGCGCGTACTTCGATCGCCGCGAGTGGAAGGAGCACCCGATCGCGATCTTCGTGGTGCCGGCGCTGATCGTCGCGGCCGTCGCGGCGATCACCCGGGGCGCGCTCGCCGGCTTCGGAGTCAACGGGCCGCGGCTGCTGTCCAGCGCGATCCTCTACTGGGCGACCTGGCACTTCGTGGCGCAGAACTGGGGGATCCTCCGCATCTACCAGCGCAAGAGCGGCGAGCCGCTGACGAGCGTGGCGCTGCGGCTCGAGAAGCCGATCCTCCTGCTCGTGGTCGCCTGGACGCTGCTGCGCCGCGTGTACACCGGCCCGCGGGTGCTGTTCGGGAACGAGGTGTACTTCTGGGTGCCGCCCAACGCGCTGGTGCTGGGGCTGTTGGCGCCGATCGGCATTCTGGTGACGACTTTCGTCGCGCTGCGGCTCAAGGACCGGCAGCAGCCCTGGGCCCGAGCGGCGTGGCTGCGCGCGGCGTTTGTGTGCTGCGCGTTCTTGGGCTTCTTCGTGCCGTTCCAGCTGATCACGTCGGACGACACGTCGGCCTTCGCGGCGGCGGCGGCGTGGCACGGCTTCCAGTACCTGGGGATCATGCGCTTCTATCACCGCACGACGTGGCGCTCGGGCGTCGAGCCGTCGGCCAAGCTCATCAGCTGGCTCTCACAGCCGGGGTGGGGCAGGGCGCTGCTCTACATGGCGCTGCTGTGGGGGCTGGCGGGCGGCGTGTACGGCGTCATCTTCGCGCTGGCGACGCTGTCTCCGGCCGGCGGATGGGATCTCAACACGTGGATGGGCGTCGTCTGGATTTCGCTGACGCTGTCCCACTACTGGCTCGACGGGGTGATCTGGAAGCTCCGTAAGCCGCACGTCGCGGCCCGCGTCGGGATCGCCCAGCCAGCGTGAGGTTCGCCGAAGGCCTCAGGCCTTGCGCCGAGCGTCGAGCAGCCCCTGCAGCGCCGCGCGCGCGGTCTCCACCTTGGCCTCGAGGTCCTTGAGCTTGGCCAGCGCTCGCTCGTAGCCACCTTGCGAGTACATCGCCCGGGTCATGAAGCTCTGGTGCCGCTGCAGCGCCTCGCGGGCCATGCGCAGCTCGTCCTGCGCCTTTCCTACGCGCTGGGAAAACGTGCGGCTTTGAGCTGGGGCCATCAGCCCTGGCGGCAGCGCGGGACGAAGGGCGGGCGAGATCATGGAGTGCTCGGAGCGAAGAGGAGACGCGAAGACGACGCGTTGCCTCCAGTTGTCGCGGCGAGCGGGCTGACGCTGCGCGTCGGGTCTGTAAGGCGGGCTAGAGCACCAGCCCGACCGACAGATACGGCCCCCAGAAAATGTCACGGTGCGTGACACCGTCGACCACGCCGCGATCATCGAGCAGCTGGAGCCGAACGCCGGCCTTGAGCCCCCAGGGCCCGAAGCCGACCGCCACCGCCGCGCGCGCGTCGACCTGCCGGAAGGGAATCGGGGTGAGCAGGGCGCTCCCTTCGAGCGCGACGGGGCCGCCGAGCCAGAGTGTGCCGGACACGCCTCCCGTCGGGCCGAGGAACACCGCGTCTGGCGCGACGATGACGTCGAGGCCCAGCTCCGCGCGGAGCCGGCCGTAGCGACCGGTGAGGAAGGCGACGGTGCCGTGGAGCGCCAGCTGCTGGAGGTGATCGAACCCCGGCTCCTCCTTCGACACCGCGGCGATGTTCTGCGCGAGGATCGTCAGGCCCAAGACGTCGGCTTCCGCGGCGGCGTGCAGCCCGGCCGTGAAGCCGCGCTCGGTGCCCAAGAGCATCAGCAGCTCGACGTGGGCCGCCAGCCGCCAGCCGTCGTCCTCGGGCTCGACGTCGCGCCGCAGGTCGACCTGGCTGGGGGCTTCACAGCTCGACAGCGGCCGCACCCAGTAGCCGTACCCGTACCAAGGCACGTACGCGCCCGAGAAGTAGCCGCGGCGCCACGACGGGCGAAACGCGTTTCGGTTGCCAGATCGAACCGCTCCGCTGAACGCGCTGGAGGAGGAGCTCGTCGGGCTGCTGCCGACCGGAACCGCGGCGTGCTCCGACGACTGGCTGCTCGACTCACTCGTGTCGGTCGACGAACCGCTGTGAGAGTTCTTCTTTCCGAAGCGGGCCTCCGCCGGCGCCGCCAACAGCGCGACCACGACGATCCCGAGGGCGAAGGCGGTGCGCAGCATGTCCGTGCGCGTAGGATACGCGAGCCGGGGCTGGTTTATTCGGGGCCCACTGGCCAACCGCGGGGTGCTGGGCATGACGATGACGACGGCAGTGCTGTGCTCGCTCCTCGCCGCGGCGCCGGCGCCCTCAGCGCCACCAGTCCGCTACCTCGCGCTGGGCGACAGCTTCACCGCCGGGACCGCGCTGCCCAAAGAAGAGAGCTTCCCCGAGCAGCTCGCCGCTCTGCTGAAGCGCGGAGGGCGCGAGGTGAGCTTGCTCAACCCCGCGGTCGCGGGCTTCACCACCGACGATCTGATCGCCCGGGAGCTGCCGCTCGTCGCCGACTTCAAGCCGACCCTCATCACCGTGGCGATCGGCGCGAACGATCTCGTGCGGCAGCCCGGTGAGGATCGCTACCGGCAGCAGGTACGGCGGATCCTCAAGGCCGTCAGCGGGCTCGGGGCCACCGTCGTGGTGCTGCCCCAGCCGGACTGGTCGGTGGCTCCCGTCGCGGCGCAGTTCGGCACGCCGGCGCAGCTGCGCGCGCAGATCGAGCGCATGAACCAGATCCTCGCCGAAGAAGCGAAGGCCCGCGGCGCCCGCTTCCTCGACCTGTGGGCGGGCAACGTGCGCGCCTCGCAAGAAGGGCACTTCGCCAGCGACGGGCTCCACCCGGACGCCACGGTCTACGCGGCGTGGTCCAAGGCGATCGCCGCGGCCGTCACGCGCTGAGAAGAGGGGAACTGCGCCGTGCCTGAGCTTCCGGATCTGACCGTCTACCTGCGCGCGCTCGAGGCGCGGATCGTCGGGCACCGCCTGGAACGGGTGCGCCTGGGCAGCCCCTTCGTCTTGCGCAGCGTGGAGCCGCCGCTGTCGAACGCCCACGGCAAGCGCGTGGTGGGCCTGCGCCGCCTCGGCAAGCGGCTGGCGATCGAGCTCGAAGGGGAGTTCTTCCTGGTGATTCACTTGATGGTCGCCGGGCGGCTCCAGTGGAAGGCCGCGGGAGCCAAGCTGCCGGGCAAGGCGGGGCTCGCGGCCTTCGACTTCGACGACGGCACGCTGATCCTCACCGAGGTCAGCACCAAGAAGCGCGCGTCGCTCCACTGCGCCCTGGGCGAGCCGGCCCTCAGGCAGTTCGATCGCGGCGGGCTCGAGGTCGGCACGGTGCACCTCGACGCCTTCGCCGAGCGGCTGCGCAGCGAGAACCACACCCTCAAGCGCACGCTGACGGACCCGCGGCTCTTCTCGGCGATCGGCAACGCGTACTCCGACGAGATCCTCCACCGGGCGCGCCTGTCTCCGCTCAAGCAGACCAAGACGCTCACCGGAGAGGAGATCGCTCGGCTGTACGAGGCCACCCGGCACGTGCTCAGCGAGTGGACGGAGCGGCTGTGGACCGAGTTGGGCGGCGCCTGGCCCGAGAAGGTGACGGCCTTCCGCCCGGAGATGGCGGCGCACGGCAAGCACAAGCAGCCCTGCCCGGTGTGCGGCGCGCCGATTCAGCGCATCGTCCACGCCGAGAACGAGACGAACTACTGTTCGAAGTGCCAGAACCAGGGCCGGCTCTTGGCGGATCGCTCGCTGTCCAAGCTGCTCAAGGACGACTGGCCTGCAACCCTGGACGAACTCGAGGAATATGTAGCGACAAGGGGGGGGCCACGGTAGGAAGTCGCCTCACGCATGGTCCGTCGGCGCGTTCGACTTGGAGCGGCGATCGCGCTGCTCGTGGCAGTGGCGTTCCCCGCGTCGGCTCAGACACAGGTGTGGCTCGTTCGCCCGCTCTACCCAGGGCAGGACGCGCTGGTCGAGAAGACCGAGAAGGCGCTCGACAAGCTCATGCCCGGCGAAGCCCGCAAGGACGCCGTCATTGGCCTTCGTGAGCTGGCGCAGGCGCTCAAGGGCAAGCGCGTGGACGAGCTGCCCTGCTTCACCGGTGAAGAGCGCTGCGCGGATCCGATCGACGCCTTCGTCACCAACCTGGGCTTTCAGCGGCTGGTGCTGATTCAGGGCGGGCAGGACGAAGCGGGCTTCAAGTTCCGCGTCGTCTCCTACGAGCCCAAGGCCGGCAAGGTCATGCCTGCGACTGCGGTCAACGTGGTGCTCGAGAAGGCGCTGTTGGGCGCCGTCGCCAAGGTCGTGCCCGCCGCCTCGTCGCTCGAGGTGAAGAGCACCCCGCCTGCCGCGTCCGTGTACATCGACGGCGTGAAGGTGGGGCAGACGCCGCTGACGACCCAGGTGCTGCCGGGCGAGCGCGTCGTGAAGGTCGACCTGAAGCTGCACCAGCCGATCGAAGAAGTGGTCACCATTCCCATTCGCGGGACGGCGTCGCTCGAGCTCAAGCTCGAGAAGGTCGCCGCGCGCATCGTCATCACCGCGAGCCCGCCGGGCACGCAGATCTCGGTCGACGGCCAGGCGCTGGGCAAAGACCGGGTGGACCGCGGCATCGAGCCGGGCACGCACACCATTCGGCTCACCGCCGACGGCTTCAAGGCGTACGAGCAGACGATCACCGTGAAGGCCGAAGAGCAGTTCTCGCTCGACCGGCAGCTCGAGGCGATCCTCGTCCCGGGCGCCCCGGTGGTCGCGGCCCAGAACCCGGCGAACCCGGCGCAGGTGATCGCCAAGGACACGACGCCGGCGCCGCCGCCCCCGCCCAAGACGCCCACGGAAGAGACGTACGAGCGGCATTCGTACATTTCGCTGGGCTTCGACGTCAGCAAGCTCAACGGCACTTCGTTGGTCGCGCGGCGCTTCGGCGACGGCGGCACCGGGCGCACCGAGCGGCTCTACTCGCCCGCCTGCAACGACGCGGCGCTGTCCTTCAACGAGTGCAGCCTGCGCAGCGGCATTCGGCTGGTCGGCGGCACGTTCGAGTTCGGCGTGTTCGGTGAAGGCAAGGTCGGCAAGTACCTGGGCCTGATGGCGGTGGGGATCTCGTACATGACCAACCTCGACTCCGCGACGGTGAGCGTAGGCTACGAGGCCGGTCGGCAGCCGGAGACGTTCATGGGCGCTGCGGGGCCCAAGGTGCTCAACCTCCGAGCCCATCTGGTGACGCTGCGCGCGCTGCACCCCATGTTCCGGCTCGCCTTCTGGAAGTTCCAGGTCGCGCTGGGTGGCGGCTTCGAGTTCCGCTCAGGCCAGATCATCGGCAGCGGGGACACGTTCTACAAAGACGGCTTCGTCCCGTTCGACGTGCTGCTCGCCGTGCGCGGCAACCTGCGCTTCTACATTTACGACGGGTTCTTCGTGGCGCTGCAGGGCCACTACACCGCCACCATCGCCTCCGAGACGACGGCCGACATGGTGCGGTCGGCGCCGGGGCTCTTCGGTGGCTCGCTGGGGCTCGGCTATGGCTTCAACTGACGCGCGGGTGTGGCTGCTGCTGGGCGTGCTGAGCGCCGGCTCGGCCCTGGCCAACGAGCCCTTGCTCGGCGCCGGCGTGGGCAACGCGGACACGCTCGTCTCCGAGGGCAGCAAGCTCTTCAACCGCAAGCAGTACCCCAAGGCGGTCGAGCACTTCCTCAAGGCGACGCGCGCGAACCCGGCGAACCTGGGGACGTACCTGCAGCTGGCCCGCGCCTCGATGCTGGCCAAGGACATTGGCCGGGCCTGCTACGCGTACCGCGTGTACCTGAAGGCCGCGCCGGACAGCCCGGACCGCAAGAAGGCCGCGACCGAAGGTGATCAGTGTGAGCGGCAGCTCAAGGGCCTGAAGAAGGCGCCGGTCGATCTGTCCGCCAAGTACGTCGAGGTGCGGGCGACGTTCTTCGCCGCGCTCGACAAGGGTGAGCTGCTCGGGGCCACCGGCGCCGCCGGCCACCTCGCCACCCTGGTGAAGGACGGGTTTCTGGGGCCGGAGTTGGGGGAGATGGGGCAGAAGCTCGGCGTGGCCGCGCTCGCGCAAGCCAACGCCGTGCACCAGAAGGCGCTGCTCAACGAGCGCGTGTCCGGAGACTCCCTCAAGAGCGCCCGCCCGCTGTTCGACGTCGCCGCGAGCGTGGGCGCGTCTGCGGCCGATTCGCGGGTCAGCTTCCTCGACGGGCTGGCGGAGCTTCAGGCCCGGGACTTCAAGAAGGCAGAGGCGGCTTTCACCGACGCCGCCAAGGCCGATCCGAAGAACCGGGAGTACCAGTTCTACCGGGCGCTGGCGCTCTACCAGGCCGGGGAGCGCGGCCAGGCGCTGAAGATCCTCGACGCAGAGCTCAAGGACGATCCCCGCACGGCGACGTTGCGGGCCGCCCAGGCCGTCAACCAGTCTCCCGAAGCGGGGGCCGCGGAGCTCGAGCGGCTGCTCTTCGGAACTCGCTACCCCCCCGAGAAGTAGGCCAAACTCTCGCGCCTCCATGGCCGTTCATATCTGTCAGGGGTGCGGTACCGAGTACGGGCAGTGGCCGGGCAAGTGTCCCGCCTGCGGCAACACCGAGTCGATCCGGCTCAACCAGCAGGAAGACCACCTGGTCGGCCGCGTGGTGAAGAGCAAGTTCAAGATCATCAAGAAGCTCGGCCAGGGCGGCATGGGCGCGGTGTACTTGGCCGAGCAAGTGGGCATTGGGCAGAAGCTGGCGCTCAAGTTCCTCAAGTCGGAGTTCTCCACCGATCCCGAGCTCGCGCGGCGCTTCCTCAACGAAGCGAAGTCCTACGCGCGCGTTGCCCACCCCAACGCGGTGACGCTCCACGACTTCGGGCAGGACGACGACGGCAACCTCTTCATCGCCATGGAGTACTGCGAGGGCGTCGACCTCAAGAAGGTGCTCACCGAGCAGGGGCGGCTGCAGCTGGGTGAGGCGATCGAGGTGGTGCTCCAGGTCGCCGACGTGCTCGCGAACGCGCACGCCAAGGGCGTCGTCCACCGCGACCTGAAGCCCGAGAACATCATGATCCGCCGCGGCATGCGGGGAGTGCACGCCAAGGTGCTCGACTTCGGCATCGCCCGGCTCATGAACGACGGCACCAAGCTGACCATGGCCGGGGCGATCGCCGGCACGCCGCGCTACATGTCTCCGGAGCAGGTGGCGGGCATGGAGGTCGACCACCGCGCCGACATCTACTCGCTGGGCATTGTCCTCTACGAGTCGCTGACCGGGCAGCAGCCCTTCGACGGCACGACGATCGCGGAGATCATGCGCAAGCAGTCGGTGGAGCCGCTGCCCCACCTGCGCGACGTGCTCGCGGACCTCGACTACCCGGACCTGGATCGGGTGCTCCAGCGCGCCTGCGCGAAGAACCGCGACGAGCGCTGGCCAGATCTGATCGCCTTCGCACACGCGCTGTCCCACGCGCTGCCGACGCAGACCGGCCTGGCCATGCCGCTGCAGCTGCGGTCGGCCGCGGGCCAAGGCGTGGGGCTGGCGACGGAGACGGGCAACGATCGCGCTGCCACCGGCGTCGCTGTTCCAGGCACGGCGACGGGCGCCGACGCGACCGGTGCGACCATGCTTCGGGCGGGGTCTGGCCCGCCCACCGCGGTCGGGGCCGGAGCGCACACGGCGCCAGATCTGTCGGGCGCGGCGAAGACCATGCACGGCGGGCCGGTCGCGGTGAGCCCCACGTCGGCGCCCTTGGGCAACCTGTCGCTGCCGCCCACCGTGCCTCAGTCGAACGGGCCGAAGATCGCGGCGATCGCGCTGGCGGTGCTCGCGCTGGGCGTCATGGCCTTCGTCGTGTTCTCGGGCCCGTCCAAGCCCGTCGGCGAGCCGGTGCCCAAGGTCGACCCTCCGCCCAAGCCCGTCGAGGTGGCCCAGCCCACGCCACCCAAGCCCGACGAGCGCATGGTGCCGCTCGCCGACGCGAAGCGAGAGCTGCTCAACACCGCCGCGCTCGAGTTCCTGGGCCGGGGCCGCACGTACTTCGCCAACGCCGAGCTCGACGCCGCCCAGACGCAGCTCGAGGGCGTCAAGGAAGAGAGCGATTCCTTCGCCGACGCCAAGGAGCTGCTCCAGAAGATCGCCACCATCAAGGAACGGCTCAAGACCGCCAACGCGCTCAAGGCGCAGGGCCACTGCGATCGCGCGCTGCCGGTGTACCAAGAAGTCCTCAAGCTCAACCCCAAGGTGCACGACGCGCAGCAGGGTGTGGCCGTGTGCCGCGCGGGGACCGTCAGCACCACCATGGAATGACGGCGCCGCCCAAGCCGGCGATCACCCCCGGAGGCCCGCTGGCGCAGCTCGTCGTCGGCGCGCTGCTGACGGCGGTGCGCGCGCTGCCCGAGCGGCTGCGGCTGCGGCTGGCCCGAGGCTTCGGCGCGCTCGCGTGGTTCTTGAGGATTCGCCGGCGCGTGGCGCTGGACAACCTGCGCGCGGCCTTCCCGCAGGAGTCGGACGCGCGGCGCCGCGCGATCGCCCGGGCGGCGTACGACAACCTCGCCCGCGCCGCGCTCGAGGCGGTGACGAGCGATCTCATCCCCGACGTGGAGCTGTCCCGTCGCGTCGAGGTGCCCGACTGGCGCGGCCTCGACCAGCGCTTCGCTGCCGGCAAGCCCGCCCTCATCGCGTCGGCGCACTTCGGGAGCTGGGAGCTCTTCGCGGAGCTCATGGCGCGCCGTGGGCACGTCTTCAGCGCCGTCGTGCGCCCGCTGGCCGGGGCCTTCAACGCGTGGGTCGTCAAGAACCGGCAGCGTGCGGGGGTCGAGCTGATCCTCCAGCGCGGCGCGGTGCGCGGCATGCTCACCGCCCTCGAGCGCGGCCGCACCGTCGTGCAGCTGGTCGATCAGGTGCTGCCGGCGAAGGACGGCGTCTTCGTGCCCTTCTTCGGGCGGCTGGTGAGCACGACGCCGGCGCTGTCCATGGTGGCCCTGCGCTCCGAGGTGCCGGTGTACCTGGTGCTGGCCGAGCGCCGGGCAGACGGCCTGGTCATGCACGTCGAAGGGCCGTTCCCCGTGCCTGACGGCCCGGACCCGCGGGAGCGCTGCCGGCGGCACGTGGCGCAGCTGACGGCCGCCCTCGAGGCCCACGTCCGGCGGTGCCCGGAGCAGTGGCTGTGGCTGCACCGGCGGTGGAAGGTCGCGCCGCCTCCGTGAGGGCCGGGACCGGCGCTCAGATCGACAGCCGGAGCAGCACGCCCGCCTGGAGGATCGGCGGCGCGTCGGCTTGCCGGAGGCCCACGCGCAGCGGGCCACGTTGGTCGGCGGGCAGGAACGGGGTGATCTGATCGGCGATCGCGTCGGCCGGCAGCCGGAAGCGCAGCTCGCCGCCGGTCTGGCCGTAGAACACCGCGCCGAACACCGACACGTTGAGGAACTGCAGCACGCGGAACGTCGCGTCGAGGCGCGTGAGGCCCGACGGGTCCATGAAGCTGATGATCGTGCTTGCGGTCAGCGAGATCCACGGCAGCTGTGGCAGGCCCGGCGCGGCGACGATGAGCGCGAGGCTGTGTTTGCCCTGGTAGAGCGGCACTCGCTGGATCGGGTCCACCTGGCCGGGGTCCGCCGCGCCCGGCAAGGCCGAGCGGAACAGCGGCATGGACGTGTCGATCAGGTACTCGAGCGTCGACCCGTAGCCCATGGGGTTGAAGAAGTACTCCGCCGCCAGCACCATCGAGTTGTTGTCGGTGTAGTTGAACTGGAAGGACACGCCGCCCGACACCTGCGCGGTGACGCCTTGTGGGCGGTACGCCTCGATCTCCCCGTTGAACGCCTTGAGCAGGTAGTTCTCGACGGTGGTGTCCGTCGGGAAGCGGTACTTGAGGAAGTCGCGGGCGTCGCGCAGCGCGACCTCCCCGTACACGTCGAACGGACCGAGCGCCGACGACAGATCCACCGCGTAGCGAGGCCGCCGCCCGGCCTGCCAAATGCCGGACAGGCCCAGCTCCGCCGGCCCCAGCACGAACTCTCCGCGGACCGCGCCTGCGAGCCGCTCCAGCGTGAGCCCCGCGGCCCCCGGCGCGATGTTGTCGAGGATCCCGTACGCGTAGAAGTTCCAGCCGAGGGACTCGATCGGCACGTGCACCTTCACCATGTTCACGCCGAGGCGCACGTCGAACGGGTTCAGCGCGTCGCGCGGCTGGCTGTTGAGGAAGTCCGTCGGGAACCAAATGCGCGCGGTGCCCCAGCGCACCTTCTGGCGGCCGATCGTGAAGTACACCCGCCGCGCGATGTCGAAGCGCAGCCAGAGCTGATCGAGCAGCACGTTGGGGTTGATGCTGCCGGTGTTGGTGAGGCCGATGGTGGGCGTCCCCGCCGTCGCCGTCGCGGTGCTGGTGCTGGCCGCCCCCGTGGACAGAGGCCGAGTCGGGTCGAACTGGAGGCGCGCCACGCCGAACGCCCGCAGCCGATCGTTCGGCCGCCCGTCCATGAAGGTGTCGAGCACGAAGGGCGCCGAGAACGACTGGTCCTTGAAGGCGATGTTCTCCCGCGCGAACACTTGGCCCGTCATGAGCAGGTTCGCGCCGATCTTCAGCGCGTCGGACTTCACTTCGTCGGTGTCGAACTTGCTCTGCGCCGCGGGGCCGCTCAGCTGGGCCGTGTCGCGGTCCGGCGGGAGCAGGGAAGGGCTCGAGAACGACCCGGCGTCCGAAGCAGACGTGTCCGACCCTCCGAACAGATCCGCCTCGCTGGGTCGGTCGACCGCCACCGCGCTGCCGGCGTCGCTCGGTGCGCCGCCGTCGGAGCCGTCAGCGGGTCCGCCGAAGAGATCCGCCTCGCTCGGCCGATCCTGCGCCTGCGCTGCGGGGCCACCGAGCGCCACGATCGCCGCGACGACGCAGGCCCACCGGCTCATCGGCTTTTGCTCTCGAGCCAGGCCTTGGTGAACATGTTCGCCTCGAGCGCAGCCAGGTCCACCGACTTGAAGAGCACCAGCGTCGAGTTGGACTTCTCGACTTCGTCGAAGATCCGGATCTCGCCGGGGAACCAGACGTCGGCCTTCTTCGACTCGCTGAACATCTTCTGCCAACGCGGGTAGAGCGCCGTGCGCGTCAGCCGGCCGGACAGGGCGAACTCCTGCCGCTTGAGGACGTTGTGCGTGGCCTTGTCGACCCACATCTTGATGACGGGCGCCGCGACGTCGATGCCTTCCTTCACCTTGAGCGTCATCACCTGCGCTTCGTAGCGGCCCAGCTTCTCCTCACCGTCGAACGTGGGCACGTACTCTTCGGCCAGGCGCGACTCGTCGAAGTCGCTGCGGCGGGAGTTGGTGCCGCCGATCCGCTCCCGCTCAGTGGACCGATCCCACTTGCCGGTGTTCGGATCGTACAGCCACAGGTTCTTGTCGAGCCGCAGGTAGCCCTTGCCCTCTTCGGACTTGGGCTTGGTGAACAGGAGCATCAGCTTGTCGTCGGTGTCGCGGCGGAAGACGATCAGCTCGCGGACGATGTCGGCCTTGTCCTTTTCCTTCTGCTCCAGGTAGCACAGGGCCTTGTAGTCGCCGCCGTTGCGCTGGCGGTCGTCGATCTCCGCGAGGATCTTGAGCATGTCCGCCGCGGACAGCTCGGCGGCCGCCGCGGTCAGCGGGAAGGTCAGGGTCAGCAACAGCGCGATCGCAGTTCGTTTCATTGTGTCGTTACCCCACGTGAGACATCGCAGTGACGGGCTTCATGCGTGCGGCCAGCCAGCTCGGCACCAAAGAGACCAGCGTGATCGTCGTCGTGATGAAGACGATCGCGAAGACGAACCAGCCGGCGCTCGGCGTGACCACCAGCTTCTCGGACAGGAAGATGAACTGGAGGCCGCGCGGCAGCACCAGCTGCGCCGAGTTGAGCAAGGCCGACAGCACCAGCCCCAGGATCCCGCCGGCCACCGTACCGATCAGGCCCAGCAAGAAGCCTTCGGTCACGAACATGGACAGCACGCTGCTGCGCTGCATGCCCACCGCCCGCAGCGTGCCGATCTCCCGAGTGCGCTCGCGGATCGTGATCCACATGACGTTCATGATCCCGACGCCGATGACGACTACGAGCAAGAAGGTCACCAGCGACGCGAGCAGCGTGAACAGCGTGATGAACCACTTGACGAAGCTCGTCTCGTCTTCCCAGGTGGTGATGTCCAGCTTCTGCCCGGTCCAGCTCTCGCGGTTGACGGCGTCGAACTTCTGCCAGAACGCGACCGGGTTGGCGTCGAGCAGCTCGTAGCCGCGCGCGCCCAACACCTTGCGCAGCCGCTCGGCCACCGCGTTCACCTGGGTGATGTCCTTGAGGTACACCTGCAGCGCGCCGGTCGTCTCGTCGTTGAGCTGGTACAGCCGCCGCAGGCCCTGATCGTTGATGAAGGTGTTCCAGCTGCTGAGCATGCCGATGTTGGTGGCGATCGCGACCACGGTGACGTCGAGCGTGTTGTTGGTGCCCTTGAAGGTCGACGCGACGTAGGTCAGCCGGTCGCCGACCTTCACGCCCAGCTTGTTGGCCTGCTCTTCGAACAGCAGCACCCCGTCCGGCTGCCGCAGCCCGTCCAGCGTGCCGTCCTTGAGAATGACCACCTTGCGGAAGCCCGGCTCCCGCTCGATGTCGATGCCGCCGATGCCGACCTGGATCGACCCCGTGTCGGAGATGAGCTTGGCCCAGCCTCGGCCTCGCTGGACCATGTAGTCGAGCTCCGGCAGCTCCTGGGTGACGAGCTCGCGCAGCTGCTTGTACCCGGTCACGACCGGCGCCGACGAGCTGGCCGACGACTTGTAGAAGCCCGCCACGTTCACGTGCCCGCTCATCATCGTCGTGGCCGAGACGAGCAGCGTCTGCCGCATGCCGTTGCTGATGCCGGTGACGGCGACGAGGCTCGCGGTGACGAAGGCGATCGCCGCCGCGAGCACCGACGTGAAGAGCCGGTGCTGCAACAGCGAGCGGAAGGCCAACAGCCAAACCATGGGACTGAAGACGTTCATGTGTCCGCCTGCATGGCGCGCAAAGGTGAGACGCGGGTGGCGATGAAGGCCGGCACCAGCGTGGCCACGTACGTGACGCCGAAGATGATGCCGATCGCCACGCCCAAGTTCGTCGGCGACAGGTCCGGCCGCAGCTTCGGCCCCGAGAAGAAGAAGTACGCGTAGTCGTTCCACGCGGGGATCCCGATCGCGTGGAAGAGCTGCACCACCAGCGCGCCCAGCGCGATGCCCCCCAAGCCGAAGACGAAGCCCAAGGTCACCGCTTCGAGCAGCACCATGCCCAGCACCAGCGCGCGCTGCGCCCCGATCGCCCGGAGCGTGCCGATCATGGCCGTGCGCTGCATGGTCGCCATCATCATCGCGTTGTTGATGACGATCCCAGCCACGAAGAAAATCACCAGCACCGACAGCAGGAGGATGATCGAGAAGCCGGTGATGATCTGGCCGAGCAGTCCGGCGGCCTGCTGCCACGAGACCGCCTTGAGCCCCAGTCCTTCGCGGTCGGACAACTCACGCAGCTCCTCGAGCGTGCGCGCGGTCTTCGACGGGTCCTTGAGCACCACCGCGGCGTTCAGCACCACCCCAGAGTTGATCTCCTCGCTCGTGTACACGCGGCGGATCAGATCTTCGTTGCGCAGCTTGCGCGCCGCGCCGGTCAGCTCCTTGTCGGCGTCGATGATGCCCGGCGTCGCCTCGGCGACGATGGTCGCCTGGCTGTCGCCACCGAACAGCTCGGCCTCCGCGTTGTCGCGGGAGATCTCCTTCGCGCCGGTGGCCTGTTTGATCTCCTTGAGCTCCTCGAGCTTGTCCGCGGTGAGGTACCCGTAGAGATCGCGGAAGCTCATCAGGTCCATCAGGCTCGTCGCGCCGGCCAGCGGGGACTTCTCGAGCCCCTTGAAGGCGAACGTCCCGTACACCTTCACGTTGACCGACTGGATCGCCCCGCCGCGGCTGAACGCCTTGATCGTCAGCGTGTCGCCCACCCGCACTCGGTACAGCTCCACCAGCGGCGCGAGCTTCTCGTAGAAGAACGCGTACCGCCGGTCGAACGTCTCGTCGGTCATGTCGAAGAAGCGGGTGAGCAAGGCGCTCAGGTCCGTCTCGGCTACGCCCAGCTCAGCTTGCAGCAGCTCCACCGCGGTCTTCGTCTTGATCGCGTCGAGCTGGAGGACGATGTCGCGGGTCTGCGACCGGTTCTCCTTGACGAAGCGCTGCAGCTCTTCGTCGGTGGCGATCTTCCGCTCGTTGAGCGTGCGCGCGGTGTTGATCTTGTCGAGCCGCCGCGCGTTCTTCAGCTTCATTTGCTCTTCGTAGAGGAACTTGGCGATCAAGAAGCCCCGCTGGCCGTTCGGCACCCGGGCGCCGTCGATGATCTCCATGCGGTCGAAGGAGTCCTGGAACCGGTCGAGGTCCGTGCCCAGGTAGCGCAGGAACAACATCTGCGCGTCGGTGACCTGCGGGGCGATGTTGTTCTCGAGGAACTCGAGCGCGTCGAACGGATCGGCGTCGAAGCCGGTCCAGAACTCGTCCGAGGACACGCGGGCCAGCGCCTGCGCGACCTCGGGCTCCAGCGCCTTGTCCGCCAAGATCGCCGCCGCCTTCTGCGCGTCGGCGTTGAGCACCTTGATGATCTGCCGCACGTGGCTCTTCTGGGCGTCGATCCGCTGCGCCAGCTCGTCAGCGGGGACGTCCTTGAGCGCTGGGACCACGTCGCCTTGTTTGGCGCGGTAGAGCGCGCGCAGCCGCTCGAGCGCACGGTCCACCACGTTGCCGGGCGTGATCACCGCGCCGGACACGCCCATGGGCACCACCGTCTTCACGTTGGGGTGCTTCTCGAGCGCTTCTTTGATCGCCGGGAACGTCGTCATGGCCGTCAGGTCCGGCTCGCCGCCCATGTTCCCGTAGAGCGCGACGTCGTCCTTCGACTTGGCCGAGTAGATCTGAATGTTCCCCGCCACGCTGCCCACGACGGAGCGGGCCATGCTGTCGTTGAGGCTGCTCACCAGCGAGCCGAGCACCACGAACACCACCGTACCGCCCGCGATCAGCCCGCCGATGACGAGGTTGATTCGGCTGGCGAGCAGGTTGGCCCAGGCCATGCGCAGGAGCATGGTCAGCTTGCTCGGGCTGCGGACCCCCATGACCACGAAGGCGATGAGGCCCGCCAGCAGCGTGAGCCCCAGCGCCAGCGCGAGGAGGCCGACCAGCCCCCCGAGAACCACCGAGCCGATGAGGAGGAACGTCTTCACGGCGCGCCCACGGAGGCTTCCGCGGCGGCTTCGCGGCGACCGAGCACGTGCTGCACGGCTTCCTGCGGCGTTTCCCGCGCGAGCACCTTCCCGTCAGCCAGCCGAACGACCGCGTTCGCGTGCTCCATCACCTTGAAGTCGTGCGTGCTGAAGATGAACGTCGTGCCCTTCTGCTGGTTGAGCGAGCGCATCAGGTCGATGATCGCCTGCCCCGTCTTCGAGTCGAGGTTGGCCGTCGGCTCGTCGGCCAGCACGATCAGCGGCTCCGTCACCAGCGCGCGCGCCACGGCCACGCGCTGTCGCTGCCCACCGGACAGTTCGTTGGGCCGGTGCTTGGCGTGCGTGGCCAGCCCGACCTGCTCGAGCAGTTGCATCACCCGCGCCTTGCGCTCGTTCGCGCCCAAGCGGTTCTGCAGGAGCAGGGGGAACTCCACGTTTTGAAAGACGGTGAGCACCGACACCAAGTTGAAGGACTGGAAGATGAAGCCGATGGTGTCCAGGCGCAGGCTCGTCAGCGCGCGCTCCGACAGCTTGGCGGTGTCCTTGCCGGCGACCTCGACGATGCCCCGCGTCGCGGTGTCGACGCAGCCGATCAGGTTGAGCAAGGTCGTCTTGCCGCTGCCCGACGGCCCGGCGATCGACAGAAACTCGCCGCGCTCGACTTCCAGGTTCACTCCGCGCAGCGCCGGCACCACCGTCTGGCCCAGGTGGTACTCCTTCACGACTTCGCGGATCGACACGATCGAGTTCGCCATAGGTGCCGCATGGACTAGCGCACGGGCGCTGCGCCGCAACACGCTTTTCGTAGAGTTGTGTGAACGCGCCGCGCGCATTGAAGCGCGCCGGCAAACGCCGTAGCGTCGGGGCCCTCGTCTGCCTTCAAACACCTGCACCTTGGAGACCGTCATGGCGCCCACCAGCACTCAGCCGCCCCCGCCACCCCCGCCGCCGCAGCCCGAGTATCCAAACCTCGAGCAGTTCATCGAAGGCGCGTCGGCCGACAGCATCGCCACGCTGCTCAACCCGATTCGCGAGGCCCTCGACGGCCTCAAGGGGCCCCGCGCGGAGCACGGAAAGAAGGCGATGAAGGCGGTTGAGCGCACCGAGGCGCTGCTCGCCCACCTGCTCCAAGTGCGCGAACAGATTGAAGTTCAACGCAAAGGGTCGAAGTGATCGTCGATCGGCCGGCCGGTCACCGTCTCGGTTTCGTACACCACGCAACAAGCAGTCAGGCAACGGCGATACATGAATGCAGAGGGCGCTCTCGGCACGGGTCGAAGCGGTGCTCTCGCGAGTTCTGAAGCTTCCGTCGTCGCAGTTCACCTTTTTCTGGAGAAGTCACATGGCTATCAATCGCATCGATCAGACCCCGGCCCGCCTCTCGACGAACGTCACGGTTGGCCGTCAGACCCAAGGCTCGACGTTCGGTGAGCGCATGCACGCGGGCCTGCAGCAGGCCGGCAACGTCATCGCCAACGGCGCGTCGCTCGTCGGCGGCGCTCTGCCGGGTGGCGCGATCATCTCGGCGGCGGTTTCGTCGGTGACCAACATGGCGGGCGGCGCGGCGTCGGCGTCGTACGCGGCGCAGGGCACGGTCAACGTGGGCGGCTCCGGCGGCGGCATCAACACCACGGTGGGCAGCGGCTCGGTGGTGGGCGCGGGCTCCGGTGCGCCGAACCTGTCCGGCGGCGGCGCGTCGAACACGATCGGCCAGATGAACACCGACGTGGCGCAGGCGACGGCGGACAACGCCAAGCTGCTCCAGGTTCAGATCTCCATGCAGCGCGAGAACCAGGTGTTCAGCTCCGTGTCCAACGTGCTCAAGACCAAGCACGACACGGTGAAGAACTCCATCTCGAACATCCGCTGAGCGAGTGACCAGCTGAAGTGCTCACCGAGGGCGGCCCAAGTGGCCGCCCTTCGTGTTATGAGGCTCCCACCTTCACGCCGCCCACGAGGAACCTCATGGCCGAACCGAAGTCCGAGTCGGAGATCGCACACAGCTTGGTGCCGCTGACCAAGCAGCAGGCCATGGTCATGCTCGAGGCCGGGTACCTGTGGATGGACCTGGGCAACTTCGAGGCCGCCCGCGAGCTGTTCGGTGGCACGGTGTCCCTCATGCCCAAGAGCGAAGTGCCGCAGCTCGCCATGGGCACGCTCGAGTTCAACCAGGGGCACCTCGACAAGGCGCTGCAGGCGTTTCGCGCGGCGCAGCGGCTTTCGCCCAAGGCGTCGCTGCCGCGGGCGCACTGTGGCGAAGTGCTGCTCTTCATGGGCAAGGTGAACGAGGCCATGAAGGAGCTCAAGGCGGCGCTCGACCTGGAGCCGGGCAGCGTCGGCGCGCAGTTCGCGCAGGACCTCGTCAACGCGAAGGAAGCGGGCGCGCTCCCGCCGCCGGGCAAGCAGAAGTGAGTGAGCTGCGCCCTGCGCGCGGAAGGGGCAGTGCATGTCGGTGAAGGGCGTTCGTGGCGGAGGCAGATCGGCGGGCGCGGGACGTGCGGGTGCGGCGTCTGGCCCAGCGAAGGCCGGCGGCGCTGGCTTCGCCGGCAAGGTCGATCGGGCAGGATCCCTCGTCGGACCGTCAGGGCTCGTCGGCTCGTCGAACGTGGGCGCCGCGGCCGCTGCGGATCCCGTCGCCGCGCAGGTGCTCAACTTGGCGCGCCAGCTCAAGGCGGGGCAGCTCAAGAGCCGCGACGAAGCCACCAAGAAGCTCGTCGCTGATATCTTGCGCGAGAAGGTCCGCCTGCAGTCCAAGAAGCTCACCGAACGTGTGGTCGATCAACTGCAGGACGACCCACGCCTGAAGCAGACGCTCGAGCGCATGTGGACCCGCGCCGAAGCCGAGCAGGAGTGAAAAGCCCGCGTGCCTCTCGGTGAGTCCAAACCGCAGATCCTGGAGAAGTACGGAGCGTACGTACGTTCGCTCGCGGCCCAGGTCCGCAAGCAGTTCAACGGCCAGTTCGACATGGACGAGCTGGTCGCGTGGGGCCAGATCGGCCTGCTCGAGGCCGCCGAGCGCTTCGACTCGAAGGTCGGCGCCAACTTCCTCACCTTCGCCCACTACCGGATCAAGGGCGCCATCTACGACGGCCTGCGGAAGATGGGGGCGCTCAAGGGAGCGGGCTCGGCGGCTGATCGTGCCAACTCGTACCTGGGCAACCTGGCGGACCGCTCGGGTGGAGGCGGGGCCAAGCTCGAAGACGATGTGCGCGAAGTGTCCACAGCTGTCAGCGGCCTGGCCATGGTGTTCGCGACGAGCCTGGAGGGCACCGAAGGCCTCCAGCTGTCGGACGAAGCGCTGCCTGCCGACGAGCGGCTGCAGCTCGAGCAGCTCAAGAAGCGGGTGCGCTCCGCGATAGAGAAGCTCCCAGAAAAAGAGCGAAAACTTCTCGAGGGCTACTACTTTCAGAGCAAGACCTTGGAGGAAGCGGGGGCCGAGATCGGACAGTCCAAGTCGTGGGCGAGCCGGCTGCACGCTAGGGCCGTGGAAAGTCTGAAGAAACTCCTCGAGGAGGACGACGATAATTCCGGTGCACCCAGGAGGTCGGACCATGGCGGGACCGCTGGCAGGACTCTCAGCAGCTCAGATCGCGCAGCAGAAGCTGCCATCCCAGGGCGCACAACCTCAGGTTAAGGAGGGGGCGTCGAAGTTCGACCAGGCCCTCAAGGCGAAGGGGACTGACGTCGCCGGCCAAGTTCAGGCCGCGAACAAGGTGCAGCAGGCGCCGCAGGTTCAGAAGACCGCGACGACCCACGCGGTGGAGCAGGCGGGCAAGACTGAGAAGTCGACCCTGGCCAAGCTCGACAAGAACGCCACGACCAAGGCGCTCGATCCCGTCGCGCAGAAGGGCGAAGTCACCAAGTCCAACTCGATGATCATGGGCATGATGGCGAGCATGGAGAAGGGCCAGGTGGCGATCGACAAGCTCGTCAACGGCGCCTTCAACGGGAAGAACTTCTCCAACGCCGAGCTGCTCCAGCTGCAGGCCGGCATGTACAAGTACACGCAGGAGCTCGAGCTGACAGGCAAGGTCGTCGAGAAGGCCACGTCGGGCCTCAAGGACACGCTCAAGACGCAGGTCTAGAGAGCAGCGTCGACGAAGAAGTGCTCACGGAGGGCGGCCTGAGGTTGGCCGCCCTTTTCGTTTTCCTTCGACTACAGTGCGTCGCTCCGCATGCGCCTTCGACTGCCTCAATACGCCGCCGCGTTCGTGGTCTTGGCGCTGTCGGCCTGTACGGTCAACCTGCACCACGACCTGAACGAAGAGGACGCGAACGACATCTACGTCCTCCTCACCAAGGCCCAGATCGACACGACGAAGCTGCGCGAAGGTGAAGGCAAGGACGCGCGCTACGTCATCGCCGTGCCCAAGGGTGACGTCGAGCGGGCCGCCGCGCTGTTGCGCAAGCACTCGCTGCCCCGGCCGCACGCCGAAGGCCTGGGGATCTTCAAGCAAACGAAGGGGATGATCCCCACCCAGACCGAAGAGCGCGCCATGTTCCTCGAGGCGCTCGGCGGTGAGGTGAGCAACGCGCTCAACCGCGTCCCCGGCATTCTCGGCGCGCGCACGATCGTGATGATCCCCGAGGTGAACGATCTGACCCAGCCGGACAAGAAGCCCATGCCGTCGGCGTCGGTGCTGATCACGTACTTGAAGGTCGACGGGAAGCCTCCGCTGGGCGCCGACGACATTCGCGAGTTCGTCTCGCGTGCGGTGCCCGAGCTCAAGCCCGAGAACGTCAAGGTGCTCATGACGGAGCAGCTGCTCGTCATCGAGGATCCCGAAGAAGAGCGCATGGTCCGCATCCTCGGCATTCGCGTGGACAAGGCGAGCGCGGGCACGCTCAAGGCGATGCTGGCGATCTTCGCGGTGCTCTTCTTGGCCATGGCCGGTGTGACGGCGTTCCTGGCGCTCCGGCGGCCGGGCGGCTCGAAGAAGCCCCGGCCGTCCCCCCCACCGGAGGGGTGACGCGGGCGCGAGGCTTGAGCCAAGCTTCGCGAACAGGTCTCGAGCGCACCCATGGAGCAGGTCTTCGCGTCACTCACCAAGCGGCAGCAGATGCTCCTGCTCACGAGCTTGGCGCTGGGAGGCCAAGACGCGGTCGAGAGCTTCGGCCACCTGCCGCCGGACGAAGAGGAGCTGCTCAAGTACCGCGCGCCGATGTTGCTGCAGATCCCGCGGGACAAGCGGATCTCGTTCCTCACGCAGGAGATCAAGCGGCTGGTCATGCAGCGGCGCAAGCAGCTGGGCAGCGCCGAGCCGGAGCAGCTGGCCGCGGTGATGAGCGGCGAGCGGCCCGGGCTGATCGAGGTGGTGCTCCGGTCGCTTCCTTCCGACCTGGCAGACGCGACGCGGCGGGCGCTGCCGGGCCACCGGGCGGACAGCGACGCCGACATTCGCCCCGACATTCAGTCGATCATTCGGGCGCGGCTCGAAGAGCAGATCCGCGCGAAGGCGCCGCCGGTCGGGGTGTTCCGCTTCAGCGACGTCATCACGCTCCAGCAGCGGGAGTTGCTCGCGGTGATCGATCGCATGGGGGCGCGTGTGCTGGCCACGGCCGTGGCCGGGCTCATCGAGATCGACCGGGATCAGTTCCTGAGCAAGCTCCCGCCGGACCAGCGCAACCTCGCCACCCGCGCCGCTGAAGCTGGGAAGGCCAAGCGGCTCAACGTGGACGACGCGCGGCTGTGCCTGGAGATGCACGGCGCGATCGAGAACCCGTCCACGGGCATGCGCAGCGCCGGCGCGCAGCGTGTCATGCGCGCGGCGATCGCCCAGTCGCCGGAGTTCGCCACGCGGCTGGTGGACCGGCACCAGGGCTCGGACTTGGGCAAGCTCTTGGCCCGGTGGCTCCGCGACGAGCAGCACCGGCCGGTGAAGGCCGACGGCGGGCGCATGGACATCGTCGAGCAGCTCGAGCGGCTGGCGCAGAAGGGGGTGCTCGACCGGCCCATTCGCCTGCCGCCGCCGCTCAAGCCGTCGCCGCGGCTGGGGGCTTCCGAGAACATGCTGTCGGGCGTGCTGCCCGCGCTGCGGTCGCAGGCCTCTCGCCAGGCGCTGCCCAAGGTCCCCGGCTTGCCGGGCGGCCAGGTGGTGGCGCCTCCGGTGCGCGAGCCGCAGCGCCAGGGTGGTGGTGCGCAGCGGCCGAAGCCTGCCGGCGCGGGCACCGTCCAAGGCACGGAGACCGGCGAGCGTCGGCGCATTCTCCGCGACGGGCGGCCCATGGACCGACAGGCCGTGGCCTCGCCCGCGACGCAGCCGATTCCTCGGCGCAAGAATCAGAGCGTGCGCACCGGCACCGGCTCGAACGCGCGATCGCCCGTGCTGCGGGGTCGTCGTGGACCGGGTGATGGTTCCGAGTAAGCTCGGCCGCGCGTATGGATGAGGAGCGTCGGCCGGCTCGGGTCATCGGCAAGGTCATCAAAGGCGACAGCTTGCCCGCCCCGGAGCCAGCCCCGGCGCCGGAGAAGCCAGCCGCCGCAGCGCCTGAGAAGGCGGCGAGGCCGCGCGTCGTCAACGCCGAGGAGTACGACGCTCGAACCAAAGCCCAGGAGATCGTCGAGAAGGCTCAAGCCGAGGCGCAGCGCATCATCGCCGAGGCCGAGGCCAAGCGGGACGAGGTCTACGCCCGCGCTCGCGACGACGCGAGAGCCGAAGCCCAAGCCAAGGCCGCCGAGGAGATCGCCAAGGCGAAGATCCAGGCCGGCGACATCTTGGCGCGCACCGAGAGCGAGATCATCGACCTGTCGTTGAAGATCGCCGCGAAGATCATCGGGCGCGATCTGGAGCGGGACCCCGACGCGATCGTCGAGATCGTCGCCACCGCCATGGAGTCGGCCCGCGCGGCCAAGGCCATGACGATCCGCGTCAGCCCGGAAGACGGGAAGCTGCTGCGCGACAAGCGGCCTCGGCTCATGGAGCTCATCGGCCGGGCGATCGACATCGCCGTGCGTGACGACCCCGAGGTCGAGCGGGGCGGCTGCATCATTCAAACGGACTACGGCATCATCGACGGCCAGCTCAAGACGCAGTTCGAAATGCTCAAGCAGCTCCTGCAGCCGGACAACGTGAAGAAGGAATCGAAGTGAGCGCCGCGGTCGATCTGAGGCGGTACAAGGAGCTCGTCAAGACGGCGCAGACGGTGCGCATTCGCGGCCGCGTCGTCGAGCTGACCGGGCTGGTGATCAAAGCGGCCGTGCCCAATGTGCGCGTCGGCGAGGTCTGCCTCATTCGCCGCGGCAACCAGCAGGTGCGCTCCGAGGTCGTCGGCTTCCAGGGCGACACGGTCATGCTCATGCCGTTGGGTGAGCTGTCCGGCATCGGCCCCGACAGCGAGGTGATCCCCACCGGCCGCCCGCTGACGATCTCCGTGGGCGACGGGCTGCTGGGGCGCGTGCTCAGCGGCCTGGGCGAGCCCATCGACGGGAAGCCGCTGCCGACCGAAGGCATGCAGGACTGGTCGGTGGATCGCGACTGTCCGGATCCGTTCACCCGCCAGCGCATTCTCCGGCCGCTCCCGCTCGGCGTGCGCTGCATCGACGGGCTCTTGACGGTCGGCGAAGGCCAGCGCATTGGGCTCTTCGCCGGCTCCGGCGTCGGTAAGTCCACGCTCATGGGGCAGATCGCCCGGAACACCGCGGCGGAGATGTCGGTGATCGCGCTGATCGGCGAGCGTGGTCGCGAAGTCTTGGAGTTCATCGAAGACGCGCTCGGCGAAGAAGGCATGAAGCGCTCGGTGGTGGTGTGCGCGACCTCCGACCAGCCGTCGCTGGTGCGTCTGCGCGCGGGCTACGTGGCCACGGCGATCGCCGAGTTCTTCCGTGAGCGCGGCGGCAACGTGCTGTTCATGCTCGACACGGTGACCCGTTTGGCGCGCGCCCAGCGTGAGATCGGCCTGGCGATCGGCGAGCCGCCGGCCCGTCAAGGCTACCCGCCGTCGGTGTTCTCCATGCTCCCGCGCATGCTGGAGCGCACGGGCAACTCGGCGAAGGGCAAGTGCACGGCGATCTACACGTGCCTCGTGGCCGGCGGTGACATGGAAGAGCCGATCGCCGACGAGGTCCGCGGTATTTTGGACGGCCACTTCATTCTCAACCGCGCGCTGGGCGAACGAAACCAGTGGCCGGCGATGGACGTGCTCGCGTCGCTGTCTCGTGTGATGAGCCAGATCGTCTCGCCCGAGCACAAGAAGGCCGCCGGGAAGCTGCGCGAGACGCTGTCGACGTACGAGAAGCAGCGCGATCTCATCTTGCTGGGCGCGTACAGCTACGGCACGGACCCGCGCACCGACTACGCGATCGACAAGTACGAGTCGATCATCGACTACTTGAAGCAGGACACCCACGACAGCACGCCCTTCGACGCCACCGTCCAGCAGCTCATCGACCTCTTCGCCGACGCGTCGTGAGCCCGTGTGGGCGCGCAAGGGCTGCGCGGACCGTGGGGCAGGGTGGTAGACTCGCGGCGACCGTATGCCTCCGTACCGGCTCGAAGCGCTGCTCGACATTCGCACCAAAGCGGAAGACGCCGCCAAGGAGGCGTTCTCGGCCGCGGTCCGCGCCCACGACGCCGAGAAGAAGAAGCTCGAGGAGATGAAGGCCGCGCTCGAGCGGGCCAAGGCCGAGCGCAAGGCGAAGGTGCAGGCGTTCTTGGTCGAGGTCAGCGCCAAGGGCGGCGGCATCAACGGCTTTCAGCAGATGGGCCGCTTCGAAAACCGGCTCAAGGACGAAGAAGCCCAGAAGGCCCTCGACATCGAACGGCAGAAAGAGGCCGTGCTCCAGGCCGAGAAGCTCATGGAGCAGCGACGGCAGGAGATGGCGAACGCCGCCATGGAGAAGAAGGCGATCGAGAAGCACAAGGACACTTGGAAGAAGGAAGTGCGCAAGGAGCGCATGATGAAGGAGGAGCTGAACCAGGAGGAGATCGGCAACACGCTCCACCTGCAGCGCACTCGGGCGGCGGCCGCGAACGGCGGCGGGAGCAAGGAATGAGCGCGCCATGAGCCGGGTCGAAGATGATCGTGAAGCGGCACGGCAGGCGGCGCGGGCGGCAGAGCAGCGGCGCTTGGACGAGTCGAAGAAGAAGGACCGCGTCCAGGCGGACGGCGTGTTCTCCAAGCTCGTGGGCCAGGCCAAGGACGAGAAGCGCGCCGGGCAACAGCAGCAGACGGCCAAGGAATCGAACGCGCGCTCGGCGATCGCCGCCTTGTTGGAGCAAGCGGAGAGCGCTTCGGCGCAGGCCGGGGAAGCCGCCGAGCACGCCGGCCTCGAGAGCCAGCGCCAGCAACAGGGGTTTCAGGGCCGGCTAGGGCAGAAGGGCCTGGACGAACGGCTGCGCCAGGGCTCCCGCTCCGAAGGGCAGCACGCCGAGAAGCTCAAGCTGTTGGCGGACCAGGGAGATTCCCAGGCCACCGCTGGCCGCAGCAACGACGCCCAGCACGCCGGCGCGAGCACCGAGGCTCGCAAGGCCGACGCGAAGGCCGGACGCGAGCGGATCGACGAGCGCCGGGAGGCGAGCGAGGCCGCCAAGTCCGGCAAGGCCGTCTCCGGGGCCGAAGGGAAGGGCGACGCTTCGGAGCTGAAGTCCGACGCGGACAAGGGCGGGCAGCAGGGCGGCGGCGGCGGCAAGGACGAAGGGAAGGGCGGCGCGGGTGCGCCTGGCTTCCGGTTCAACCCCGCGCTCATGGCGCCGGTGCCGGTTGCGCAGAAGAAGGACGTCAGCGGCTCGGAGCGCCTGAGGAAGATCGCCAACGAGCTGGCGCAGAAGATCGTCGAGCGGGTCCGGGTGGGCACCAATGCGCTCGGTCGCGCCGAGTTTCAGATCGACATGCGCAGCGACGTGCTGTCCGGGCTGACGGTGAAGGTGTCGAGCCACCAGGGCAAGATCAAAGCCGTGTTTTCCGGGTCCGATCGTGATGTGTTGAAGCTCATTGAACAACAGGGTGAAGCGCTCCAGGCGGCGTTGTCCGCACGGGGGCTGTCACTCGAAGAGTTCAAGGTTGAGGCTCGCGCGTGACGAAGAAGCCCGGCAGCACTGCACCTGCTGAGAAGCCTCGGTACCCGACCGAGCGGACGATGATGATCCCGCTCCAGAACGTCACCAAGGCCGAGAAGCCGGCCGGTCCGCCCAAGCAGACGACCGTGGGCCGAGCGCCCGCCGGCCGCGCTCAGCAGACCCAGGGCCGCGCCGTCATGCCGCAGGCTCCCGCCGAGCCACCGGCGCCTTCCGGGCGGGACGCGCTGTGGAAGCCCTACCGCTGGCCCAAGCTGGACAAGGTGTCCAAGCAGCAGGTGTCCTTGCTGCGCAGGCTCGAGTGGATGCTGCCCAACGTGCGCTCCACCGGCGAGGTGAGCGAGTCCGTCAAGCGGCGGCTGTCCGAGCTCATGGAAGAGCCGGTCTCGCTCCAGGCGGAGTACGTGCACATCGTGCCGCCGTCGAAGGTGCGGCAGTACGTGTCCGAGCCGACGTTCCTTGCCGTGCTCGCCCCGCAGCCGAACAAGACGCGCGGCCTGCTCGAGGTGGAGATCAACCTCGCGCACACCGCCATCGACATGCTCATGGGCGGCGCCGGTGAGGCGGTGGCGCTGCGGCCGCTGACGGACATCGAAGAAGGGGTGATGACGTACGTCATCATCGAGACGCTCAAGGCGTTGGCGCCGACGATGGACCAGAACATGCCCAAGCTGCGCGTCGAGGGGCTCGCGAAGAGCTTCGACGAGGCGATGACGCTCTTGGGGGAAGTCGAGAACCTGGCCGTCGTCCAGCTGCGCGCGTCGATCGGCTCGCAGACCGGGTACCTGCGCCTGTTCATTCCCGAGTCGGTGCTGGCGCAGGCGAACCCGCCGCCCATGGGGCAGGTGCGCCGCGCGCGTCGCTCGGCCGAAGCCAGCGCCCACGCCATGCGGCTGCGCCTGGTGCGCTGCTGGGTGCGGGCGGAGATCGGCACCGTGGACATCATGGCCGCCGACCTGGCGCAGGTGCGGCCCAAGGACGTCATCATCGTCGACTCGCTGTCGGCGCGGCCGGACAAGAAGGCTGGAGGCACCGCGCGGCTCCGCGTGGGCTACGGCCGCATGGGCTACGTGAGGGCCGAGGTGCTCTTCGAGGGCGGGCGCTTCAAGTGCCGAGTCGGGGAGCCGGTGGCGGCGGAGCAGCCGCTGGACGGCCGGCCGCCGGACATGGAGACGGGCGAAGGCGCGCCGCCGGCTGAAGGAGGGTCAGAAGGTTCGCCCGCCCCCGCCAGCGACGAAGACCTGTCGTCGCAGGACAGCGTGCACGAGGAACCCGTCACCGGAGTGATCCAGGACATGGACGACAACAAGATGGAAGGCTCGGACCTGTTGGGAGACGTGCCGCTGCAGATCATGGTCGAGCTGGGGCGCGTGTCGGTCACCGCGGAGGACGTCGTGGCGATGAAGGTGGGCCACGTGCTGGACCTCAACAAGACGGCCGGTGAGCCGGTGGAGCTGTCCGTCAACGGCAAGGTCGTCGCGCGCGGTGAGGTCGTGGAGATCGACGGGAGCCTCGGCGTGCGGATCGTCTCGCTCGCCGGGTGACGTGATCGCGCCCCGTCGAGTAGCGTGCGCAGCCTTCATGCGAGGCATTGCGCTGGCCATGGTGGTGGGACTGCTCGGGGGCGTGGCGTGGAGCCAGCCGGCTGAGCCCGCGCCTCCAAGCCCGGCTCCGGCCCCCTCCGCGGTGCCCGAAGTCAGCGAGCCGGTGGCCGCCGACCTCCGCGCCGACAAGCCCGAGCTCGGGCTGCCGAAGGCCGACGTGCCGGACTACGCGCGGGAAGACGTGAGCTTGGGCTGGACGCTGCTGCGGACGGCGGTGCTGCTGGGGCTGGTGGTGTCGATCATCTACCTGACGCTGAACGTGGGCCTGCGGCGGCTGCTCGGCATCGCGTCGGTGGCCGGTGGCACGAAGCTCATCACCGTGCTCGAGCGTGTGTCGCTCGACCAGAAGCGCGCGCTGTTCGTCGTGCGCGCTGGGAATGAGGTGCTGCTCATCGGCGGGGGAGATGCCGGGCTGTCGCTGTTGAGCAAGCTGGACGCGGCCGAGATCGAACGGCTGCGCGCGCCGCCCGCCGGGGGGCCCGAGGTCAGCCCGTTCGTCGCGCGGCTGTTGGGGAAGAAGGGCCCGCCGCCTGCGGCGAGCTAAGGAGCGGTCGAACGTGCCGTCGACGAAGAGCTTCAGGTGGGTCGTCTTTCTGAGCGCGGTGCTCCTGCCAGTCTTGGCCGAAGCGCAGCGCCGGCGCCCGGCGATGGGGGCCGAGAACGTCGATCCAGGCGTGTTGGGTGGCGGCGGCTCGGGCACCTTCGCGAACCAGCCGCTGGTGTTGCTGCTGGCGCTGACCGCGCTGGGCCTGGCGCCGTTCGTGTTGTTGATGGTGACGAGCTTCGTGAAGATCTCGGTGGTCCTGTCGATCGTCCGGTCGGCGCTCGGCACCCAGCAGATCCCGCCGACGCAGGTGATCACGGGGCTCGCGATCATCCTCACCGTGTACATCATGGCGCCCGTCGGCCAGGAGATGTTCTACGCCGCCGACAAGTCCGGCGATCTGCGCAACGCCGAAGGGCTCATGTCCGCCAAGTCCGTCGACCAGCTGCTCACCGCGGCGAAGCGGGCGAAGGAGCCGTTGCGGGGCTTCCTGGCGAAGAAGGTGACGACCAAGGACAAGGCGCTCTTCTTCAACTTGGCGCTCAAGCTGCGCAAAGGGGAAGAGCGCAAGGAGATCGCCGAGAACGACTTCTTGGTGCTCACGCCGGCCTTCGTCGTGTCCGAGCTCAAAGAGGCCTTTCAGATCGGCTTCTTGTTGTTCGTGCCCTTCCTCGTCATCGACATGGTGGTCGCCAACATCTTGCTCGCGCTCGGCATGCAGATGTTGTCTCCGACGACGATCTCCATGCCGTTCAAGCTGCTGCTCTTCGTGCTCGTGGACGGCTGGTACCTGATCGCCAAGGGCCTCGTGATCGGGTACCTCTAAGAGGGGCCGCTGCATGTACCAACTGACCTACATCACCCAGGAAGCGCTCTTGCTGGTGCTCGTCGCGTCGGGGCCGCCGATCGTCCTGAGCCTGGTGGTGGGCTTCGCGGTGTCGGTCTTCCAGGCCGCCACGCAGATCCAGGAGCAGACGCTGTCCTTCGCGCCGAAGCTCGTGATCGTCTTCGGCGTGCTGGGGCTGGCCGGTCCGTGGATCGGCACGCAGCTGCTCCGCTTCACCTTCCATATCTTCGATCGCTTCCCGGCGATCATCGCGCACTGACGCTCTCGCCCACGGCCTCCTCATGGACCTCCAGAGCATGCTCGCCGAAGTCCGGCACCAGCTCGGCATCCAGACCGACTTCACTCACGTCACCATGGGCATGGCGCTGCTGCTCGCGCGGGTGTTGCCGGTGGTGATCCTCACCCCGTTCCTCGGCGGTGAGTCGGTGCCCAGCGAGGTGAAGCTGGGCCTGGGGCTCATGCTGGGGCTCGTGCTCTTCCCGGCGATCGTCTCGCAGATTCAGCTCATTCCGATCTCCGCGGTGGTCTTCGTCGCGCTCATGCTCAAAGAGCTGTTCATGGGCCTGGCGCTGTCCATGGTGGTGGGCCTCGTCTTCGAGTCGGCGCAGAGCGCGGGTGGCTTCATCGACACCATGTCGGGCACCAACCAAGCCCAGCTCATGGTCCCGCAGATCCAGCAGCAAACGACGCTGTTCTCGAACCTGAACCTGCAGCTGACGACGGTGATCTTCCTGACGCTGGGCGGCCACCACATCGTCATTCAGGCGTTCGGCGACAGCCTCGCGGCGGTGCCGCTCGATCGTTTCCCCCGCGTCAGCGGCGGGTTCTGGGCGTTCACGGATCTGATCCTCCGCGTGTCGGGCGACATGTTCCGCGTCGCGGTGGCGCTGGCCTCGCCGGTGCTGCTGGCCACGTTCCTCACCGACCTGGCGCTGGGCATGATCAACCGCGTCGCGCCGCAGGTGCAGGTGTTCTTCGTCGCCATGCAGATCAAGCCCATGGTGACGGTGGTGATCATGTTCTCGGCGATCCACCTCATCATCAACCGAACGGTCGACGAGTTCGGCGTGATGTTCGTGTGGATGAAGAAGGCCCTGCTGTTGCTGTCCTGAGTGCGCGGGCCGAGCCATGTCCGACGACAAGACCGAAGAACCGACGCAGAAGAAGCTCGACGACGCCCGAAAAGAAGGGAACGTCTGGAAGAGCAAGGATCTGTCGAGCGTCGTCGCGTTCGCGGCCGCCATGGGCGTCATCAAGTCGACCTGGCCGGACACCGAGGTGCGGATCAAGCAGCTCTTCCTCTTCGGCATCACCAACATCTCTCACCCCGAAGATCTCGAGCTGGCCACCAAGCAGATCATGTACCTGGCGCTGTCGAGCCTGCTGGTGCTGTGCGTGCCGGTGGTGACGGCGTCGGCGATCGCCGGCGGGCTCATGGACTTCCTGCAGGTCGGCGCGCTGCTGGCGACGAAGGCGCTCATGCCGAAGCTGGACAAGCTCAACCCCATCAACGGCATCAAGAACCTGTTCGGCAAGAAGCAGGCGGTCGAGCTGCTCAAGTCCATGTTCAAGCTCAGCGTGACTGGCTACGTCGTCTACGGCGTGGTGCGCGACGCCATGGGCATGGTCGTGGCCACGATCCGCGGCGACGCCGACATGACGATGACGGTCATGGGCGAGCTGGTCTACCGCGTGGTCGTGAAGGTCGTCGCCCTCTTCATCGGCTTCGCGATCTTCGACGTCTGGTGGCAGCACAAGTCGTACATGAAGGACCAGATGATGTCGAAGGACGACGTGAAGAAGGAATACAAGGAAAGCGAAGGCGACCCGCACCACAAGGCGCACCGCAAGCAGATGCACCAGGAGATCATGGAAGGCGCGCAGATGGAGAGCGTGCGCGAAGCGGACGTGGTGGTGACCAACCCCGACCATGTGGCGGTGGCGCTCAAGTACGACCCGAACAAGGACCAGGCCCCGCGGGTGCTCGCGCGGGGGCTCGACGCGAAGGCCGAGCAGATCAAGGCGCTGGCGAAGGAAGAAGACGTGC
The DNA here is from genome assembly GCA_022842905.1 of Myxococcaceae bacterium. Taxonomy (GTDB): domain Bacteria; phylum Myxococcota; class Myxococcia; order Myxococcales; family Myxococcaceae; genus JALHOS01. The sequence goes on along the minus strand of JALHOS010000014.1, from coordinate 7,053 downwards.
CCTTGCTGCGCAACGTGCCGCTGGCCCACGCGCTGTTGCGGGTCGAGCCGGGCCAGGAGGTCCCCGAAGAGCTCTACGACGCCGTCGCCGAGGTGCTGAACTTCGTCTACCAACTCGACGCGCGGAAGACGGCCCCCACGGCCGCTTAAAAGCCCCGTTCAAGGTCTGCTAGCGTCCCGCTCCGCGTGGCCGAAGACCCCGACATCGCGATTGCGATCAAGTACGACAAGGACAAGGACCAGGCCCCGCGGGTGGTCGCCAAGGGCATGCGGCTGAAGGCCGAGAAGATCCGCGAGATCGCCAAGGAGGCTGGGGTGCCGTTCATGAAGAACACCACGCTGGCCCAGTCCCTGTACCGGGTCGACGTCGGCCAGGAGATCCCCGAAGAGCTGTATGACGCCGTGGCCGAGGTGCTGAACTTCGTCTACGTGCTGCAGCAGGAACAACAGAAGAAGTAACCGCGCGGCGGTGGTGAGGAGACGACAAGAGCCATGGCGAACCCGATTGGACCGCAGCCCCGCGCCCCCCAATGGCCCTGGGGTGGCCCGCGCGCCGTCCGCGAGCGACTGGTCGACCGCGCGCAGCTCGATCGCAAGGTCAAGAAGAAGGGCGACCCGAAGAACCCCGCGCTCGCGTCGGCGGCCCTCATCGACTTCATCGGCCCGGCGCACTCCGCCGAAGAGCTGCGGCTGCCCATGCCCCCGATGCCCCGGGGCCACGAGGCCGACGTCGACGGGTTCATGGACCGCGGCTACCTCCAGACCGCGTCCGAGAACGCCAGCCAGGCCATGCAGACCTTGGTGGGCGAAGCGCTCGCTCAGGTACGCGCCCCGCCGGATCGCGTCGAGCGGCTCAAGTCGCTCTTGCAGCGCGAAGCGCAGATGCTCTCGCTCGTCAGCAGCGTGACGAACGACATGGCCGAGATCGAGCGGCGCCGTCGCCTCGAGACTCGTGAAGAGGCGTATTGATGGCCAAGCCGGATGCCGCCGCTCTCAAGGAGCGCCTGCAGAAGTGGGCCGACGGTCGGTCGACGCTCAAGGACGTCCGCGGCTACGCCGACGAAGAGCTCTACGCGATCGCGCGCATGGCGTACTTCTTCTTCTACCAAGGCAAGATCGACGAAGCCCGGTCGCTCTTCCAAGGGCTCTACGCGGTCAACCCGCTCGACACCTACTTCGCCAAGGCGCTCGGCGTGGTGGAGATGGCGGCTGGAAACCCACAAGGTGCGCTGGCCGCGTATGACGTCGCGCTGAAGATTTCGCCGGACGACGCCGCGGCCTATGTCGGTCGCTCCGAGGTGCGGCTGGCCCAAGGTGAACGGCGCCAGGCGATCGACGATCTGCGGCGTGCCGACATGTACTGCCGAGTAGGCGACCCTATGAAATCGAAGATTTCCGCGCTGCTTCAGAGCCTGACCCGTAAGCCTTCAGCCTCGTAAGCAACGGACCTTCCTGCCTTTCCGATAATGAAAGTGCCGCACCCGACAGGGATTCTCCCCGTCGGTTCCAATCAACGGGAGTCCGCCCATGTTCAACATTCGTAACCTCGTTTCTTCGTTCCGTCCCATCGTCTCCACCGCGCTGCGCTCCGTCGAGCCGCAGGTCAAGGCGCTGCTGTCGCGCATCGCCGGCGACGGGTTCCAGAACATCATGTCCCGCGTGGGCCAGCTGGCGAGCACGCTGCCCAACCCGCTCGGCTCCTTTGCCCAGAACATTCTCGGCCAGGTGGCCCCTCAGCTGGGGAACCTGCTGCCGGCGGCGATCGATCGGCTCGTCACCTCGCTGTTCAGCCGCGTGGCGCCGCGCGACGTGTCGAACGGCACGAGCACCGGCTCGGCGGCGAGCGGTGGCGGCACGGTGGTCGCGCCTCCGGCCTTCGCCGATCGTGGCAGCCCGACCAACGCCGCGGCGGTGAGCGGCGCGACCGGCAGCACGACCTCGGCAGCGACGGGCGTGGGCTCGACGTCGTCCGCAGCGACGGCCACCACGGGCGGTGACTTCGAGTCTGGCCTGCTCAGCAAGATCTCCGGCCCGCCGCCGATGCCGGCGAACGTCAAGGACGAGCGGCAGATGCTGGAGTACCAGCGCGCGATGCAGCTCTACACCGCGATGGTCCAGATGATCACGCAGGTCATGCAGATGCTGCACGAGGCGCGCAAGAACATCATTCAGAACCTGCGCGCCTAATTCTGAATTGAGGCGAAGTCGGCTTCGTGCCAGAAACGGGTACCTCACGCCGAGGTACCCGTTTTTTCGTTGGTGAGGTGGGAACGAAGGCATGGCAAACCAGAAGCGACAGCCGCTGTCCCCGAAGGTCGTAGCGGAGCGCAAGGGCAAGTACGCCAAGGCCGCGATCCCGGATCTCACGACGCCGCAGCCCGCCGTCGACAAAGACTGGGCGAAGAAGCTCTATTCGCCGGCCCGCACGCGCGCGTATATGCAGGGGCAGCTGTCCGGCGCCGAGTACCACGCGATCACGTGGTACGAGATGCTCGACATCGCCAACAAGGCGTTCTCGTTCTTCAACGAAGGCAAGTACAAGGAGTCGGGGGTCCTCTTCCAGGGGCTCATCTCCCTCGACCCGTACGAGGCGTACTACCGGCTGGGCTTGGGCGCGGTGTACCTGGCCGAAGATCAGCTCGAGTGGGCCAAGACCATGTTCGATCAGGCGATCGAGCTGAACGCGAGCGAGCTGGCCGCGTACGTCAACCGCGGCGAGTGCTCGCTGCGCATGGGGCAGATCCTCGACGCCGCCTTGGACTTCCAGAAGGTGCTCGAGCTCGACCCGCAGGGCAAAGACCCGCTGACCCACCGGGCGCGCGTGCTGGCCGCGGCGGCGCTCGAGACGATCGACGGGCAGAAGTGACGCCGTAGCGGCGATGAAGCGCAAGCCCACGCCGGTCACCATCATCCACTTCCCGGTCCGGCGTGGCTCGGCCGCGCGGACGGTGCCCGAACTGGTGGCCGTCTCGGCGACCGACAAAGAGCTGCCGCTGTCGGAGATCGCGCCGGGCAAGCGCGCCACCACGCCGCGCCGCACGCCCACGCCTGCCCGCGCCGTCACCTTCGTCGAGCAGAAGGCCGAAGACGTCGAGCGGGGCATGACGGAACTGGCCGCGCTGGGCCACTCACTCTTCACGCAGGGGCGGGTGCAGGAAGCGCGGGCGGTGTTCGAAGGCCTCGTCGCGTCGGGCCCACGAGACTCCTACGCCCACACGATGTTGGGCACGATCTACCTCGCGTTGGAGGCGTTCGATCGCGCGCTGGCGCTGTTCGAAGCCGCGCTGCAGATCGACTCGGCCGACGTCCCGGCGCTGGTCTACCGCGGGGAGATCCGCTTCAAGCAGCGCAAGCTCAAGCCGGCGCTCGAGGACTTCAAGCGGGCCATCGACCTGGGCGATCCGCAGGATCCGTTCGTGGACCGCGCCCGGCGCCTGCTGCGCATGGCCAAGAGAATGGGTCGCGAGAAGCGCTGAGGCTGGGGTAGCCTTCGCCCCTCGCGATGGGCAACCAGTTCATCAAGAAGTACAGCGACATTCTCCTCGCGGTGATCGTCATCGCGATCGTCGGCATGATGATCGTGCCGCTGCCGACGCTGCTGCTCGACATTCTGCTGACGATCAACATCAGCCTGTCGGTGCTGATTCTCCTGATCTCGCTGTACGTGCCGCGAGCGCTGGAACTCAGCGTCTTCCCGACGCTGTTGCTCATCACCACCATGTACCGGCTGGCGCTGACCGTCTCGACGACGCGCCTCATCTTGTCCGTCGGCGACGCCGGCGAGGTCGTCTACGCGTTCGGCAACTTCGTCGCGCGCGGCAACTTCGTCGTCGGCGGCATCATCTTCATCATCTTGGTGATCGTGAACTTCATCGTGATCTCCAAGGGCTCGGAGCGCGTCGCCGAGGTGGCGGCCCGCTTCACGCTCGACGCCATGCCCGGCAAACAAATGTCGATCGACGCCGACCTGCGCGCCGGGTCCATCGACATGGAAGAGGGCAAGCGCAAGCGCCGCGACCTCGAGCGCGAGAGCCAGCTCTTCGGCGCCATGGACGGCGCGATGAAGTTCGTCAAAGGCGACGCCATCGCCGGCATCATCATCACCGTCGTCAACATCGTCGGTGGCCTGGCGATCGGCGTCATGCAGAAAGGCCTGTCCGTCGGCGACGCTGCGAAGAAGTACGCGCTGCTGACGATCGGTGACGGTCTGGTCGGCATGATCCCGGCGATCCTGATCTCTACCGCGGCCGGTATCATCGTCACGCGCGTCGGCGGGGCGGAAGAAGGCGCGAACCTCGGCCAGGACGTCGGGCAGCAGCTGCTCGCCTTCCCGCGCGCGATCGCCATCGCCGGCGGCATGCTCTTCGGCCTGGGGCTGGTGCCTGGGTTGCCGAAGCTGCCCTTCTTCGTGCTGGGCGGCGGCGTGGGCACGCTCGCGTACTTCATGCTGCGGCGCGCGCAGCAGATCGCGTCGGGGGAGCTGCCGGTCGAAGAAGCGCCGATGGAAGGGGACGTGCCCGCGGCGGCGGAGCCAGCACCGCAGCAGCCGCTCAACCCCGACTCGGAGCTCTTCATCCCCGTCGTGACGCCGATCGTGCTCGAGGTGTCCGACGCCCTCGTGCCCTACGTCGACTCGCGGCAAGACGCGGGCAAGTTCCTCTACGAGCTCATTCCCTTCATGCGCGACGGCTTGTTCGTCGAGCTCGGCGTGCGCTTCCCCGGCGTGCGCGCGCGCGGGAACCCCGGCCTGCCGCCGGGCGCGTACCAGATTCAGATCAACGAGGTCCCGGTGGTGACGGGGCAGGCCACGCTGGGCCACATTCTCGTCAACGACACCGTCGACCGACTCCGGCTGATGAACGTCGAAGGCTTCGAAGCGGTCAACCCGGCGACGCGACAGCCAGCGGCGTGGGTGCCCGAGCAGCACAAGGAAATGCTCGAGGCCGCGGGCCTGACCACCTGGGACGTGCCGGGCTACATCATTCTCCACCTGGCGGCGGTGCTGCGCCGGCACGCGCGGGAGTTCGTCGGCGTGCAGGAAACGCAGACCATGCTCGATCAGCTGGAGAAGGCGTTCCCGGCGATCGTGAAGGAGGTCGTGCCGAAGGTCGTCACGATCCTCAAGCTGACCGACATTCTGGGCCGGCTCGTCGAAGAAGAGATCTCCGTGCGCGATCTGCGCGGGATCCTCCAGGCGATCGCGGAGCAGGGCCAGACCGAAGCCGACTCGGTGATGCTGACCGAGCACGTGCGCGCTTCGCTCAAGCGCTACGTGTCGCACAAGTACGCGCGCGGCACGAACACGCTCGTCGTGTACCTGCTCGACCCGCAGATCGAAGACGCCATTCGCGGGTCGATCAAGCGCACGTCGGCCGGCACGCACCTCGCGCTGGAGCCGGACATCGCTCAGGAGATCGTGCAGGCGGTGAAGAACGAGTGTGGCCACCTGCCGCCCACCGCGCAGCGGCCGGTGATCCTCACGTCCATGGACATTCGGCGCTACGTGCGCAAGCTGCTCGAGTACGAGTTCAACCCGCCGTTCTCGGTCGTCAGCTACCAAGAGCTGTCGCCGGAGCTCAACATTCAGCCGGTCGCGCGCATCAGCACCCGCTGACGCTTTTCCGGCGTCGTCCGCGTTCCCCGGACGCAGCGTTCGATCAGCAGCCGGCGATCAGCACGATCAGCAGCACGAGCCCCACCGCCACCATGACACCCACGCCGGCGAGCGTGAGCTGCGTCTGGCGGTTGGAGAAGTCCACGCCCCGCGCCTGGCTGCCCTCTTCACCTTCGCCCTCCGGGTCGCCTTGGTACTCCTCTCCTTCGGGCGGCGGCCCGTCCTCGGGTGGCGCTTCTTCGGCCGGGTAGTCGGCGGGCGGCTGCTCTTCGGCCGGCTGCTCGAGGTCCTCGGCGTGCGTCTGGCTGGGCGAGGGCGCGGCGGCGTCGCCCTCTTCGGGCGGTGGCGAGCCGTCGTCTGGCGGCGGCGCTTCCTCTTCCGGCGGAGGCACCTCGGCCATGCTGGGCGGCTCGTCGACGGCCTCGGGCTCCTTCGGCAAGGCCTGGGTGCCCTCTTCGTCGTCGCCGTCGTGGAGCGACGGCATCACGATCGGCGCTTCGCGCACCTCGATGGGGTCGATGAAGAGCAGCCGAACGCCGCCGATCTCGAGCTCGTCGCGGTCGCGCAGCGTGGCGCGCCGCGTCTTCTTCGCGTTGACCTTGATGCCGTTGCGGCTGCCGAGATCTTCGACGTGAGTGCCGGACAGATCGCGCCGGACCTTCGCGTGGCGGCGGGACACCAGGTCGTCCTTGAGGACGATGTTGGCGGTCTCGTCGCGGCCGAAGACGTACTCCTGCGCTTCGTGAATGACGATCCGCTTGCCTTCGGTCCTGCCGTTCATGACGCGGAAGTAGGGCTGCTCGCGGTTGGTGGTCAGCCCCTTCATCACTTCCTTGACGACCTTGCGCGACAGGAAGTTGGTGTCGCCCTTGCCGTCTTCGGCGGCGTCGGCGACGCGGTCGAACACCACGTCGAACTGGGCGATCGCGATCGTGTCGCCGTTGCGCAGCAGCCGCTTCTCACCGCGCGGCAGCTTGGCGCCGTTGATCAACGTGCCGTAGCTCGAGCCCAAGTCCTCCACGAAGAACAGCGAGCCGTCTCGGGAGATGCGCGCGTGGCTGCGGCTGACGGCCTGCTGGGCGAGCACGACCTGGCAGGTCTGGTCGCGGCCCATGGTGATGAGGTCGTCGTCGAGCACGACGACCTGCGCCTTGTCGGCGCCGCCTTCCTCCCCGCGCATCTTGACCGTCAGTCGAACGCCCATGCGCAGCCGTCACTCACCCACGATCCGCTGGCACTCGGCCACCTGGGACTCGAACTCCGGCCCGGTCGCGAACTTGATGAAGTTCTTGCAGGCGATCTGCGCCTGCCGCTCGTCCGATCGGTTCTTGAACAAGGTGAACAGCGCCCAGTGGCACTGCGGGAACTTCGGGTCGTACTTGAGGCAGCGCTTGAGGTACCGCTCTTCGTCCCCGACCAGGCCCTTCTCCTTGGCCTGCT
>JALHOS010000013.1 GCA_022842905.1 Myxococcaceae bacterium | reverse complement strand
GCGTCATCCCCGGCCGCGTCATCCCCGGCCGCGTCATCCCCGGCCGCGTCATCCCCGGCCGCGTCATCCCCGGCCGCGTCATCCCCGGCCGCGTCATCCCCGGCCGCGTCATCCCCGGCCGCGTCATCCCCGGCGCCCGCTCGCTTCAAGGCGAGGGCGCGGCCAACGACAGGCGCACAAGGACGAGCTGCTCGAGCACGCTGCTCCGGCTCCGCGCGAGCATGAACGCCTTGGTCGGCGTGCTGGTGTGAAAGTGCGGAGCCCGCAGCAGTGCGTCGACCTGGAGTCCGGCGGAGCGCAGCGCCTCGAGCGTGGCCTCCGGTGCGATCGCCAGCCGCGTGCCCTGCTGCCGGACGACCACGGCAAGCTCCTCCGGCGTGTGTCGGCGCACGTCGCGCTCGGCGTAGAAGGCGACCGAGTAGAGCGGCTCGCGGTCGGCAAAGAAGAGATCGCCGCGGGTGGGCTCCTCGAGCTGGGCCCGTCGCCCGAGCGCCTCGCTGGCCTGGAAGTCCAGGAGCCGTCGGTGGATCTCCCCTTGATAGAAACCGGCGAAGGCCACCCCGACGATCGCCAACCGCCCCGCGGGTGAGAGCGGACCGAAGGCGGCCAGCACGGCAGCGGCGCCGAGCACGCCGAGCCACGCCCAGTGCCACCACACCTCCGGCGGAAAGCAGGCGACGAGCAGGAACGCCCCGAGCGCCGTCGTCAGCAGCCCAAGCACTCCACCCAACACCCTGATCCACGCTCCCGTGTGACGCTCGAGGAAGTCCGCGGCGATCAACGCCGCCGGCGGGATGAGCCAAAAGCAGTACTGGGGCAGGCGGTACTTCGCCAGCGAGATGATCACGAAGCCCCCGCCCAGCCACCACCAGACGACACGCTGCGGCGACACCGCGAACGGCGCTCGACGAACGCGCGCGCGCAGCGCCTCGGCCAGCGCGGGCAGCAGCGCGAGGGAGAACGGGAAGTACGCCCACAGCGCGGTGTGGGTGAAGAACAGCGGCGTGGTGTCGTTCTTCCAGCCGCTCGAGTCGAGCAGCCGGCCGATGCCCTGGCTCCACAACAGAAAGCCCGCGGCGCCGGCGGTGGCCTTGGCCATGGCGACGTAGAACGGCGCGGACAGCGCCGCGACGAGCAACACGCCCATCAGCGGCCGCACGGCCAGCACGCGGCGCCACCAAGGCCGAGGCGCTGCGTCGAACGCCCCGCGCAGCCACTCCGGCGCGACGGCGACGAAGGGGAGTACCAGGCCGATCGGCCCCTTCGACAGCAGCGCCAGCGCGCCGAACAGCCACGCCGGCAGGACGAGCCAAGGCCTCGCACGCGCGTGAACGAGCAGCGCGACGCACACCGTCGTCATCGCCGTCAGCGCGCCGTCGACCTTCGGATCCGACACCATGAGCTGGCTGCCCACCGCGACGCCCGTCAGCGCTGCGCCGCCCCAGGCCACCTTCTCCCCGAACAAGGCCCGGCCCACTGCCCAGGTCGCCCCAACCGTGCTCGCCAACAGCAGCACCGCCGGCAGCCGCGCGGCCACCGAGCCCACGCCGAGCACGGCCATGGCCAGCGCCTGGAGCCACATCATCAACGGTGGCTTGTTGAGGAACGGCCCGCTCATGTCGGTGAGCGCGAGCCACTCGCCGGTCCTCAAGATGCGCGCGGCCACGTCGGCGTACTGCGGCGGGTCGACGTCTTGGAGCTGCGTCCCCAGCGCCAACGCCGCGGCGCCGACGGCCAGGCCCACGAGCCAGCGATCCGAGCGGGGGGGCATGGCGGCTGGGGCTTAGTACAGGGCCTGTGCTAGAGCACGGCGGCGGTGTTCACTCGGCTGCAGCGCTTCTACAACTCGATCAAGCTCCTGGCGGACGTCGTCACGTTGGCCCTGGCGTTCGGGGTCGCGTACCTGACCCGCTTCTCGGGGCTGTTCGAGTTCGAACTGGCGCCTCCGCTGGAGGACACGCTGGCCATGCTGGCCGGGGTGCTCGTCGTCTTCCCGATCACCTTCCGCCAGAACAACCTCTACACGACCAACCGCACCCGCACCCACATCGGCGAGGTCTTCGAGGTCTTCAAGGCCGTGGTCTTGGGCACCGTGCTGCTCGTGGCGGTGACGTTCTTCGTGCGCGAGCGCTACAGCCGCCTGACGATCCTGCTGTTCATGGGCTACGCCTTCGTCCTGGTCGCCGCCCAGCGCGTCGCGGTCCGGGCGATCTTCAACGCCCTGCGCCGCCGCGGGCACAACCAGAAGACGATCCTCGTGGTCGGGGCGGGTGAGCTCGGGCTGCGCTTCATTCACACGATCGGCGCGCACCAGGAGCTGGGCTTCGTCGTCACCGGCGCGCTGACGCGCAAGCCCGAGAAGGTGGGCACGACGATCGACGGCGTGAAGGTCGTGGGCATGATCTCCGAGCTGTGCCGCGTGCTCGACGAGCGCCCCGTCGATCAGGTGGTGATCGCCTTGCCCCTCGAAGAGCAGCCGCTCCTCAAAGGGCTCATGGACGATCTGGCGCAGTACACGGTCGACGTGAAGCTCGTGCCGGACCTCATCAACTACGTGACGCTGCGCGGCGGGCTCGAAGAGTTCGGCGGCCTGCCGTTGATCAGCCTGCAAGGCGGCCCGCTGCACGGCTGGAACCTGGTCGCCAAGCGCACGTTCGACGTCGTGGTCTCGACGGCCGTCCTGCTCCTGGCGGCGCCGGTCATGCTCGTCGTCGCGCTGCTCGTGAAGGTTTCGAGCAGAGGCCCCGTCTTCTATTCGCAGGAGCGCATGGGCATGGATGGGCGGCTGTTCCGCATGATCAAGTTCCGGACGATGGCGGCCGACGCGGAGAAGGGCGGCGCGCAGATGACGGCGGAGGACGATCCGCGGCGCACCTGGCTGGGCTCGGCGCTGCGCCGGCTGTCGCTCGACGAGCTGCCGCAGCTGTTCAACGTGCTGATCGGCGACATGAGCCTGGTGGGGCCGAGGCCCGAGCGACCGGTCTTCATCGAAGACTTCCGCAAGCAGATCCCCAAGTACCACCTGCGGCACCTGGTCAAGGCGGGCATGACGGGGTGGGCGCAGATCAACGGGCTGCGCGGGAACACGTCCATCAAGGACCGCATCGATCACGACCTCTATTACATCGAGAACTGGTCCCTGCTCTTCGACGTGAAGATCCTCGTGCGGACGGCGCTCGGTGGGTTCTTGTCGAAGAACGCGTACTGACGAGGTGAGCCTTCCATGTTCACGACGCTCTGCGCCCTCGCGCTGCTGACCCAGGCCACTCCTCCCGCACCTGACGGGGCTGGCGCTACCCCACCGCCGTGGGAACTGGCGAAGATCCTCTACCTGCGCGGCGACTTGGCGAAAGCCGTCGATGCGGTGCTCAAGTGCCAGAAGACGGCCCCCAAGAAGTGTGTGCCGCTCAAGAAGCCGCTGGTGGAATACCAATACCTGGCGTCCAAGCTCGACACGCTGACCCGTGAGGAGGCCGCGCAGCTGTTGGCGTTCGGCCGACAGATCGTGCCCGACGCGCCGAGCAAGGTGTCCGAGCCGGTGATCGCGCGCTTCGTCACCACACCCTTCAACCTGGCCAAGGCCCGCGTCGACGCGGGTGATCCCGACAGCGCGCGAGGGGCACTCGAAGCGGTGCTCGCGGTGGATCCGAAGCACGCCGAGGCGAAGGCGCTGCTCAAGTCCCTTTCGAAGCCCAAGCCGGCCAAAGACGCGGGGCGCTGAGCGCGTTTCGCGCTTCGAAACGACTTCGCCCCCGCGCCTTCTCGTGAAGAAGGGCAGGGGCGAAGGGTTCACCACCGACTACCTCTTCAGCTGCAGCCCGTCGTCGCGCCGCAGTTGTGGCACTTGTAACAAGCGCCGTTGCGCACGGTGATCGTCCCGCAGACGGGGCAGGGCGGCGCGTCGGCCTGGTTCAGGAACGCGGCCCGCATGGCCTGCTGCGCGGGGCTGGGCGACTCTTCCTTGAGCGCCTGCGCCTTCGGGGCGGTGACGGACGGCGACGTCTTCTTCGCCTCCATCTCCATCATCGACTCGGTCTGCCCTTCCTGCGGCATGAACTTCAGCGCCAGGTACCGGAAGATGTAGTCGGTCAGCGACTTGGCGATCGGCAGGTCCGGGTTGTTGGTGAAGCCGGCCGGCTCGTAGCGGGTGTGGCTGAACTTCTCGGCCAGCACCTTGAGCGGGACGCCGTACTGCAGCGCCAGCGAGATCGCCGTGGCGAAGCTGTCCATCAGCCCCGACACCGTGCTGCCTTCCTTCGCCATGGTGATGAAGAGCTCACCCGGCGTGCCCTCGTCGTACATGCCGACGGTCAGGTAGCCCTCGTGGCCGGCCACGCTGAACTTGTGCGTCAGCGCGCGGCGCTCGTCGGGCAGGCGGCGGCGGGCGGCGCGCTCCACCACCACTTCCTTGACCGCCTCGGCCTTCTTCTCTTCCGACTTCGACGTGTTGAGCGGCTGGCTGCGCTTGCAGCCGTCGCGGTACACGGCCACGGCCTTCAGGCCCAGCCGCCACGCCTCGAGGTACGCCATTTCGATGTCTTCGACGCTGGCCTCGTTCGGCAGGTTCACCGTCTTGGAGATCGCCCCGGACAGGAACGGCTGCGCGGCCGACATCATCTTGAGGTGGCCCATGTAGTGAATGGACCGCGACCCCTTCGCCGGCTTGAACGCGCAGTCGAACACCGGCAGGTGCTCGGCCTTGAGGAACGGCGCGCCTTCGATCGTCTCCTGCTTGTCGAGGTAGTTGATGATCGCCTCGATCTCCGTCGACGAGTACCCGAGCTTCTGGAGCGCCGGCGTGACCGTCTGGTTCACGATCTTCAGCATGCCGCCGCCGACCAGCTTCTTGTACTTGATGAGGGCGATGTCCGGCTCGATGCCCGTCGTGTCGCAGTCCATCATGAAGCCGATGGTGCCCGTCGGCGCCAGCACGGTGACCTGGCTGTTGCGGTACCCGGCGGCCTCGCCGTGCGCTAGCGCGTCGTCCCAGACCTGCTTCTGCGCGTCGAACAGGTGCTTGTCCACGCCGACGCTGGGCAGCTGGTAGGCCGCCTTGCGGTGCTTGCGCATGACGCCCAGCATGGGCTCACGGTTCGCCGCGTAGCCCGAGAACGTCCCCATCTGCTCGGCCATGCGCGCGGACATGTCGTACGCCCGCCCGGCCATGAGCGAGGTGACGGCGCCCGCGTAGGCCCGGCCTTCGTCGCTGTCGTACGGCAGGCCCGTCGCCATGAGCAGCGCGCCCAGGTTGGCGTAGCCCAGACCCAGCGGCCGGAAGTCGTGGCTGTTCTTGGTGATGCGGTCCGTCGGGTACCGCGAGTAGCCGACGATGATCTCCTGCCCCAGCAGGGTGATGTCCACCGCGTGCTTGAACGACTCGACGTCGAACTCCCCGTCGATCGTGCGGAAGTGCATGAGGTTGAGCGACGCCAGGTTGCAGGCGGTGTCGTCCAGGAACATGTACTCGCTGCACGGGTTCGACGCGTTGATGCGCGCCGTCGTCGAGCAGGTGTGCCAGGCGTTGACGGTGGTGTCGAACTGCAGGCCGGGGTCGCCGCACTGCCAGGTGGCCTGGGCGATCTCGCGGAACACGTCGCGGGCCCGGTACGTGTCCATGGGCGCGCCGTCGCGCACGGCCTTCGTCGTCCAGGCGCGGTCTTCCTGCACCGCCTTCATGAAGTCGTCGGTGACGCGCACCGAGTTGTTCGAGTTCTGGAAGAAGATCGACGAGTACGCTTCGCCGTTGAAGCTGGCGTCGTAGCCCGCATCGATCAGCACGTGCGCCTTCTTCTCCTCGACGACCTTGCAGCGAATGAACTCGAGCACGTCCGGGTGCTCGGCGTTCAAGATCACCATCTTCGCGGCGCGGCGCGTCTTCCCGCCGGACTTGATGACGCCGGCGAACGCGTCGAAGCCCTTCATGAAGCTCACCGGGCCCGACGCCGTGCCGCCGCCCTTGAGGTTCTCGCGCGACGAGCGAATCGGAGACAGGTTCGACCCCGTGCCCGAGCCGTACTTGAAGAGCATGCCTTCGGTCTTCGCCAGACCCAGGATCGAGTCCATGGAGTCTTCGACCGAGTTGATGAAACACGCCGAGCACTGCGGGTGCTCCTCGACGCCCACGTTGAACCAGACCGGGGAATTGAAGGCGACCTTCTGCTTGAGCAGCAGGTGCGTCAGCTCCGCCTTGAACGCGGCCTTGTCTTCGACGGTGGCGAAGTAGCCGCCCGTCTCACCCCACTGCGCCAGCGTGTCCACCACGCGGCTGACCAGCTTGCGCACGCTCGTCTCGCGCTCGGCCGTGCCCGGCGTGCCGCGGAAGTACTTCGACGCGACGACGTTGGTGGCCAGCATCGACCAGCTCTTGGGCACCTCGACGTTCTTCTGCTCGAAGACCACCTTGCCGTCTTCGCCGGTGATCGACGCGGTCCGCAGCTCCCACGCCAGCTCGTCCGCGGGATCCACCCCGGGCGTCGTGAAATGGCGGCGCACCGACAGCCCCACCTTCCCGTCCGTCCGCTGCGTGGCTTGCGGGCGAGGCGAGGTGGAAAGCGTGTTCAGGGTTGCGACTGCGGCCAACTCCTTCTCCATGTGGGATCCCTCCGGCGGGCGACTTCAGGTGGCACTGCGAGGTTAAAGGCGACGGGTGACGCTTGACTTTGAGTATGAGTCGGAAGTGACGGCTACCGCTGGCCTCGGGGTGGGGTCCGAGGGGGGTTCAAGGCTGAAAACCGGCGTCGTGGGAGCCGAACCCCTCCCGGGTTCGGTGCAAAAGGCAGCTCGAAATCGGTCGGCGTTGTGCCCTAAGCAACATGGGTGTGTCAAGCATCGACCACCTAGCCCTTGTGTCAAATTTTCGAGCGAACCCCTACAGTTAGGGCGTTTCGGTTTTCCGTCGAGGGCCGTGCGTTGGATTCCAGGCCGATCTTCCGGCCCGAAATGGGGGTTGGGCGCACACGTGGGGCCATGTCGGCATGAATCGCCCTTCTGGCCGCCTCCAGCGCTTGCCATTCCTTTTCATCGTTCCGAGGAGAGTTTGCCAATTGTACGTGTCGTCTCCTGATCAACTTTCCCTGGGAGGACCCAGCGGCTTGCCTGTGGAAAGCCTGTGGAAAACTCCTTTTGCGTGGGGCGCACCGTCAGCGAAGCGCGCTCGCGGAGCGACGCAAAACGCGTATGAAGGCGAACGCCCATGCCTCCTCCGTACACGCGCCATGTCTTCGTCTGCACCAACCGCCGTCCCGACGGTTCACCGCGTGGGTGCTGCGCGACGAAGGGCGGCGACGAGCTGCGGCTGGCGCTCAAGAAGGAAGTCGACGCGCAGGGGCTCAAGGGCGTGCGCGTGAATGGCGCGGGGTGTCTGGACGCGTGTGAGCAGGGCGCGGCGGTCGTCGTGTACCCCGAAGGCGCTTGGTACGGCGGGGTGACGCTGGGCGACGTGAAGGAGTTGGTGGAGAAGCAGGTGGGCCGCGGAGAGGTCGTCGAGCGGCTCAAGCTCAAGCTCCCCTTCGAGCGCAAGAAGGACTGACGGCGCCGTCCTGCTCGAGGCCCGCATGAGCTCTGCCCCGAACAGCGCCCTCGACCAGCACGATCCGCTGACGGACTTCGAGGCGCGTCAGGTGTCGCTGCTGGGGAGCAGCAAGCGCGTCTACGTCGCGGGGCGCGGGCCGGCGGTGATCGTCATGGCCGAGCTGCCCGGCATCACTCCGCACGTGGCGAGGTTCGCGCGCTGGGTGCGTGAGGCGGGCTTCACGGTGTACCTGCCGTCGCTCTTCGGGAAGGACGGCGCGCCGGCGGGCCGGAACCTGCGGGCGATGGGAACGCTGCTGTCGGTGTGCGTGAGCCGCGAGTTCTCTGCGCTGGCCAGTCACCGCTCGAGCCCGGTGGCGGACTGGCTGCGCGCGCTGGCTCGGCTGGCTCATAGCGAGGCGGGAGGGAAGGGGGTCGGCGCGGTGGGCATGTGCTTCACCGGGAACTTCGCCGTCTCGCTCATGCTCGAGCCCGTCGTGAAGGCGCCGGTGTTGTGCCAGCCGTCGCTGCCGCTGACCAACCCCGCCGGCCTGCACGCCTCACGCGAAGAGCTCGCCCAGGTGCGCGCGCGGCTCGAGGCGGAGGACCTCACCATGCTGGCGTACCGCTTCGAGGGCGATCCGTTCTGCCGGGCGCCGCGCTTCGAAGGGTACGCCGCCGCGCTCGGGCCGCGCTTCTGCCCGCGGGTGCTCGAGGACAGCGACGCCGCGGCGCACCCCGCGCTCGCGCACCCGCACAGCGTGGTGACGCTGAACCTGGTCGATGATGCGGGCTCGCCGACGCGCAAGGCGGTCGAGGAGATCCTCGAGCTGTTCCGCACGCGGCTGAAGGCGTGACGGGAGCGCTGGTCGCTGCCGCTTTTTCCGGATCTCGCTCGACGCTGCACCGTGGAGTAGGGCGTCCCCATGCCTCGACTTCACGAAGGTGACGCGGTCCCCGACGTCGAGCTGAGGACGCTGGCCGGCGCCGCGCCTCGGCTCGCCTCGTCCCCGCAGGCCGTGTGGCTGTGCCTGTGGCGCTACGCCGCCTGCCCGTTCTGCAACATGCGCGTGCACCTGCTGACCAAGGAGCACGCGCGCATTCAGGCGCTGGGCTTGAGGGTGATCGGCGTGTTCCCGTCGCCCAAAGAGCGCATCGAGAAGTACCTCACCCGCTACCAGGTGCCGTTCGAGCTGGTGTCCGACCCGTCGCTTTCCCTGTACGCGGCCTTCGGCGCCGAGACGAGCGTGCTGGGCGATCTGCGCACCGCGGCGAACGTCGTCGGCTCCGTGAAGACGGTGCTGCGCTACCCGACGAACGCGCTGGCGTACGACGGCTCGTTCTTTCAAATGCCGGCGGAGTTCCTCGTGCAGCGCGGCGTCGTCGCCAAGGCGCGCTACGGCCGCACGCTGGACGACGGGTTCTCGATCGAGGACGTCGAGGCGTGGGCGAAGTCTCGGCGGACGGCGGGCTAACGGGGGGGGTCGCAGCTCGTCACGAGGGCGAGGGCGGGCACGGCAGCGGAGGGCCTGCGATCCGGTCGCGCTCATCGGTGGCGTTGGATGGTGACGCTCGCTCGGGCGCTTGGGGTCGACGATCCGGTCGCGCTCATCGGCGGCGTCGGGATGATGACGCTCGCTCGCGGGCTTGGGGTCGACGATCCGGTCGCGCTCATCGGTGGCGTTGGATGGTGACGCTCGCTCGGGCGCTTGGGGTCGACGATCCAGTCGCGCTCATCGGCGGCGTCGGGATGGCGACGCTCGCTCGCGCGCTTGGGGTCGACGAGCCGGTCGCGCTCATCGGCGGCGTCGGGATGGCGACGCTCGCTCGGGCGCTTGGGGTCGACGATCCGGTCGCGCTCCTCGGCGGCGTTGGCATGGTGGCGCTCGCGCGGCCACTTGGGGCCGACGAGCCGGTCGCGCTCCTCGGCGGCGTTGGCATGGCGACGCTCGCGCGGGCTCTGGCGGTCATCGAGCGTGACCCGCTCGACCGCGCCCGCGCCGCGTCTGCCCTTGGGTCCTCGCGGGTGTTGAGCAGGCTGGCGCAGGGGCAGCGCCGCTTCGAGTCCCGGCCGAGCGCCTGCTGAACCCACGAGCGCCTCGCCGCTCTGGCGCGCGCGTCATGCTCCGCGCCGGGCGCGTCACCGATGTCGCGCTTCGTGCCCACCGCCGCGGGGCGCACCCAGGCCAGCGTCATTGGCTGCGACTTTGCTTGGGCGCGGCGCGGGGCCGGGGAGGGGCGAGCGATGAAGCGCTGGGCGTTGGTCTGTTGGTGGTGGTTGGTCGCAGCGAGCGGCTGTGCGGACGAGTTCTTCGGCGACGGGCAGCGGCTGCGGTTCGTGACACCGCTGGCGCGCGGGTACCGAGCCTTCGATCCCCGTCGCGACGTCGTGGCGGTCGGGAGCACGGTGAGCTTCCGCTGCGTCGGCACCGCGGACGGAGGTCGCGTGCAGGGCCGGTTCTCCGCCCAGGCGGCCGTTGGGGGCGATCCGATCTTCTCCGACCTCGACGCGGGCGACGGCGAGCTGGTCGCTGTCATCGGTGACGCCGGGCGCGCCACGCTGGCGTGGGATGCGGGCGGTGTGGTGGACGTGTTCGCGCTCAACGCGGAGGCCGCCGCCGGGCTGGTCGTCGACGATCCGCTCCGCGCCGTGGCTGAGCCGCTGACGGCCGGCGCGCTCTGGCCCGCCGCGGGTGACGCGGTGCTCGTCGCGCCGGGCCAGTCGCTGGCGTTCGAGGCCTTCGCGCGCACCGCCGACGGCGGGCCGATGGTGTTCAGCGCCAACTTGCTCTCGCTGGACGTGACGGCGGTGGGTCGCCTCGACGGTGGCGCGGTGATCATCGACATGCCCAGCGCCGGCCTGCCGCCGACGGCCGTGGGGCTTCGCTTGGGCGGACGGACGCTTGGGTCCTTCACCGTCGCGAGCGCGCCCGTCGATCGCGTCGCCCGCGTCGAGCTGGTCGCGCGTGAGGTCGGCGACACGCTGGCGATCAAGGCCACGTCCTTCATCGACGGCGGCCAGGTTCTCTGGGCGGCGCCCGTCGTTTGGGCCTTCGACCCGCGCCTCGAGCTCGTCGATGCGGGGCTGGGGCGCGCCGACGTGCTCGCGCTGCGTGGGCGCACGTCGTCTGGCCCGATGATCGAGGACACCGTCTTCGTCGAAGCGCGCGTCGGGGACGCCAAGAACAGGCTGCTGCTGCTGGCGTCGGTGCCTGCCCAGTTCGACGCTGGCGTTCCGCTGCGCGGCGGCGCGCCGGGGTGGGCTCAGTGTGGCTGCTCGTCGGGGGGCGGGCCGCTCGCGGTGGCCTTGCTGATTCTCGGCGTGGTGGCGTCGCGGAGGCGCCCGCGTGGGGCCGACGAGCCGTTCGCGCGCAGAGGCGGTGGCTCGCGAGGGCGCGTTGAGTCAGGAGCCTGACCCTTCTCGACGGCTCCGGCGCGGAGGACTCGGAATCCTCCGCGCAGCCTTTGGTATTAGAACCGTAGGATTCGAAATCCACCGCCCATGAGAGCGGCTTCTGGGTGGAGGAATCGGACTCCACCGCCTCCCGCTCAGGCGGGAGCGCCGCTCGGAGGCGCGTCTTCGGCGTCGGCCTTGCCGCCAGCGGCCGGGCTCGTGAGCGACGGGACGAGGAAGACGGCTTCGTTGAAGGACGTGACGGCGGCGGCGGCGGCGCGCATGCGCTCGTGGACCTGTCCGACGAGCGTCGCGTAGCGGTCGCGCAGGTCGGCGCTCTCGTCGTCTCCCGCGTCGATCGAGCCCTGTGCACCCAAGGCCGTGGCGGCGGCCTGCGCGGCCCGCTCGAGCACGCCGGCGCCGAGCGCGGCCTCGACGGTGGCCTTGAGCGGCGCGAGCAGCGCGGCGAGCTCGGCGACGTCCTGCACTTGGTCCGTCTGGCCGCGGCCACGGGCGATCTTGTCGAGCTCCGCGTGGGGCACCTTGCCCACGCTCGCCAGGCTCTGCGCCAGCGGCATGAGTGTCTTGCGGAAGCGCACCGCGCCGAGGATCTGCCCCAAAGAGCCGCTGGCGGTCACCTGCTGGACGGCCTTGCGCTGCTGCTGGCGGACGCGATCGCACAGCTCCGGGCCCTGCGCGAAGGCGTCGAGGTCGAAGCCCGGGAAGTCCGCTTCGAGCCGCCGCGCGTGTTTGAGGAGCGCCTTGTAGCCCTTCTGCATCGCGCGCTTGGCGTCGAGCGGATCGAAGCGGAGCGGCTGCACGTCCTTGGCCCTCAAGGACAGCGCGAGGTCCAGCAGCGGGTCGGTCGGTGGAGACTTCTTCGGTGGAGACTTCTTCGCGGCCATGGCGTTCCTTTCAAGGACTGCGGGGGAACGCGGACGGTAGGCGACGAGGTGCGGAGGGGCGTGGTGTCATTTGTGACACCGCGTCGCTGCGTCGGCGCTAGCCGTTCACCAACGCGCGGACGGCGAAGCCCGCGGTCATGAGGGCCAGCGCGGCGGCGAGCAGAAAGGAACCGCGTCGCATCGCGCGGACGGCCTGCGGGTGGCGGGGCTTGTGGAAGAGCGGGAAGGCGGCGCCCTGGCGCGTCCAATGGGCGTCGCGGTCACCATCGATGTAGCGGGCCTGCTGAACGGAGATCATGCCCCACGTGCCCAGCCCGCCGCAGGCCACCGCCCAGATCACCTCGGCCGTCGTCATGCGCCGGTCCGCGGCGGCAGCTCCGCCTGGTACGCCGTCCACAAGCTCTTCGCCGTCTCCACCGTCAGCAGCGGCAACACGCCTCCGCCCCCGACGATGTTCACGATGTGGGAGATCGACCCGCGGCACACGCCGCCCCACTTCGGCTGCTCCTCGAGCCCGACCGACGCGTAGCAGCTGAAGTCCACGTACAGATCCGCCTCGGTCTGCACGTCGCCCGAGCAGATCAAATGCGGCTCCGTCGTCGTCTCGACCAACTTCTGCACGACGAACCCGCCGCCGTGCCGATCGGCCTCGGCGCGCGCGCAGAGCGCCGGCCAGTCCAGCACCGAGCCGTACGCCGCCTTCACCCGCTCGTCGAAGCCCGGCGTCCCCACCGACTTGCCGACGAACACCGCCCGGCCGCCGTAGTCCCAGGACCGCTTGAGCACGTAGTCCTTCGGCGCCGCGCTCACCTGCGCGAGCAGCTCGGGGCCACGGAACACGCGCGTCCAGGGCACCGACTCGTGGATCGCGCTCAGCTCGTCCGCCGTCAGCCCCGCGCTCCGGGCCAGCTGCGCGTCGTCCACCGCCTGCGACAGGTACGCGAACACCGCCTTCGCTTCGACCTGAGACGCCGGCGGGTTGAGCACCACCGCGCGCGTGCCGTTCGGCTCGGCGAGCAGCGCCTTGACGTAGTCGGCGCCCAGCATCGTCGGCTCCTCGAGCCTTCGGACGAACAGGTGCCGGTAGACGAAATCGTACGTCTTCCCGTTCGCGCGGACCTCGTTCGACCCCGACAGCTCGTCGGGAAAGACGATGTCCGTCGGCGGGCCCCACTCTTCGAAGCGCTCGCGCAGGTACTGCAGCTCGGCGATCTGCGCGTCGTTGCGGCGGGTGAGGATCGCGATCCGCTCCGGCTGCCGCCCGCGCCGAACTTCGCCGTAGCCGCGCAGCAGCGCCCGGAACAGCGCCAGCGCGTTGCTGCCGTTGTTCGCCTGCCAGCGGTTGCGCACGTGCGCCGGCACGCCCCACCAGTCGCCCACGGCCTCGAGGAACGCGCCCACGGCGATGTCCGAGTACGCCTGCATGGCGGGGATCGTCGCGTTGAGCTCGAGCGCCCAGGGCTTGTCGCCCACGAAGAAGTCGACCCGCGTCGTCACCAGCCGGTCCAGCTTCGCCACCGTCGCGTCGGCGAGGGACTGCTCGAGCGGCGACAGCCCGTCGTAGACCACCGGCCGCAGCGGCCCGAGCAGCACGTGCCGCGCCATCTTGAGGCCCGCGGACGCGAGCTGCGCGGCGAGCCGCTGCCTGCTGGCCAGCTCCGTCGCCTCGATGATCACCGGCGTGGCCGTCACGGGAATCGGCACCTTCGTCCCGTCGAGCTTGGTGACGGCCAGCCCGCGCTCCAGGGCCAGCTTCGCCAGCGTCGGGCCAAACCGCTTCGCGTCGCGCCGCAGCGCGTCCACCAGCTTCGTCTGCCAGCTCGGGTCGGTCGCCATAGGGGCCAGAGGTCTAATGCGGCTGGCCTTCCCCGGCGCACCTTTCTTGGTAAGTCCGGCCCCCTCACCTCACTCGCGCAACAGGGAGCGACTCATGGCGATGGCGTCTGGCGGTCAGCTGGTGGCCCGCATGCTCAAGAAGGAAGGCGTGCGGCACGTCTTCACGCTGTCCGGGCTCCACGTGGCGCCGATCTACGCGGGCTGCATCGAAGAAGGGATCCAGCTCATCGACACCCGGCACGAGCAGGCCGCGGCGCACGCAGCCGATGCGTACGCGCGGCTGACCCGCGGCATCGGCGTGGCGGTCGTCACCGCGGGGCCCGGCGTCACCGACGCGCTCACCGGCGTCGCCAACGCGTACCAGGCGTCGTCGCCGATGATCCTGCTCGGCGGCGCGGCGCCCACGTTCAACCAGAGCCGCGGCAGCTTGCAGGAGATCGAGCAGGTCGATCTCTTCCACCGCATCTCCAAGTGGAGCGACCGCGTCCCCAAGCCGGAGCTCATTCCCAGCTACCTCGCCAAGGCCTTCCGCGTGGCCATGACCGGCCGCCCGGGCCCCGTCTTCCTCGAGCTGGCGTGGGACGTGCTCATGGAGAACGCCGACGACGAAGCGGTGAAGCTCCCCACCGGCTACCGCACCGACGCCCGCAGCGCGCCGGACCCGAAGAAGCTGGAGCAGGCGATCGCGCTCCTCGACAAGGCCGAGCGCCCCGCCGTCATCGCCGGCTCGTCGATCTACTGGGACGGCGCGTGGGAGCCGCTGCGCGCCGTGTGTGATCGCGCTGGGCTGCCCGTGTACTTGAACGGCGCCGGCCGCGGCTGCCTGCCGCCGGAGCACCCGTGCTTCTTCCAGCACACTCGCAAAGAGGCGTTGTCCGGCGCCGACGTGGTGCTCGTGCTCGGTACGCCCTTCGACTTCCGGCTCAACTACGGCAGCGAGCCCACGTTCTCCGCCGACTCGAAGATCATTCAGGTCGACATCGATCCCATCGAGGTGGGCCGCAACCGCACCGTGGACGTGGGGATCATCGCCGACAGCTTCTCGGCGCTGCAGGGGCTGGCGCAGGGCTTGGCGAAGAAGGACCGCGGCGCGTACCTCGCGAGCCTGCGCGCTGCCGAGGTGAAGAAGCAGGCCGGCATCGCCAAGTGGTTCACCGACGACAAGCCGATCCACCACTACCGGCTGGCCAAGGAGCTCTCCGACGTCGCCAACGCCTGCAAGGACCCGTTCTTCATCGCCGACGGCGGGAACTACGTGGCCATGGCCGCGAAGGTGATCACGCTCAGCCGCCCGGGCCGCTGGCTCGATCCGGGACCGCTCGGCTGCTTGGGCGTCGGGGCGCCGTTCGCGCTCGCGGCCAAGGCGCTCAACCCCGACAGCACCGTGTTCGTGATCCAAGGCGACGGCAGCTTCGGCTTCAACGGCATGGACTTCGAGACGGCGCTCCGGTTCAACCTGCCGATGGTGTGTGTCGTCGGCAACGACGCGGCGTGGGGGCAGATCCGCATTCCCCAGGTGCAGATGTTCGGCGACGACAAGTCTCCGGCCACGCTGCTCAAGCCCACGCGCTACGACGAGATCGTCAAGGCCATGGGCGGGTGGGGCGAGCTGGTCACGGAGCCGGGGCAGATCCGCCCCGCGCTCGAGCGCGCGATCGCCTCGAACACCGTCGCCTGCGTCAACGTCATGATCGATCCCGACGCGCCGGTGAAGGCCGGCGCCATGGGCTACGCCGTCTGATCGAAGTCTCTCACCCCGGAGCGCCCCGCTATGGTCCACCAGTTCATCGCCGCGGAGTCGGCGCTGCTGCTCATCGATCTCCAGGAACGGCTGGCGGCGGCCATGCCGGCCGATCGGTTGGCGCGGGTGGTCAACCGCACGCTGGCGGCGATCGAGGGCGCGCAGGCGCTGGGGCTGCCGATCGTCGTCACCGAGCAGTACCCCAAGGGCCTGGGCCCCACGCTCCCGGCGATCGCGCAGAAGGTGCCCGGGTTCGCGCCGGTGGAGAAGCTCGACTTCAGCGCCCTGACGCCCGTGGTGAAGGAGCGGCTGTCGGGGCGCAAGTCGGTGCTGGTGATCGGCATGGAGACGCACGTCTGCGTCTTCCAGACGGTGCGCGCGCTGCGGCGCTCGGGCATCGCGCCGTTCGTGGCCCAGGACGGGGTGCTCTCGCGCGACGCGGTCGACTTCGAGGTGGGGCTGGGCCTGTGCCGCGATGCGGGCGCGGTGCTGACGACCGTGGAAGCCGCGCTGTTCGACGCCTTGGGCAAGGCCGGCGGCGACGCGTTCAAGCGGATCTCCGCCGCGGTGAAATGAGCGGCTGGGTCGACGTGCTGGGCGCCGCCGAGCTCCAGGAAGGCGGCCGCTGCACCGTGGACGTGGCGGGCAAGCCCGTGGCGCTGGTGCGCGTGGACGGGCGCGTCTGGGCGGTGGACGACACCTGCCCCCACCGCGGCGGGTCGATGGGGCAGGGCGATCTCCAAGGGCACTTCTTGTACTGCCCGCTCCACGCGTGGAGCTTCGACGTGCGCGACGGCACGGCGTTCTTTCCGAGGGGCGCCAGGATCGCGTGCTTCGAAGTGCGCGAAGAGGGCGGCCGGGTGCTCGTGCGCCGCTGAGCGGCCGTTGCGGCCCGCCGAGCAAGCCGGTACACGCTCCGGCCCATCATGCCGATGACGCTGTCCGTGGAGTTCCAGTTCTCTGCCGCGCACCTGCTCCCGCACTACGACGGGCCGTGCAATCGGCTGCATGGCCACAACTACGTGCTCCACGTGCTCCTCGAAGGCCGCCCGTCCCCGAAGGACGGCATGATCCGCGACTTCGACGAGGTGAAGCGGCGGGTGTGGGACGTGTGCCTGAAGGACGTCGACCACTACTACCTGAACGACATCGTCGAGAACCCGACCGCTGAGAACCTGGTGATCTGGTTCTGGGACAAGCTCGCGCCGCACTTCCCGGGCCTCGTCGAGCTCAAGCTCTGGGAGACCCCCGAGTACTGCGTCACGTACCGGCCATGAAGACGCCCACCAAGGTCAAGCCGAACCAGCTGCGCATGGCGAAGGCGATCGCCAACTTCCTCGACGCGCTGGGTGTCGATCAGTCGGACCCCAACTTCGCCAACACCCCGGAGCGCGTCGCCTACGCGTGGGCCAGCGAGTTCGTCGCCGGCTACCAGCTCAACCCAGCGGCGCTGCTGCAGGACCGCTTCCCGGTCAGCAAGCGCGGCGACGGAGAGCTCGTCGTCGTGTCAGGGCTGCACTTTCGGTCCATGTGCCCGCACCACCTCATGCCGTACTCCGGCGTGGCGCACGTGGCCTACGTGCCGGGGCAGTGGGTGCTGGGCTTCGGCCGCATCGCCGCCGTCCTTCAGTGCTTTGCGCAGCGCCTGGTCCTGCAGGAAGAGCTCGCGCGCAACGTGACCGACGCGCTCATGACGTACACCCAGACGGAGGGCGCGGCCTGCATCCTCGAGGCGCAGCAGACGTGCCTGACGCACCGCCAGGGTGAGCAGCACCAGGCCTGGACCCACGCGGAGGCCTACGACGGGTGCCTCAAGGACGGCCCGCTGCGCGCTGAGCTCTGGGCCCGCCTCACGCGGGCGCGGTGAGCCGGGCCGTGGAGGCGTCGACTCCCAGTGCCGAGGTGATGGCTCGGGTTCGCGCCGCGCTGACGGGGGTCGAGCTGACGGACGAGGACGCGGCCCGGGAACGCTTTTCGCGCGACGAGTCCGGCTGCGAGGGGGTGGCTCCGCAGCTCGTGGTCTTCGCGCGGAGCGAGGACGATGTGTGTCGGGTGCTTCGGGTGGCGAACGCCGAGCGGGTGCCGGTCACGCCCGTGGGCGCGCGCACGGGCAAGTCCGGCGGGTCCGTCCCGGCGGCCGGCGGCATCGCCCTGTCGCTCGAGAAGCTCACGCGCGTCGTGGAGATCGTGCCTGACGAGCTTCGAGTGGTGGTGGAGCCGGGCGTGCTGCTCGCGGACGTGTACGCGGCGGCCGAGGCCCACGGGCTGTGGTACCCGCCGGATCCGAACAGCTGGCCCACCTGCACCGTCGGCGGGACGATCGCCGAGAACGCCGGCGGCCCGGTCGCGCTCAAGTACGGCGTCACCCGCGACTACGTGCTGGGCCTGCGCTGGGTGTTGCCGACCGGAGAGCCGCTGACGGTCGGACGGCGCACCAGCAAGGGCGTAGCGGGGTACGACCTCGTCTCGCTCTTCGTGGGCTCCGAGGGAACGTTGGGGGTGTGCACGCAGGCGACCCTCCGGCTCGTCCCCAAGCCCCGAGGCGTCGCCACCGGGCTGGTCGGCTTCGTCGACACCGCCGCCGCCTGCCGAGCGGTGAGCGCGGTGCTGGGCGCCGGGCTGTTGCCGCGCTGCCTCGAGCTACTCGATGACGTCGCGCTCGCGGCCATCGCCGGGCAAGGCCTGCCGCTGCCGAGCGGGGCAGGGGCGGTGCTGATCGTCGAGACCGACGGGCATTCGACCGAGTCGGCTTTCGAACAGCTCCTTCGGGTCGAAGCGGTGGTGCGGGGGGCGGGCGCGCTCGACGTCGTCGCCGCCCAGGACGAGTCTCAGCGCGAACGGATCTGGGCCGTGCGCCGCTCCGTCAGCCCAGCGCTGCGCCGGCTTTCGCCGCAGAAGATCTCCGAAGACGTCGTCGTCCCGCGCAGCCGCATTCCCGAGGCGGTGGCCAGGTTCAAGGCGCTCGGCGCTGCGGTCGGCCTCACGGTGGCCACCTACGGCCACGTCGGCGACGGCAACCTCCACACCAACGTGCTGTTCGCGCCCCACCAGCGCGCCCTCGTCGACACGTTGCTCGGCCAGCTCATGGCCGTTACCGTCGAACTCGGAGGAACGATCACCGGGGAACACGGCGTCGGCCTCGCGAAGAAGCAGTACCTGTCGCTCGAACAAGCGCCGCTACTCGTCACGCTCCAGCGGCAGCTCCAGGGTCTGTTCGACCCCGCGGGTGTGATGAACCCCGGCAAGATCTTCCCTGCGGAGTAGTTTTGCCCTGCAACATCAGCGTGTTGGGTGGCGCCCGCGGGTGGGCACCTGGCTTGCTGAACCGTCCCTCGCGGTCGTGTTCCTACCCGCCTGGGGAGGCGAAGATCATGGGCAACTCCGAAACAGAAGGCTGGCGGGTGCATCTCTATCTCAACCCTGAACAAACCCTGTTCAGACGTGAGGAGGACGAGATGCAGCTGCGAACGACGACGGACGGGCTGACCGGATACCTGCGAGGGCTGCGTGGCTCACGCCAGCTGACGCGCGAGGACGAGTACGAGCTCTCGGCGCGGGCGAAGAAGGGCGACGAAGCCGCGCGGCAGGTGCTGGCGACCAGCAACCTCCCGTTCGTGGTGGCGGTGGCCAAGAAGTTCGCGCACCGCGGCAACCGGCTGGACGACCTGATCCAAGAAGGCAACGTGGGCTTGATGAAGGCGATCGAGCACTTCGATTCGAAGAAGAACGTGCGCTTCGCGACCTACGCCGTGTGGTGGATCCGCGCGTACATCACCCGGTACTTGAAGGACAACCGCAGCCACGTACGCGGCGGTGAGCACGAGCGCGGCGGCATGACGGACATCTCGTTGGACGTGCCGATCGACGAGGACGGTGACGCGACGTTCTTGGATCGCCTCGAGGACAACGGGCCGTCGCCGGACCAGACCTTCCTCCAGCTCGAGCGCGACGAAGAGGTGGCGCAGGCGCTGCTCAAGGTGAAGCGTCGGCTGGGCGACCTGGGCTGGGACATTCTCCAGGAGCGGCTCACGCAGGACAAACCACGCACGCTCGAAGAGCTGGGCGCGCGCTGGGGCGTGTCTCGCGAGCGGGTGCGGCAGGTCGAGCTGAAGACGAAGAGCTTCCTCGCGCGCTACCTCGAGTCCATGAACGAGAACGTCGAGGTGGCGGCCGAGGCCGCCTGAGCGTTGGTGAAGGTTGGGCCGCTGCCCGACACGCGGCAGTGGCGAGGCGTGGAGCTTTGGCCTTTCATGCGCTCCATGCGAATCGGCTGGGTGGTGTGGCTGTGCGTGGCGTCGTCTGCCTGGGCTCAAGACGCGGGACAAGGCGCCGCTGAGGCCGCTGCTCCTCCGGCGCCCCCCGTCGTGGCCGAGGCCAGCCCGGTCGAGAAGCTCGACACGCTCTGGAAGACCCGCGACGAGGAAGCCTCGCTCAAGGACGGCGACGCGACGATCCGCGCGGCGCTCAAGGACAAGGGCGAGGACTACGCGGTGCTCTGGCGCGCGGCGCGGCTGCGCTGGTGGGTGGCCGACGGCGCCAAGAACGAGAAGCTCAAGAAGCAGATCGCCAAGGAAGGCTGGCTGTTCGCCGAGCGCGCGCTCAAGGTGAACGGCTCGGGCGCCGAAGCGAAGTACTACCTGGCGCTCAACATCGGCGCGTACTCCCAGGCCGTCGGCATTCTGACGGCGCTCGGCGAGGGCCTCGAAGGGAAGTTCCTGGAGAACCTGGACTTCGCGATCAAGAACATCGAGTCCTTCGATCGCTACGGCCCGCGCAACGCGAAGGGCCGCTACTGGTGGGAGCTGCCCTGGCCCAAGCGCGATCTGGCCAAGTCCAAGACCGACCTCGAGTTCGTCGCCGGCAAGCACCCCGAGCACCTGCGCGCGTGGCTGTACCTGGCCGAGACGCACTTGAAGGACGGCAAGCCCAAGGACGCCAAGGCCGCCATGGACAAGGTGCTGCAGGGGTCCGGCGCGTACGATCCACCCGAGGCGCGGCGGATCAAGGACTGGGCGAAGCCCGTCGCCGAGGAGATCGAGAAGGCGCTGAAGTAGCGCTTTAGCTGCTCTTCGTCTTGTCCTGCTGCGCGGGCGTCACGTTCGCGCCGTCGGCGATCTTCTTGTCGCCCTTGTCGTCGTCTTCGCCCGAGAACCCGCGCTTGAAGTTGCGGATCGCCGAGCCGAGGGACGAGCCGAGCGCCGGCAGCCGGGTGGCCCCGAACAGGAGGAGGATCGCGAGGAAGATCAGCAACAGCTCGGTCCACTTGAGGCCCATGCGCGACTCCTTCGTGCAGCGTCGATTACCGACGACTCTAGCGGCTTTCGCCTTAGCAGAGCCAAAGCCGGCCTGACCACCCTTCAGGGAGTAGGCGGCGAGCGCTGGGGCTCGGGCAGCGGCTTGTCGGTGGGCGCGGCGACGTGGCGGAGCAGCGGCTCGCTCGGCGCCTGGGACCGGCGGGCCTGCTCGATCAGCACCGCCTGGCTGCGCACGGGCGGCAGCTCGTTGGCCACGCGCACATAGGTGCCGTCGGCCTTGAGCTGGTGGGCCTTGACGTTGTCCTTGATCGCCAGCCCGAGCACCTCGTCGAGCAGCCTCGTGCGCAGGGCCGCGTCTTCGACCGGGGCCATGACCTCGATCCGCCGGTGGAAGTTGCGCGGCATCCAGTCGGCGGAAGACACGTAGACCTCGGTGTGGGCGCCGACGCCGAACGCGAACACGCGGCTGTGCTCCAGGAACCGATCGATGACGCTCACCACGCGAATGCGGTCGGACAGCCCGGGCACGCCGGGGCGCAGGCAGCAGATCCCGCGGACGACCAGCTCGATCTCCACGCCAGCTTGGCTGGCGGCGTAGAGCGCGCGAATGACGAGCGGGTCGGCCAGCGCGTTGAGCTTCCCCAAGATCCGCGCCGGGTCGCCCTTCTTGGCCCGCTGCGCCTCGCGTTCGATGAGCTCGAGCACCTTGGTCTGGAGCGTCGTCGGCGCCACTGCCAGGCGGCGCCAGTTGGGCTGCGTCGAGTACCCGGTGAGCAGGTTGAAGAGCGCCGTCACGTCGTCCGCCATCTCCGGGCGGGCGGTGAACAGCGACACGTCGGTGTACGAGCGCGCCGTCGCGGCGTTGTAGTTGCCGGTGCCCAGGTGCACGTAGCGGCGAATGCCGTTCGCTTCGCGGCGTACGACGAGCGTCACCTTGCAGTGCGTCTTGAGGCCCATGAGCCCGTAGACGACGTGCACGCCGTTCTCTTCCATGCGCCGCGCCCAAGCGATGTTGTTGGCTTCGTCGAGGCGCGCCTTGAGCTCGACGAGGACGGCCACCTGCTTGCCGTTCTCGCTGGCCCGCACCAGCGCGCGCGCGACGGGGCTGTCGCCGGTGGTCCGGTACATCGTCTGTTTGATCGCCAGCACGTTCGGGTCGTCCGCCGCTTCTTCCAAGAACCGCACGACGGGGTCGAACGCCTCGTACGGGTGGTGCAGCAGCAGGTCCTTCTGGGCGATGACCTGGAACAGCGACTCGACGTCTTTGATCCCGGGGGGCGTGACGGGGAGGTACGGCTCGACGCGGGCGTCTGGCTTGGGGTCTTGCTCCGCCAGCGCGGTCAGGTCCGACAGCTGGAGCGGGCCGGACACGCGGTACACGTCGGCCGGGCCCAGCTTGAGCGCCGCGGTGAGCTGCTGCTCCATGGCGGTGGTCGCCGCCGCGTCGATCTCGAGCCGCACGGCCATGCCGCGGTCGCGTCGGCGCAGCTCCTGCTGAATGAGCGCGAGCAGATCTTCGGACTCTTCTTCGTCGATGTTGAGGTCCCAGTTCCGGGTCACGCGGAACGCGGCGGCCTGATCGACCGCGTAGCCGGGGAACAGCTCGGCGGCGTGCCAGCTGATCAGCTCTTCGAGCAGCACGTACGCAGGCCCGGTGAGCAGGTTGAGCGTCACCAACCGAGGCAGCACGGCCGGCACCTGCACCACCGCCAGCGACGTCTCGGTGACGTCCTTGCGCCGCCGCTTGTCGGAGCGCCGAACGACGAGCGCGATGTTGAGGGACTTGTTCTTGAGGTGGGGGAACGGGTGGCCGGGGTCGACGGCCAGCGGCGTCAGCGCCGGGAAGACGTTCGAGTGAAAGTACACCCGCGCGGCCTGCCGCTGGTCCGGCGTGAGCGCGTCGCGGGTGAGCAGCCCCAGGCCTCGGGCGGTCAGCGCGGGACGCAGATCGTTCGTCCACACCCGGTGCTGCTCGGTCACCATCTGGTGGGTGCGCTCCGAGATCGCCGCGAGCTGCTCGGCGGCGGGCAGGCCGTCCGCGGGGACTTCGACGATGCCGCCCAGCAGCTGCTGCTTGAGGCCCGCGACGCGGACCATGAAGAACTCGTCGAGGTTCGAGGAGACGATCGCCAGGAACTTGAGCCGCTCGTGCAGGGGCAGCGTCGGCTGCTTGGCCTCGTCCAGCACGCGCTCGTTGAACGCGAGCCAAGACAGCTCGCGGTTGATGAACAGCTGTCGATCGCCGCTTTCCGCCATGAGTCGCTCCACGTCCGTTATGCCGCCTCTCTTCTTGCCACGGTGCCTGGGCTCGGCAAGAAGGCGCGCGCGAGTCCATGGCTGCCAAGCGCCCCCACCCTCACGACGACGTGTTGGCCGCGATCGACGTGGGCACCAACGCCGTGCGGCTCGAGCTGGCCCGCGTCCAAGCCGACGGCGCGCTCGAGACGCTGCACACCGAGCGTGATCCGGTGCGGCCGGGCGAGGGCGTCTTCACGACGGGGTACCTGGGCGATCAGGTCGCGGATCGGCTGCTGGCCACGCTGCGGCGCTACGGCGCGCTCTGCCGACGGCACGGCGCGCGAGTTCGGGCGGTCGCCACCAGCGCGCTGCGCGAGGCGAAGAACCGCGACGCGATCGTGCGCCGTGTGCGGCGCGAGGCGCAGCTGTCGCTCGAGGTGATCTCGGGGCGCGAAGAGGCGCGGCTGATCTGCTTGGGGGTGCTCCACGGCAAGCCCAAGCGGCAGCGCTCGCTGTG
Source organism: Myxococcaceae bacterium (assembly GCA_022842905.1). Lineage (GTDB taxonomy): Bacteria > Myxococcota > Myxococcia > Myxococcales > Myxococcaceae > JALHOS01. The sequence continues at coordinate 19,217 of JALHOS010000013.1, read as the reverse complement.
CATCGACCTGGGCGGCGGCAGCACGGAGATCATCGACGCGCGGGGGGAAGTGCCGCGCGCGCTCTACAGCGTCGACGTGGGCGCCGTGCGGCTGACCGAGCTGTTCGACCTGAGCGGCGACGTGTCGAAGAAGAAGCTGCGGCTGGTCCGCGACTACGCCCGCGAGCTCATGGCCGAAGCGCTGCCCAACCGCATCGTCGGAGCCCCGAAGCACGTCATCGGCTCGTCGGGGACCGTCGGCGCGGTGGTCGGCTTCTCGCGGTCCGAAGGCGTCGGCCACGCGACGTTCGAAGAGATCAGCGAGGCGGCGGACGAGCTGGCCGGCATGGATCTGGACGAGCGGCGCAAACACTTCGACCCCAAGCGGGCCGAGGTGGTGGTCGCCGGCGCGGTGATCCTCGAGGCCGCGCTGCGGCACCTGGGGGGCGAGCGCATCACCGCGGTGGATCAGGGGCTGCGCGAAGGGCTCTTGCAGGATCTGCTGCGGCGCCGCCGCCCGGACGACGACGACCCGTCGCTCGCCGAGGCCGCGGTGGCGTTCGGGCGAAGGCTCGGGTTCGGCGAAGCGCACGGCCGGCAGGTCGCCAAGCTCGCCCTGGCGCTCTTCGACGGGCTGCAGCGGCTGCACGACATGCCCAAGCGTGCGCGCGCGTGGCTCGAGGTCGCGGCGCTGCTGCACGACGTCGGCCACGTGGTCAGCCACCAGAAGCACCACCGCCACTCGCACTACCTGATCGGCAACGCCGACATTCCCGGTCTGTCGGATCACGAGCGCGCCTTGGCGGCGCTGATCGCCCGGTTTCATCGGAGGTCTCAGCCCGAGCCCAACCACGAGCTGCTCGCCACCCTCGACGGCATGGACGCGCGGGTCGTGCGGCGCTGCGCGACGATCCTGCGGGTCGCCGACTCGCTCGATCGCAGCCACCACCAGCCGGTGCGGCGGCTGACCCTGCAGCTCCAGAAGGGCACGGTGCGGCTGCATCTCGACGCCGCCCAGGCGTTGGATCTCGAGCGCTGGGACGTCGAGCACGAGGCCAAGCTGTTCCACGACGTGTTCGAACGCCGGCTGGTCATCGTCTCCAAGCACTGACCCGGCGCAGCGCACGTCTACCGGGTATGGCTCAGCCGCCGCCCGGGGCTCGTGACGTTTGTGTCACGTTGGTCACGTTCGTGACTTCGGTGGCCTCGTCGTCGGCGTCGTGCTCGCTGAGCGCGGGGCCGGACACCGTCACGTCCGGCGGCTCGCCGTGGCCGTCGTCCGGCGCCTCGCTGCTCATGGGCAGCTCGGCCGGCGCGTCTTCCTGGGACAGCTTGGGCTGGAGCTGATCGTCCGCCGCCTCGTCGGCCTGCGTGGACAAGCCGGGGGGCGGGCCCAAGACGGCGGCCGGCGGCGGGAGCGACTGGCCGTTCCCAGGCGCGCGGGGGGCGGACAGCCGCGGCCCGGGCGGCGGCAAGCCTGAATGCCGACGAGCGGCGTCGGCGAGCAGCTGGTGGTGGCGGTAGCGCGCCTCCAGCATCTTGTGGATCAGCAGCGGCCCGCCGGGGACCTTGCGTTCGATGAGCGCCTGCGTGGCCTTGCGCACCGGGTAGCGCACGCGGCGGATCTGCACGCGCCAGCCCCGAGGCGTCCAGGTGAAGAGGCCCCAGGCTGGCCGCAGATCGCCGTCGCGCGGAATGCCGGCCGACGCCACGTCGGCGATCACCACGCGGCCCATGCGGCGGCGGTAGGGGAAGTGGAGGTGCCCAAAGGCCACCGCCGTCGCGTCGAGGTTGGCCAGGTAGCGGCGCAGGGTGGCCTCGTCGAGCGTCGGCTCGAGCGACTCTTCCAAGTTCTTGGGGTTCGCGTGGCAGACGAACAGGTCCTGCCCACGCCGAGGGCTGTAGCGCGCCGAGAACTTGAGCTGCCCCAGCTTGGCCGACCAGTCCGCGCCGAGCTGATCGCGGGTCCACGACAGCAGCTCGCTCTTCCAGTGTTCTCGCTCGCGGTAGGCGCCGGACAGGTACGTCCCGGCGATGTACGCGTCGGTGTTGCCCAGCAGCAGCGCGTGGCAGCGATCGGCGAGCAGCTCCACCGTCTCCTTGGGGTACGCGCCGCGCAGCGCGAGATCGCCGGCAGCGACCACGTAGTCCGGCGACTGCCGTTTGATGTCCTCGAGCACCGCTTCGCAGGCGGGGAGGTTGCCGTGGATGTCCGCCAGCACCGCGACCCGCATGAGCGCGGACAACTCTACACGGCAACACCGGACCGGCTAGGGGTTTGCGACGCTCGGTGTCGTGGTGGGGCTCAGCGCGCGCCCGGGCCGGGGCAGCTCGACGACGAACGTGCTCCCGCGCCCTGGGGTCGAGTCCACGCGCACTTCGCCGCGCATGGCGTTGACCAGGTTCTTCACGATCGACAGACCAAGCCCGGTGCCGCCCATGTCGCGGCTGCGCCCCTTGTCCACCCGGTAGAAGCGCTCGAAGAGCCGGGGCAGGTGTTTGGCTTCGATCCCCGGGCCGTCGTCCTTCACGGCCAGCTCCACGTTGCCGTCGTCCGTCGGGCGTGCGCTGACCCACACGTGGCCGCGGGCCTGCGCGTACTTGATGGCGTTGTCGACCAGGTTGAGCACCACCTGCTCGATAGCGCGCGCGTCGGCGAGCACTTCGAGCCCGTCGGGGATCGACACGTCGATCGCCGTGCCGCGCGCCCGCGCCTTGGGCCGCGCCGCCTCGATCGCGCGCAGCACCGCCTCGTTGAGCTCGATCGGCTCGGCGGCCAGCTTGAGCTGCTTGCTGTCCAGCCGCGACAGCTCGAGCAGGTCGTCCACCAGCTCGGACAGCCGTTCGGCCTGCCGGTGGATGATCTCCACCATCTTCGGGGCGGCGGCGGGGTCGTTGAGGGCGCCGGACCGCAGCGTCTCGGCGTAGCCGCGGATCGCGGTGATCGGCGTGCGCAGCTCGTGGCTGACGTTGGCGACGAAGTCCTTGCGGACCTTCTCGAGGTGCCGCAGCTCGGTCACGTCGAAGAAGACCGCGGTCGAGCCGCGCAGATCTCGCCCCAGCGGCGCGACGTGGATCGACAGCACCCGGGGCCGCAGGCCCTCGCTGGTCACCTCGAGCCGAGACGACACGCCGTCCTTGCAGGCGCGCTCCACCGCCGCTTGGAGCTCGTCGTTCGCGAGGATCCCCGTGGGCTGGCGGCCGACCAGCTCGTGGCCTGTGAAGAGCATTTCCTTGAGCGCGCTGTTGTGCCGCAGCACGGTGCCGTCTTCGCCGGTCACCCACACGCCTTCGGCCATGCCTTCGACGACGGCCTGGAGCACCGCCAGCTCGTGGGTCGGATCCGGTTGCGTCGACTCGCTGCTCACGGCGTCACCAGCTTGTAGCCGACACCGCGAATCGTCTCGATGCAGTCGCCCTGCGCCCCGAGCTTCTCCCGCAGCCGTTTGATGTGCGTGTCCACCGTCCGCGTGGTGATGTCGGCTTCGATGCCCCAGACGTCGGACAGGAGCGTCTCGCGGGTCTGCACTCGGCCGGGCCGCTCGAGGAACGTGCGCAACAGCTTGAACTCCATGTGCGTCAGCACGACGGGCTTGTCGTCGACGCGGACTTCGTGCCGGTCGGTGTCCAGCACGATCCCCGGCGCCTTGAGCACGGCGGCGGGCTTGGCCGGCGCGTCTTCCTGGCGGCGCAGCACGTTCTTGACGCGCAGGAGCAGCTCTTTGACCGAGAACGGCTTGACCACGTAGTCGTCGGCGCCCATCTCGAGGCCTTTGACTCGATCGGCTTCTTCGCCGCGGGCGGTGACCATGATGATCGGCGTGCGCTTGCCGTCAGCGCCGCGGATCAGCCGGGCTACCTCGGTTCCGGAGATGTCGGGGAGCATCAGATCCAGCAACACCAAGTCCGGCCGCGTGGCCTTGAACTTGGACACGCCGCTCGCGCCCGACTGCGCCACGTCGACCTGGTGCCCGTCGGAGCGCAAGTTGTATTCGACGAGGCTGGCCAGGTCCTGCTCGTCTTCGACCACCAGAATGCGCGCCATGGTGAGCGCTTCCTACACGACGGGGGCCCGTGGCATAAGCCGCGGCAGCGATGACCGGCGGCATGGAAAAGCGGCGGCAGCAGCGGGTGCTCGTGGACCTGTGGATCGAGGTCGAGCGCGACGGAGAGCTGTACTTCCAGCGCGCGTCGAACCTGTCCGTGGGCGGGGCGTACTTCACGCAGACGATCCCCCTGCCGCTCGGCTCGCAGGTCACGCTCAAGTTTCAGCTGCCCAACGAGAGCCACGAGATCCGCTGTAAGGGCGAGATCGTCAACGCCAAGGAGCTGGGCATGGGCGTGCACTTCGTCGAGCTGACGGCCGGCGATCGCACCCGCATCGACAAGCTCGTGACGAAGCTGACGCGCTGACGAAACGCACGCCGCGCAGGTCAGAACCGCGGGTCGCAGTTGGCCGGCGTCTTCCAGATCGTCAACTTCACCGGCACCGCTTCGTTCATGCCCGTCGTCACCGCCTGGTTGACGTACCCACAGCCGATGCCCGCGAGCTTGGGCGTGGCGTCCGCGGTCAGCGCTTCGACGATCAGCGCGAAGTCATCGGTGTTGACGGGGAGCGGCACGGTCAGCTGCTGCGTTCCTTGAGCCGACACCGCCTTGCCGAAGGACAGCGTCTTCACGTCGCGGTTGTTGCGATCTTTGAAGGTGACGAAGCGGTTGGCCGCGAAGCCATGCTCTTTGATGCAGGCGGGCGTGCTCGTCAGCATGAAGCAGTCCACGCTGTTCTTGTTCGTCAGCGCCGAGATCTGGAAGGTGATCACGTCGGCGAGCGCGGCGCTGGCGTACCAGTCGATCGAGAACGTCGCGGCGCCTGGCGCTTGAGGACCGCAGGCCGCGAAGGTGAGCAGGAACGTCGCCGCGAGCGGTGCCTTCATGGCTGCTCCGTGACTTGGATGTTCACCGGCACCTGGCCCGTCGGCTTCTGTGCGGTGGCGATCGCGATCGTCGCGCCGACGCCGCCGGCCACGACGACGCCCACGACGACCCAGAACCAGGGGCTCTGATAGAGCGGCACCGCGCCGACCTTCGTGCCGGGCGACGTGCCGCCACCTTCGGGCACCGCGCGGAAGCGCATGGGGCTGTACGGGTCGCCCTTGCCGGCGAGCCGGCGCTGCCCGGCGTCGACGACCTCGACGAAGTACTCCACTTCGTAGGTCGACGACTCCGACGGCAGCTCGAACCCGGGCAGCGTCGAGTGGTAGCGGTTCTTCACCTGGCGATCGCGCGTGAAGTCGACGAACGAGAAGCTCTGCACGCCGGCGCGCCGGTAGAAGAGCCGCGCCACCGCACCCAGCGCCATGTCGTCGATCTGCGCTTCGACCTGCACGGCGGACCCCTGCACGACGTCGTCCACCGGCTCGAGGGTCAGCGTCACCGGCCGCACCCGCCGCTTCTTGATGTCCTCTTTGATCTTCGCGTACAGCTCGCGAATGCGCGGCGAGGTCGACTTGGGGATCTCGTAGTCGGGCCGCGCCTGGAGCAGCCGTTCGAACGCGCTGCGCGCCTTGTCTTGGTTGCCCAGGTACAGCGCCGCCAACCCCTGCAGCCGGTACATCTCCGCGAGCTGCTCGTCGGACAGCTCCGGATCGTCGATGCCGGCTTCCAGCGTCTTGAGCGCGTCTTCGAAGTCACCTTCGTCGATCTGCGCCTGGGCTCTGGAGATCGTCTTGCTGCGCAGCCCGGACTGGCCTTGCACTTGGGCCGTCAGCACCCGCTCGGGCCAGCCGCTCGCCGTCGCGGCGATCGCGCTCCACCCCCACAGCACCGCCGCCGCCGTCAACGCGCGCACGGCCGCCGCCATATCAGAATCAGTTCGCACCCCAAGGCTCGTTGTTTGACGGCCCGGGGCGCGCTCGTGTAGGGTGCGCGCCCCTTTGAGGCATGCAGTCAAATGCTCGTAAAGATTGAAGAAATCCAAGAGAAGGGCCTGACGCTGAACGCCCCGGTCGAGCCGAAGGTGCTCGAGGCGGCGCTTTTGGACGGCGGAGACTTCACGCTGCGGCGCTCGACGCCGCTGGCGGCGTCCTTCGTCAAGGTGTCCGGCCAGGTGCACCTCAAGGGCTCGCTGACGGTCGACGTGGCGGCGCCGTGCCGCCGCTGCCTGACCGAAGTGCATCAGACGATTTCAGTGCAGTTCGCGCTGCGCATGGTGCAGGAGCGGCCCAAAGAAGACGACGAAGACGAAGCGGAGCCGGCGAAGAAGGGCCGGGCAGGGCGCAAAGAGCGGCGCGAGGAGCCGGAGGAAGCGTCTTTCGAACTGGACGAGGTGGACGCCGAGCCGTTCGACGGAAAGACGATCGATCTGGACCCGATCGTGCGTGAGCAGGTATTGCTGGCGCTGCCGGTGTCGGTGCTGTGCAAGGAGGAGTGCAAGGGGCTGTGCGCGACGTGTGGGCAGGATCTCAACGTGAGTGACTGCGGACACGGCGCGACCAAGCCTCCAGACCCCCGCCTCGCCAAGCTCAAGGACATCAAGCTGAAGAACTGACGAATTCGAAGTAGGGCTCCACAGAACACGAAGCAGCTGAAAGGAAGACGAGATCCATGGGCGTTCCCAAGAAGCGTACGACGAAGATGCGCCGCGACCGCCGCCGCGCGGCCAACAACAACCTCAAGTCCGCGGTGCAGACGATTCCCTGCGCCAACTGCGGCGCTGCCCTGCAGCCGCACCGGGTGTGCCCCGCCTGCGGCCACTACAAGGGCAAGAAGGTCTCGGCCGGCAAGGCCGACTGACGACACCCGGGCGCGCCCGGTCGTCACAGCGCTGTTTGCTTCAGGACAGTCCCTTCGCCGCGCGCGGGCTCGACAGCTGCGTGTGTCGGAGGGACGTGTTCGTTTCGAACCGCGCGTGACTTCTGCGTAAGGCCTGCGACGCCTGCGAAAAGCGCTACGCAGTGACAGGTGGACGGGCTGTGTGTATGCCGCGCGCCCGTGACACGAGCGCACATTTTGGGCACCGGCAGCTACGTGCCCGAGCGGGTGCTGACCAACGATGATCTCGCCAAGCTGGTCGACACCAGCGACGCGTGGATCGCGGAGCGCACCGGCATTCGCGCGCGCCACGTCGCGGCGCCCGGCGAGCTGACCAGCGACATGGCGGTCAAGGCTTCGGTGCACGCGCTGGAGCTGGCGCAGACCCGGCCCGAGGATCTCGACGCGGTGATCGTCGGCACCGTCACTCCGGACATGCCCATGCCGGCCACGGCCGCGTTCTTGGCGCACAAGCTGGGCGCCAAGAAGGCCTTCGCGTTCGATCTGTCGGCGGCCTGCGCGGGCTCGGTGTTCGGGCTGTCGATCGCCCAGCAGTACATTCAGTCGGGCGCCGCCAAGCGGATCCTGGTGGTCGGCGTGGAGCTGCTCTCGCGCGTCGTCGACTGGACCGATCGCAGCACCTGCGTGCTCTTCGGTGACGCGGCGGGCGCGCTCGTGGTCGGGCCGTCGCCGGACCCTGCGCGGGGCATTCTCTCGACGCACCTCCACACCGACGGGGCGCAGGCCAACATTCTGGCGATCCGCGGTGGCGGCTCGAAGCACCCGCAGAGCGCCGAGGTCCTCGCCCAGAAGCTCCACCTGGTGTCCATGAACGGCAAAGAGGTCTTCCGGTTCGCCGTGCGCGCGCTCACCGACGCGGTGAAGGAAGCCATGGGCGCCAACGGGTTGGTCCCGGGGCAGGTCGACCACGTGGTGGCGCACCAGGCCAACCTGCGAATCCTCGAGGCGGTGCTCGATCGCCTCGACATTCCCATGGCCAAGGCGTGGACCAACATCGATCGCTACGGCAACACGTCGAGCGCGTCGATGCCGATGACACTCGACGAGCTGAACCGCGCGGGGAAGCTGCAGCAGGGCCAGAACCTGGTGCTCATGGCGATCGGCGGCGGCATGTCGTGGGGCAGCGGGGTGATCCGGTGGTGAGCGCACTTCTTCCAGGAGGACGAGCATGAGTCGGTTCGCGTTCGTGTTTCCCGGGCAGGGAAGCCAGTACGTCGGCATGGGCAAGGAGCTGGCGGCGCAGTTCCCCGAAGCCAGGGCCGTGTTCGACGCCGCGGACGACGCGCTGGGCGAGAAGCTGTCGACGCTGTGCTTCGAAGGGCCCGAAGAAGCGCTCAAGCTGACCGCGAACACCCAGCCCGCGATCCTGACCGTGTCGATCGCGGCCCACGCGGTGGTGGCCAAGCGCCTGGGCGCGCCGGCCTTCGTCGCGGGCCACAGCCTGGGCGAGTACTCGGCGCTCGTCGCCGTCGGCGCCATGAGTCTGGGCGACGCGGTGCGGGCGGTGCGCGCGCGCGGCACGTTCATGCAAGAAGCCGTGCCGGCGGGGGTCGGCGCCATGGCCGCGGTGCTGGGGCTGCCGGCGGACAAGGTGCAGGCGATCTGCCAGGAGTCGGCGCAGGGCGAGGTGGTCGCGCCCGCGAACTTCAACGAGCCGACGCAGACGGTGATCGCCGGGCACGCCGCCGCGGTCGAGCGAGCGAGCGCAGCGCTGAAGTCCGCTGGCGCCAAGCGGGTGCTGCCGCTGCCGGTGTCAGCGCCCTTCCACTGTGGGCTCATGCAGCCGGTCGTGCCGCGCCTGGACGAAGTGCTGTCGAAGGTGGCGTTCAAGGTGCCGAGCGCGCCGGTGATCACCAACGTCGAAGCCGCGCCCAACACCGACCCGAGCCGGACCAAGCCGCTGCTGCTCTCTCAGGTGACTGGCTCCGTCCGCTGGGTCGAGTGTGTCCAGACGCTGGAGCGCGAGGGCGTCACCAAGGTCTACGAGCTGGGGCCGGGCAAGGTGCTCTGCGGCCTGGTCAAGCGCATCGCGACGGCGATCGAAGCGGTGCACGTCGAGGACCTCAAGAGCCTGGACAAGGCGTTCCCAGCCGCGCCGGTCGCGGCGGCGAGCTGAAGACGAACGGACGAACACGACCATGCACAGAGACTTCGAGAACAAGGTGGCGTTGGTGACCGGCGGCAGCCGTGGCATTGGCCGGGCGATCGCGCTGGAGCTGGGCAAGCGCGGCGCGACCGTCGTCATTTCGTACGCGGGCAACGAGGCCGCGGCGACGGAGACGGTCAAGCTGCTCGCCGACGTGGGCGCCAAGTGCAAGGCGCTGCGCTTCGACGTCGCCGACACCGAAGCCTGCAGCCAGGCGGTGGACGGCGTGGTCAAGGAGTTCGGGCGGCTCGACGTGCTGGTCAACAACGCCGGCGTGGCGATCGACGGCCTGCTCATGCGCTTCAAGGACGAAGACTGGGACAAGACGCTGGACACCAACCTCAAGGGCGCCTTCGCGCTCATGCGCGCCGTGGCTCGGCCGATGATGAAGCAGAAGGGCGGGGCGGTCGTGAACGTCAGCTCCATCGTCGGCGAGATGGGGAACGGCGGCCAGGCGGCGTACGCGGCTTCGAAGGCGGGGCTGCTCGGTCTGACCAAGGCCGTCGCCAAGGAGCTCTCGTCACGGAACATTCGGGTCAACGCAGTCACGCCCGGCTTCATCGACACGGACATGACGCAGTCCATTCCGGCGGAGATGAAGGAGAAGATGCTGGGGCAGATCCCTCTGTCTCGGCTCGGTTCGGCGGAGGAAGTGGCCAAGTCGGTCGCCTTCCTCGCGTCGGACGCGGCCTCGTACATCACCGGCGAGGTCTTGAAGGTCAACGGCGGCATGTACATGTGACGCCGCTGTATTCCCCCCAGGCCGTGTGGTAGCGGCGGCCACCAACGCAGCACCCCCAACACCAAGGAAAGAACGCAAGTCCATGACGGCCACGAACATCGAAGCCAAGGTCAAGTCGATCATCGCGGATCAGCTCGGCGTCGGCGAAGACGAGATCAAGCTCGAGTCCTCCTTCATCGAAGACCTGGGCGCCGACTCGCTCGACCTGGTCGAGCTGGTGATGGCGATGGAAGAGGAATTCGAGATCGAAATCCCCGAAGACCAGTCGGAGAACATCAAGACGGTCGCCGACGTCGTCAACTACATCAACGCGCACAAGAAGTGAGCTGGCTGGGCCGCTGCTCCCGGCCGTCGCGCTTCGGTTCGACGGCGGGGAGTGACGGACCAGTTCGTCACGAGGGAACCGCATGAACCGCCGCGTCGTCATCACCGGGACGGGACTGATCACCGCGCTGGGCACCGGCACCGAGAAGAGCTGGCAGGCGCTCTTGGCTGGCACGCCTGGGACGGCGCGCATCAAGCGCTTCGACGATCCCAACCTCAAGGTGAACATTGCCGCCGAGGTGAAGGACTTCGTCGCCGAAGACTTCATCGACCGCAAGGAAGCGCGGCGCATGGATCTGTTCTGCCAGTTCGCGCTCGCCGGCGCGGAGATGGCGGTCAAGGAAGCGGCGATCCCCATCGGGCTGGAGAAGCCCAACGGGTACGACCCCGAGCGCGTCGGGGTGATCGTCGGCTCCGGGATCGGCGGGCTGGCGAGCTTCGAAGAGAGCTACACCACGGGCATGACGAAGGGCTTCGATCGGCTCTCGCCCTTCTTCATTCTGAAGATGATCAGCAACATGGCGCCCGGGCGCATCTCGATGAAGCACAACTGTCGAGGCGCGAACTGGAGCCCGGTGTCGGCCTGCGCGACCAGCGCGCACGCGATCGGCGAAGCGTTCCGCATGGTGCGCTACGGCGATCTCGACGCGGCGATCGCCGGCGGCGCCGAAGCGGCGATCACGCCCATGGGCATCGGCGGCTTCGAAGCCATGAAGGCGCTGTCCACGCGGGTGGACGCCCCGGAGAAGGCGAGCCGGCCGTTCGACAAGGACCGCGACGGCTTCGTCATGGGTGAGGGCGCCGGCATCGTGATCCTCGAGACGCTGGAGCACGCCCAGAAGCGCGGCGCGAAGATCATCGCCGAAGTCGTCGGCTACGCGGCCAACAGCGACGCGCACCACGAGACGGCGCCGGCGCCGGAGCACGAAGGCGCCCAGCGCTGCATGCGGCAGGCGCTCGCCGGGGCGGGGCTCAAGCCCGAGGACATTGGCTACATCAACGCGCACGGCACGAGCACGCCGTTCAACGATCTCCACGAGACGAAGGCGATCAAGCGGGTGTTCGGCGAGCACGCCAAGAAGGTCATGGTCAGCTCGACCAAGTCCATGACCGGGCACATGCTCGGCGCGGCCGGCGGGTGTGAGGCGATCATCACCGCCCTTTCGCTGCAGCGCGGCGTCGTTCCGCCGACGATCAACCTCGACGCGCCGGACGCCGAGTGTGATCTGGACTACGTGCCGTTCAAGGCCCGAGAGGTGCGATTCACCTACGGCATGTCGAACTCGTTCGGGTTCGGCGGCACCAACGCGGTGTTGATCCTCAAGCGCTTCGCGGCGTGACGAGCGTGCCGGTTGCCTGGCCGGTGAGCCTCAAGCAGGTCGCGGCCGCGGCCTTCGCGCTGTGCTGCGCCTGCTCGACGCCGCTTGGGCAGCTGCGCAAGGAACTCGATCCCCGTGCGTCCGAAGAGCTCGAGTGCCCCACCTCGGAGCTGCGCTACGTGGAGCTGGCCCGCTTCATCTCCACGACCAAGGTCAAGGTGACCGGCTGCGGGCGGCAGCGCGCGTATCAGCTCCAAGAGGGCGCCTGGCGCAAGGCGGCCGACGACAAGTCCGAGCTCACCGTCACGCCTCCCGGCCAGTGACGGCGCGCGGCGAATTGGCTAAGCGCACCACCACATGAAGATCGCCTTCGCGTCGGACCACGCCGGGGTGGGGCTCAAGGCCGAGCTGATTGGCCTGGCGAGCACGCTGGGTCACGAGGTGGTGGATCTCGGCCCCACGACGACCCAGTCCGTCGACTACCCCGACTTCGCCGAGAAGGCGTGCCTGGCCATCACCGGCGGGCAGGCAGAGCTCGGCGTGCTGATCTGCGGCACCGGGCAGGGCATGAACATCACCGCGAACAAGGTCCGCGGCATTCGCGCGGCGCTCTGTCACACCGAGTTCGAGGCGCGCATGGCGCGGGCGCACAACGACGCCAACGTACTGTGCCTGGGGCAGCGGGTGACGGGCCCGGGGCTCGCCGCCGAGCTGTTGACCTGCTTCCTGGCGACGGCGTTCGAAGGGGGCCGCCACGCGGCGCGCGTCGCGAAGATCACCGCAGTCGAGGCCCGGCGATGACGCTGCGCGCCTTCGCGTTGGTGCTCACGTTCGTCGCGGCGGGCTGTCGGTCGTACATTGCCCCGATCGTCCGCACGGTGGAGGAGCCGTTGCCGTCGTTCGAAGGCAAGAAGAAGTGCGACGTGCACGACTACCCTCTGCCGACGGACCTGCCGCACGCGGCAAAGGACCTTGGCTGGGTGGAGGTGCCCAAGCAGGAGAACGACGAAGACACCTACGTGGCGCTGATCGCGCAGGTGTGCGAGCGGGGCGGCGACGCCATCACCGGGCTGTCCTGGGTGAAGGAAGCGGGGCAGTACGAAGCGTCGGCCTTGGGGGCCAACGCCTGGGCGTTGCCGTGAAGCACGTCGGGCGCTGACGGTTGCTCCGCCGTGAAGGCTGGGCTACCTCGCGCGCCCACATGGAAAACACCGCGCCGCTCTCGCAGGTCGACCCCGCGATCCACGCCATCATTCAAGCCGAGACGCTCCGGCAGGAAGACGGGCTCGAGCTCATCGCTTCAGAGAACTTCGTCAGCCCCGCCGTCATGGAAGCCAGCGGCAGCCCGCTGACGAACAAGTACGCCGAAGGCTACCCGGGCAAGCGTTACTACGGCGGCTGCGAAGAGGTGGACAAGGCCGAGCAGCTGGCGATCGACCGCGCCATGAAGCTGTTCGGCGCAGAAGCGGCCAACGTCCAGCCGCACTCCGGCAGCCAGGCCAACATGGCCGCGTACATGTGCCTGATGAAGCCCGGTGACACCATGTTGTCGCTGGATCTGAACTCGGGTGGACACCTGACCCACGGGGCGTCGTTCAACTTCTCGGGCAAGCAGTACCGCGTCGTCCACTACGGCCTGGCGCGCGAGACCGAGACGATCGACTACGAGCAGGCGGCGGCGCTGGCCAAGGAGCACCGGCCGCGGCTGGTGGTGGTCGGGGCGTCGGCGTACTCGCGGATCATCGACTTCGCGCGCTTCCGGGAGATCGCCGACTCGGTGGGCGCGGCGCTCATGGTGGACATGGCGCACATCGCCGGGCTGGTGGCCGGTGGGGCCCACCCGTCGCCGGTGCCGTTCGCCGACGTGGTGACGACGACGACGCACAAGACGCTCCGCGGCCCGCGCTCGGGGTTGATCCTGATGCGGGAAGCGCACGCGAAGTCGATCAACTCCCAGGTGTTCCCCGGCATTCAGGGCGGCCCGCTCATGCACGTGGTCGCCGCGAAGGCGGTCGCGTTCCACGAAGCGCTGCAACCCGCGTTCAAGGACTACGCGCGGCAGGTAGTGAAGAACGCCCAGGCGCTGGCCGAAGGGCTCAAGGGCCAGGGCTTGCGGCTCTGCTCCGGCGGCACCGACAACCACCTCATGCTCGTCGATCTGCGCGCCAAGAAGATCTCCGGCAAGGACGCGGAGACCGTGCTGGGCCGCGCGGGGATCACCGTCAACAAGAACCAGATCCCCTTCGATCCCGAGAAGCCCACGATCTCCTCGGGCGTGCGCGTGGGCACGCCCGCGCTCACCACCCGCGGCATGAAAGAAGCCGAGATGGCGTTGGTCGCCAAGCTCATCGGCCGGGCGCTGGACGGGGCGGGGGACGACGCGCAGCTCCAAAAGGTCCGCGCCGACGTCGCCGCGCTCACCCATGGCTTTCCGCTGTACGCGTCGCGCCTGGCGCGTCGCTGAAGAAGAGGAGGCGACCCATGCGCTGCCCGTTCTGCGCCGCGCAAGACACCCGCGTGCTGGACAGCCGTGAGTCGTCGGAAGGCGCGGTCATTCGCCGCCGGCGAGCGTGTGAGAAGTGCGAGCGGCGCTTCACCACCTACGAGCGCGTCGAAGAGCTCAGCCCCGTCGTGGTGAAGAAGGACGGCCGGCGCGAAGCGTTCGATCGCGACAAGCTCGTCGCCGGGCTCAAGAAGGCCTGCGAGAAGCGGCCGGTCTCGGTGAACCAGCTCGAGGCCCTCGTGTCCCAGGTCGAGCGGCGGCTGCAGGAGGCCGGCGAGAAGGAAGTGCCGTCTCACGTCGTGGGGGAAATGGTCATGCAGGCGCTGCCCTCCCTCGACGAGGTCGCCTACGTGCGCTTCGCGTCCGTCTACCGGAGCTTCCGCGACATCTCGGAGTTCATGGACGAGCTCAAGGAGATCATCGAAACGCAGGCCGGCGGGAAGAAAGCCAAGCCCGGGGCGAAGAAGTGAGCGAGGGCGGCCTCGACGAGCGTTTCATGCGCGAGGCCTTGGTCGAGGCGCGCCGTGGCCTGGGCCGAACGCACCCCAACCCGGCGGTGGGCGCCGTGGTCGTCAAGGCCGGGAAGCTCGTCGGGCGAGGGTTCCACGCGAAGGCCGGCGCGCCCCACGCCGAAGTGCACGCGCTGGCGGACGCTGGGCACAAGGCCAAGGGCGCCGACCTCTACGTGACGCTCGAGCCCTGCAACCACCACGGCCGGACGCCGCCCTGCACGGACGCGATCCTGAAGGCCGGCGTGGCGCGGGTGATCTTCGCGTCGAGCGACCCCAACCCGCTGGTGGACGGTCGCGGCCTGGCCCGCCTGCGGAACGCGGGGGTGCGGGTCTTCGGGCCCATGCTCCAGGCCGACGCCGACGCCCTCAACCGACCCTTCTTCAAGGCCATGCGGCAGGGGCTGCCCTTCGTCACCTTGAAGGCCGCCGCGTCGGCCGACGGGAAGATCGCCACGGTGACGGGCGAGAGCCGGTGGATCACCAGTGACGCGGCGCGGGCCGACGCTCACGCGCTGCGCGATCAGGTCGACGCGATCGTCGTCGGCGTCGGCACGGTGGTCGCCGACGATCCGCAGCTGACGACGCGCCTGGGAGGGGGCGAGGGGCGAACGGGGCTGCGGATCGTGCTCGACCCGACGTTGCGCGCACCGACGTCGTCGCGGGTGTTTCGAACCGGCCCGGCGGAGCGCACGCTGGTGGTCACCCAGGTCCGCACCGGGCGGGCGCTCAAGGCGCTCGCGCGGCAGGGCGTCGACGTGTGGACCTTCCCCGGCCGTGGGCGCGCGCTGCCGCTCCCGAAGGTGCTGGAGCGGCTCGTCGATCGCGGCGCCCTCCATGTCCTCGTGGAGGGGGGCGCGGCGACCCACGCACACTTCGTTCGCCTGGGCCTCGCGGACGAGCTGCAGCTCTACGTCGCGCCCAAGCTCCTCGGCGCCGACGGCCTGTCCTGGCTGGGCACGCTGGGACGGCGGCGCTTGGCGCAGGTCCCTCGGCACCAGCTGACCGCGGTGACGCCGCTTGGCCCGGACGTGAAGCTGACCTTCGCCCTCACAGCATGACGGACAAGAGCCCCCGCGGCTCGTAGCGCGTCAGCCGGCGGTCGAGCACGGTCACGCCCAGCTCACGATCGACGTGAACGTCGTGCACGTGGCTGCCGACCGGGAGCTCCGACACGATGCGCCCGCTCGGGGGGTCGACCCAGCGCAGCGTGGGCCCCGGCAGGAGGAGCAGCTTGCGCGTCAGCCGCGCCGGGAGCGCGCCCGCGAGCTGGTCGCCCACGCCCGCCAGCTCCCAGGCGGCCTCTCCGGACGGGAGGAGCCGAATCGCCGCGCCACTCGAGTCGGCGGCGATCACGCTCGTTCCGAAAGGCAGGAGTCGCAGCGTGCGCGCCTCGACGGGCACGATGCGCTCCCACAGCAGCTTGCCCGTCGCGCTGAGCGCGGCCACCACCGCGTG
This sequence comes from Myxococcaceae bacterium, assembly GCA_022842905.1. Lineage (GTDB taxonomy): Bacteria > Myxococcota > Myxococcia > Myxococcales > Myxococcaceae > JALHOS01. Next base: position 3,406 of record JALHOS010000013.1, on the reverse strand, counting down.
CTTCTCGCGCGTGCCGGCCAGCCACACGCGGCTCTTCGTCATGGCCGGGGGCGCCGGCGAGGCGAGCTGCAGCTCCTTGGCCCAGACGATCGTCCCCGCGGGCGCGGCCGAGGTCGACGGCAGCGCTTCGAAGAGGAAGACGGTGGTGTGTTCGCTGCGGTTCAACACGGCCAGCGCGCGGTGCCCGCTCACCAAGGGCGCGTGCACGCAGGGGGAAGCGGCGCGCACTCGAAAGCGAACCTGCCCGCCCTCGGCGTCGAGCCCCAAGAGCTGCCCTCCGTCGGTCGCCAGCAGCACGCGATCTTCGGCGCGCGCGAGGTGCGCCCGTTGCGTGCGCAGCGGCAGCGTGCGCCAGCGCTCCCGACCGGTGAGCAGATCGAAGGCGATCACGCCCCGCCGCTCGGCGAGCGCGACGATCTGCTGGCCCGTCACCATCGCGTCCGGGCCCAACGCGGGGGTCGGCAGCAGCCGCAGCCACCGGGCCGAGCGCTCGCGATCGACCTGGTACCAGACCCGCTCGTCGTCCACGCCGAGCAGGCTGGTGGCGCCCAGCGGAACGACGGCGCGGCGGGCCTCGTGCCGGAAGCGCGCCACGCCCGCCGGGCTGAACGCCTGCAGCACGGTCGGGCTCGTGACGCTCAGCGCGCCCTTCTGCGCCAAGATCCGCGACGAGTCGTCGACCGGCGCGTCTGGCTCGAGCTGCCAGGTCTGGACGAAGTGGAGCCGCCGCAGCGAGCCCGGGCTCACCGCCGATTCGCGCCGCGGCGCCGACGGCCGCGACGGTCGAGGCTGCGCGTCAGGCACCGCCGCGCGCAGCGCCGACAGCCCTTCGGTGCAGCGCAGTTGGAGCGCTTCGAGGTACGGGTTGTTCCCCAGCGCGGGGTTCCGGGCGCGCATGGACAGGCACAGCGCCAGGCCCGCGTCGAAGATCGCGGCGGGGGAGAACGGCTGGCCGTTGATCGTCGCGCGCCCCTGACTCGCCGCGCGGGCCAGCTGGGTCAGCTGCAGAAACGGCAAGCCCGGCAGCTCCGCGCCGCCCGGCAACAGCAGCGCGCCTTCACACAGGAGCGGGGGCAGCGCCGCTTCGGACTTCTTCCCGTAGCGAGCCAGGCGTTCCTGCACGTCGTAGACGACGAACCCGAGCCCAGGCTTGTGCGTGCGCGCCAGCGACAGGCCCACCGGCTCTGGGCTCTCGAGGTCCACCTGCACCTGGCTCGACAGGCGCTGGGCCTCGCGCTCGAGCGCCGCCAGCGCCGCGTCGTCGTTGCCCGAGCGCAACGCCGCGCGCGCGTCGCGCAGAAAGTCGCTCACACAGCGAACCGTCGCGTCCACCAGCGGCTGCAGCTCGATCAACACCGGGCCCTTCAGTCGACTCGGCGCCGCGCCCAAGTCCACCACCGACACTTCCACCACGAAGTCCGGCAGCCGCAGAAAGCACAGCTCGAGCAGGCTCGACTCGAAGGACACCTGGCCCATGCCCCCTTCGTCAGCCACGGCGCTCACCGCGCGCAGGAGCGCTCCGAGCGTGGCCAGCAGGGGCTCGCTCGCGCTCGACGGGAGGAGGTTGAGGCCGTCGACTTCCACGCGGAAGGCGTCGGTGGGGCCGTCACCCTCGAGCGGCTCGTCCTTCCACTGTTGGCCGACGCGGAAGCGGATCATCACTCGTTGACAGGCACTGTAGCGCTGCCTAGCTTGCCGCGTCTCGCAGCGGGTTGGGCGTAGAAACCCCGGAAATGGCTGAGAAAACCAATGACATTCTATGAGGCAGCGCTGAAGGTCCTGGAACAGGCCGGCGCGCCGTTGCACGTCTCCGAAATCACCAAGAAGAGCCTCGACCAGGGCCTGCTGTCCCACGTGGGAAAGCTGCCCGAAGTCACCATGCTCTCTCGACTGGCGGCCATGGCGCGGCGGCCGCGAGATCGGCGCATCATGGTGACGGCGAAGGACACGTTCGCGCTCACGGATCTGATGCTGACCGAAGACGCCGCGGCGCTCGCGCAGACTGGGCTGCCTCCGGCCAACCCCGAAGAAGGGCTCCCGCCGCTGCGCCCCCTCGAGCGGCACCCCGAGCCGCGCGCCGAGTACCTGCGCGCCATCGGTCGGCAGGCAGACCGCGTTCGGCGCCGAGACGACGATCGCAAGAAGAAGTACCCGCCGCTCCACGAGGTGGCCTTCGAGCTGCTGTCCGAGGGGCCGGTGGCGTTGGTGCCGACGGAGCTGCTCGCGCGGCTCAAGGCCCGGGAGCTCACCGCCGACGACACGTCGGTGCGCGAGACGATCGAGGCGCTGGCCGAAGACAACCAGCGCCGCGTCGACGACGGCCGCCGGCCACAGTTCACCGCCGTCAAGGCCGAGTCGGGGGAGCTGCAGCTCTCGGTCGAGGTCGGCGCGCCCGAAGGAGCCCCTGCACCGGCCGAAGCGCAGGCGGCCTTCTGCGCGGCCGTGAACCTCCCCTTCGAGAACGGCAAGGTCGTGCTCCGCTCGAAGGAAGCAGCGCGCAGCGACGCCCCGCTGCCGGCGGCGTCCGCCGACGATCTCAACGCCCAGCACACCGCGCGCACGGCGGTGAAGGACGCCAAGCGCGCCATGGGGCGCCTGCTGCGGCGACGGCTCGCGGAGCTCGAGGGCGCGGCGTTCGAGAAGGCGGCCGTCAAGCTGCTCCACGCGCTCCACTTCAGAGAGCTCAAGGTCGCCAAGCGCGCCAAGGAAGGCCCGCTGCTGACGGCGCGGAAGCGGGACGGGAGCCTGGAGCTGCGCTACGCGATCCGCCTGCTGCGCGGCACGCCGGCCATCGAGCGCAAGCACGTCCAGGAGCTGCGGCGCGATCTGGCCCACCACTCCGCGCACGTCGGCGTGCTGATCAGCCCTGGGGAAACCCGCGGTGACGCGAAGAGCGACGCGACGCAGGGCGCGCTGGTCTTCCTCTGGTGCGGCGAAGGACTGACGGACAAGTTCCTCGAAGCCCAGGTCGGCGTCGAGGCCACGCGGCACGTCGTCTACGAGCTGGACGAGGGCTTCTTCGAACAGGTGAAGGCGGACGGGCTCGAAGCGGAGCGCCGGCGCGAGGAGCGCCACAAGGACAGAGGTGGCCGGCCCGACGCGCCGAGCGACACCGACTCCGCCCAGCCGGCTGAGTCGGGCGGTGGGACCCCGGAGACCGTCGTCTCCGCGTCGACTTCGCCAGCGGACGCACAGGCCGACGACGACGGTCCGGACGACGGAGACGAAGGAGACGACGAGGGGGGCGACGCCGGCGCCGATGCTGGCCCTGGCGGCCCTGGTGGTGACGCCGCCGCGGGTGAGGGTGGTCGTCGCCGTCGTCGGAGGCGGCGCCGCCGTCGTGGTCCGCGCCCGGACGCTCCCAACGCAGGCGCGCCGGGCGGCGGTGGTGCGAGCCAGCCGTCGG